>PXPT01000149.1 GCA_003021505.1 Cyanobacteria bacterium QS_4_48_99 | reverse complement strand
ACCTTTTGTTTAGCAGCATCAATAATTTGGCGAGGCAAATCCATTAATACTTCTCCATAACCGAGCATAAATAGGTTAATTTGAGTTTGCTAGTCTGGGGTTTCCTGTTCGGTAATATCATTAAAAGTAAATTCTGTACTGCGGGAGTCAACTCCAAAAATATCCCGAGTGGTATCTAATATAAGTTGGCGAATTAAGGCTTTTTCGTTATTGGTTACAGCTTCATAAAACGTCAAGTAAATCATGGAAATTATCTTCTTAGCACCCGTAAAGTTCTCAATATTTGCTTCGGTAAGGGAGCTGTTGGGAACAACTAATAGAGTGCCTTTGCCAGACATGCGAATTTTGGTAGAACGCAATCCCATCGACTCTACTCTGCCAAAAACACCGTCAGGTAAGCCAATATAATCATCGACTACAAAAGGGCGATCAATGTACAGTACGATTCCTCCTAGTAACTGCTCCAAACTCTTTTGGGCAGCAAAAGCAACTGCCAATCCGCCCACTCCTAAACTAGCAAGCAAACCAAAAAGGTTGATGTGATGCGTTTGAGCAAAAATAAAGACAACAATTAAAACAATACTGGCGTTGGCGACAATTTTGGCAAGAATTTAACTTCGTTATTAAGCTTACGTTTGCTCTGAATAGCAGCATCTAATAAGTAAACATCAAAAAACTGCTTGAACAAGCGAGACCCTAGCCAGCTAATCCCAATTGCCAGTGATAAGCTGAGCGGAATCTCTAAAAAATCCATCCAGTTGGGTGTGGAAAGGAGTAAAAAAACGAGATCAACAACCGTTAAAGTAATGAGAGGTATCAGCCAAATTTGATCAGGGGCAGCGTCTGAGTATAGGCTTCTTTAGTCTGAGGAGAACAGAAAGGTTAATTAGTAAATTAAACAGTTTAGGAAGGTAAGCTAGGCTAACCATAACCGCTACAAAGCCCGCAAAACCTAATAACCCGAGCAGTAATTTGGTGTCAATTCGAGTAGTTTCTGGTAAAGACTCAATTATATAAGTAGTCTTGTTAAACTACACAGGTAATCAGCGGCTATCACAATCAGGGGAAATGGATAGAGCCAGGAACCCTGCAATTCTGTCAATTTTTTTAATGGAATAGATGATATCAATCATAAGCAAAATTAATAAACAAGTTCTTGGTTAGGGTAACTGGCTATCCTTTGCACAAACTGTCGATTATATCCAGATACAAAAGAAGTAAGTCAGGCAGAATAGTTCCTTCTGACTTGCTAGGCTATGGTTTAGAAGATGATCGCTCAAATAAGCCATGCAGGGAGATACGATCACAGCGATCGCCACTCCAGTCGTCCCAGAACAGGGCAGCGTTGGCATTGTGCGGGTATCGGGAGAGCAGGCATTGCCCCTCGCCCGTACCTTGTTTCATGCCCCAGGAAAGCAGTCCTGGGAAAGTCACCGCATTATCTACGGTTACATTCGCCATCCTGTCACTCAACAACTGGTTGACGAAGCCCTATTATTGATTATGCAGGCTCCTCGTTCCTATACCAGGGAAGATATTGTGGAGTTCCACTGCCACGGTGGGATTATTCCCGTGCAGCAGGTATTACAACTCTGCTTAGAAGAGGGAGCCAGACTTGCCCAACCCGGAGAATTTACGCTGCGGGCATTTCTCAACGGGCGACTCGATTTAACCGAAGCCGAGAGTATTGCCGAGTTAGTGGGGGCGCGATCGCCTCAAGCCTCCCATGTCGCCCTCGCTGGCTTACAAGGCAAACTTGCCCATCCCATTCAGCAATTAAGGGCAACCTGTTTAGAAATATTAGCAGAAGTAGAAGCCCGCATCGACTTTGAGGAAGACTTGCCTCCCCTAGACGAAAGCGATATTCGCACCCGCCTCCAAGATGCCCTCGCCGAAGTAAACCGCATCCTCGCCACCGCAGATCAAGGAGAACTACTCCGCAGTGGCTTAAAAGTTGCCATCTTAGGGCGCCCCAATGTGGGCAAATCGAGCTTATTAAATGCCTGGAGTCGCAGCGATCGCGCCATTGTCACCGAAATCCCTGGCACGACGCGCGATGTGGTAGAATCGCAGCTCATCGTCGGTGGCATCCCCATTGAAGTAATCGATACTGCCGGAATTCGGGATACAGCCGAAACCGTGGAAAAAATGGGGGTAGAGCGATCGCGCCACGCTGCCCAAGCTGCCGATTTAATTCTCCTTACCATTGATTCCCAAGCGGGTTGGACAACTGAGGATGAACAAATCTACCAACAAGTAGAGCACCGCCCCGTCATTCTTGTCATCAACAAAACGGATCTTGCTAGTGCCGAAGCAGTACAGCCTCCCCCAGCCCTTACCCAGACTGTCACCACTGCCGCTGCCACCAACCAAGGCATCGAACACTTAGAAGAAGCGATCCTCGCATCTGTTCAGACTGGCAACCTCACCGCTGCCGAGACAGACGTGGCAATTAATCAGCGCCAAGCTGCTGCTTTAACCCGCGCCAAAACTGCCCTAGAGCAAGTGCAAGAAACAATTCACGCTCAACTCCCCCTCGATTTCTGGACAATTGACTTACGCAGCGCCATTCAAGCATTAGGAGAAATTACCGGCGAGGAAGTGAGCGAATCCGTGCTAGATCGCATTTTCAGCCGCTTTTGCATTGGGAAATAAGCAGATAAGAGGACAAATCCGAATTCCGAAATCCGAACTAGCCAGAGGCGCAAGTGTTGCCTTCCTTTTACAACTGTCCAATCTTGGGCTAACCTACATCGTTCAAATCTTTCTGGCTCGATGGATGGGAACTGCCGAATATGGCACTTACGAGTATGTCGTCTCCTGGGCATTACTGTTAGCAATGCTTGCAGAATTAGGTTTGCCCAATGCAGTTTTACGCTTTATCCCCGAGTACAAAGTTAAAGAAGACTGGGGGCGTTTACGCGGCTTACTCCGTGGCAGTTGGCAGCTTATTCTGGGAGCAAGTTTGTTGCTGTCTTTGTGCGGCACAGCAATAGTTTGGTGGCTCGGTGCTAGTCAGGATTGGGTATATGCCACTCCCATGCTTGTCGGCATTTGGATGGTGCCGCTGATGGCACTAGCACGCTTGCAATTGGAGATGGCAAGGGGAATTCAAGAAATTGTTCTAGCTTATGCCCCCTTCCGGGTAATCTGGCACCTTTTGACATTATTAGGCGCATTTGCCCTGTTTCAGAGGAACCAAGAATTAACCAGCGTGCCTGCTTTGGCTATAGCAATCCTGGCGTTGTTGACTGTGGTTACACTCCAGTTGTGGCTACTGCGGCATCGGTTGAAGGCAGCCATTCGCCCTGTTGCTGCCACTTATACTCCGCGCCAGTGGTTGTGGGTTGCTCTTCCTTTATTACTCACGCAAGGCTTCCAGATTATTTTAGGAAAAACAGATATTTTGATGATTGGTGCAGCGATGGGAGCAGAAGCCGTGGGAATTTATAGTGCAGCGGCTAAAACAGCAATTTGGGTAAGTTTAGTCTTGCAGTCGGTAAATGCCGTCGTCGCACCCACCTTTTCCGCACTTTATACCCAAGGCGATCGCGAAGGTTTGCAAAAATTAGTCTCTACTGTAGCGCACTGGATTTTTTGGCTCTCTTTAATTATTGCTTTGTGCCTAATTATCTTTGCCCGCCCCATTTTAGGAATTTTTGGAGCCGAATTTGTTGCTGCTCGTTGGGGGTTAACTATTCTCGTTCTTGGACAACTAATCAACGTGGGAGTGGGATCAGTAGGGTATTTAATGATTATGACAGGTCATCAAAACCAAAGCACTTACATCTTTGGCTTCAGTGCCTTAGCCAACGTGATTTTGAATGCGCTTTTGATTCCGAGATTCGGTACAATTGGAGCAGCGATCGCGACTGCCACAACGATGGCACTATGGAATATTTCGCTTCACTTTTTAGTAGTCAAGCATCTGCACGTTTACCCCTCGATAGTAGCTAATTTGGGGTTAGCTAAACTAAAGAATAAAGGATAAGGGAAAGGCATGAACCGACATGAACCGAGGAAAAATCGTCGCAATTATTACCGGGGCAATAGCGATCACAATCGCGATCGCCTATCTCTTCTTTGTCCTACTACTCGACACGAGAGGGGAAATGAAACCAGCACCCATAACTCAAATCCCTAGCGCGATCGCAGTCTCTCCGCTATCATCAACTCCCACTACGAATTATTAATGTCTCACCGTAGCTACGCCGTCATTGGTACTGGTGCAATTGGGGGATATTACGGTGCTTGCCTACAACAAGCGGGCTTGGAACTTCACTTCCTATTGCACAGCGATTATCAAGATGTTCAAGAACATGGCTTAATTGTTGAGTCTCCCAAGGGGAACTTTACCCTGCCCCAAGTGAACGCTTACCAGGATGCTGCCCAGATGCCGCCCTGCGATGTCGCAATCGTTGCCTTGAAAGCGACGCAAAACCACTTGTTGCCGAAAATCCTGCCCGCTGTGGTCAAGGATAATGGGATTGTCTTGCTATTACAGAATGGACTGGGTGCGGAAGAGAAAGTGGCAGAAATTCTCCCCTCCCAGCAAGTCATCGGTGGATTGTGCTTCATCTGCTCCAACAAAGTTGCGCCAGGACACATTCGCCATCTCGACTATGGAAACATCAAAATTAGTGAATATACCCCCAACTATCAGCCCTGTGGCATCACCGAAAGTATGCGTCAAGTTGCGAGTGACTTGGAAAGCGCAGGCATTGAAATTGCCCTAGGTGAAGACTTGCTGCTGACTCGCTGGGAGAAACTTGTCTGGAATATCCCTTTTAACGGGCTGTCTGTAGTCCTGGATACCACAACTGAACAGATGATGGCAGATCAAGAAGTGCGCTTGTTAGCCGAGCAAATTATGCAGGAGGTAGCACTGGCGGCAAAAACAGCAGGCGATCGCCTCATTTCTCAAACATACATCCAAAATCGCCTCGAATATACGGCAAAGATGAAACCCTACCGTACTAGCATGAAGATTGATTACGACTCTCAACGTCCCATGGAAATCGAAGCAATCCTCGGTAATCCGCTACGTGCTGCCACTGCTGCGGGGGCACATCTGCCCCGAATTCAGATGCTTTATCAGCAATTAAAGTTCTTGGAGACCAAAAATCGCTCCGATTGAGGTAGCCCTCTCTCCTTTGTCTCCCCTATCTGCCCTCTGCCTTCTTTAATTCACTTCCCCTTAGCTGGCACAAGAATGGCTCCCAGAAGATAACCGAACGTGCATAAAGCCAATCCATAGAGGTTAATCCCCAAATCTTGCGCATACTCCCCACTACCAATGCTGAGCCAAGCCGGGAAAATTTCCGCATCCAAGGCATTTTCTAGCACTAGCAAGATGCCCAAGACCAGACCAGGCCAAAAGGCGAAGTGAAAGCTTACTCTCCCTGCTGTGGGGATAAAAGAGAGCAAAAATATAGGAGCTAGTCCCATAACCATGGTACCACTAATGGTCGTAGCGAGAATAATTGCCGGACCGATTTTGTCTCCTAAATACACACTCAACAGGGGCAAATTCCCCAAGATTGCCATAGTGATCATCGCCCAGCGTCCCAGATAAGCCTGAGACTCGGTGGGATGACCACGCCGATGCGACCAATCCCGCGCTGTTAACTTCGCCGTACTAGAGAAGGTCGAGTCTAGGGTGGAGCCAGCACTGGTAAGCATGATGGCGTTAAAGACTAGCAGCATTGGCAAGCCAAAAAGGGACGGAACCCCTAATATCGCTTTACCCTCAATCCCAAAGCGAAGTGTATAGAGTCCCACAGTGCTGAATAAAAGAATAAAACCACCGCTAATCACTCCTGCCAGGATAAACCCCCGCATCGTGAGTTTAGGCGAAGTGAGAAAGGCGCGGTCTGTTATAACGGGGTCGTGGAAGGGGTAGCTGAAGATCTGCACAAAAGCTAAACCACAGAAGGTCAAACCCGCAACTCGCGTTTCACTCTCCACCACAGGCAATCCCTCCGAGGTCACTCCTGGACCAAGAGTAACTAGAATGACGACTAGCAAGATGGCAACGAGGAGCATCTGAGCGCTGTCGGTGAGAAGACTGCTGCGAAGTCCGCCTAACAGACTGTAGTAGACGGTGAAGACTGTCACAAAAGCAGCCGCAATCCAATAACCGAGACTCCCTTCCGCGCCAAAATACAGCGAGAAAACCTTGGTATTAGACCAGACTTCATTAAATAGGCGAATGGCGATCGCAACTAGAAACAGCTTGGCGCAAAGGCTGCCATACTTGTCGACAATAAAATCGGGTAGGGACTGATAATCACCCCTGACCCGAAGGTAGTAAATTGCGACTGCTGCCGTAACAAAGCTGAGGTAATAAATGGCGTAGCCTATGCCGCCAGTGACCCCAAAAACACTCGCTAGGCTAGCGGCGTTATCAATGGATTTGGCAAAAATCCAAGAGATTGCTGCACTAGCAACCAGAATCGGTAAGCTGGGAGCCTTACCTCGTCCTGATTCCCCCTGGAAAAATTGGGAGGCTGAGACGCGATGGGGTGTGGTTTTTTGTACCGCCCGGTAGACGAAAAAGCCGTACCCCAACAACAGGAGCCAGCTCAACAGAGACAGCATAGGAAAGTTGAAGCTAAGTTAATCAAAGTACAGGAGTGAAGGGCAAAAATTCACCCAAATGATTTGATTTCTATGTTTAACTCTCTCACGCTCTCACGCGCTCACACCTCACTTCTTAGCAAGAAAAAAGTAGAGAAGATTAACTTCCCTACCCCTTACTTTGATGATTATTAAAGTCGATTGTTTACTCGGCTGCCTGGGGCAATAGCTCTCGGTCTTCGCCCTGGTCTTCGCCCGGAAGCACTTTCACTTCACCTTCCTCATCGAGGTCGATCAAGGCTGTGTCTCCTTCTGAGAGGCGACCGGAAAGCATTTCCTCAGCCAACACATCTTCTAACATCCGCATGATTGCTCGGCGAAGGGGTCTCGCTCCGTAACTGGGGCTGTAGCCTTCTTCCACCAAGCGATTTTTGAACTGTTCGCTGACTTGCAGAGTAATTTCCTGCTCGGTGAGCCGCGAGAAGACCTCGCGCAGCATAATCTCGGCAATTTCTTTTACCTCTTCCCGGTTTAGCTGACGGAAGACGATGATTTCGTCGAGACGGTTGAGGAACTCTGGACGGAAGTACTGCTTCAGTTCTTCGTTCACGAGCGTGCGAATGCGGTTGTACTGAGATTCGGATTCATCTTCACTAAGCTCAAATCCGAGACCGCCGCCGCCTTTTTCAATCACTTTCGAGCCGATGTTGGAGGTCATAATCAGCAACGTGTTCTTGAAGTCCACGACGCGACCTTTAGCATCGGTGAGGCGACCGTCTTCTAAGATTTGCAACAGCGTGTTGAACACATCAGGGTGTGCCTTTTCGATTTCATCGAATAGTACCACTGTGTAAGGACGACGACGCACTGCCTCGGTTAATTGACCACCCTCGCTGTAACCAACGTATCCAGGAGGCGAGCCAATCAATTTGGAAGTAGTGTGGCGCTCCATGAATTCAGACATATCTAGCCGAATCATGGCTTCTTCGGCACCAAAGAAGTAAGACGCCAGCGCTTTGGTTAATTCTGTCTTGCCAACCCCGGTAGGACCCGAGAATATAAAGCTGGCAATGGGTCGGTCGGGGCTCTTCAAGCCGACTCGTGCCCGCCGAATTGCGCGAGAAACTGCTCTGACCGCTTCCTCTTGACCGATGAGGCGGTTGTGCAGGGTGTCTTCCATGTTGAGCAACTTCTCGGACTCAGTCTCGGTGATTTTGTTTACCGGAACGCCCGTCCAGGAAGCGACAATTTGAGCGATTTCTTCCTCATCGACCTCTGGGCTGCTGCTGTTGTCATCCTCCTCGCTGCTAGATTCGCCCTGCTTCGCCGAGGCGATCGCCCGGATTTCGCCTTTAATTTCCGTCTCGCGATCGCGCAGTTCTCCGGCTTTGTCGAAGTCCTGGGAGCGCACAGCATCATCTTTTTGCTTGAGAAGTTGACGCAGTTCCTGATCTAACTCTTTCGCTGCTGGTGGCAATTGGGAGTTAATCAGGCGGACTCGCGAACCGGATTCGTCAATCAAGTCAATCGCTTTGTCTGGCAAGTAGCGATCCGAGATGTAGCGATCCGAGAGCTTCGCTGACGCCTCTAATGCTTCATCCGTAATTTTGAGCTTGTGATGTTGCTCATAGCGATCACGCAAGCCGTAGAGAATCTCAATTGTTTCGTCCACTGTCGGCTCGCCTACCATCACGGGCTGGAAACGGCGCTCCAGGGCAGCATCTCGCTCGATATGCTTGCGATACTCATCTAGTGTGGTAGCACCGATGCACTGCAATTCCCCTCTTGCCAAGGCAGGCTTGAGAATATTGGCAGCGTCGATCGCTCCTTCAGCAGCGCCAGCACCAATCAAGGTATGAACCTCGTCAATTACCAGGATGACATTCCCGGCTTGACGAATTTCATCCATGATTTTTTTGAGGCGCTCTTCGAACTCGCCTCGGTATTTGGTTCCGGCAACCAGCAGACCAATGTCTAAATTTACCACCCGCTTATCTTCTAAGATATCGGGGATGTCCTTGTTCGCAATGCGCTGTGCCAAACCTTCCGCGATCGCAGTTTTCCCGACACCGGGTTCGCCGATCATGACGGGGTTATTCTTGGTGCGGCGTCCCAAAATCTGGATGACCCGCTCAATTTCATCTTGGCGTCCCACTACCGGGTCAAGCTTAGACTCAGTCGCCATTTGAGTTAGATTAGAGCCGAACTCATCCAGCGTGGGCGTTTTTGTGCGACCTTGACCCGATCCGGCTGAGACTTCCGCTGTTTCTCCAAGCATCCGGATTACCTGAGTACGCACTTTTGATAGGTCTACACCCAGATTCTCCAGTACCCTTGCTGCTACACCTTCTCCTTCTCGAATGAGACCGAGAAGTAAGTGTTCTGTACCGATATAGTTGTGTCCAAGTTGGCGAGCTTCTTCTAGTGAGAGTTCCAGAACGCGCTTTGCTCTTGGGGTAAATGGAATTTCTACCGCCACAAAGCCTGAGCCGCGACCAATAATTTTTTCCACTTCAATCCGGGCGTCTTTTAAGTTGACCCCCATAGATTTCATAACTTTGGCAGCGACTCCTGTTCCTTCTCCGATTAAACCGAGAAGAATCTGCTCAGTGCCTACGAAGTTATGTCCCAGGCGACGTGCTTCCTCCTGGGCTAGCATGATCACTTTGATTGCTTTTTCTGTGAAGCGTTCGAACATGACCTATTACCATCACCTGCTGCGTGCCCTTGTAAGCTGATTCTAACATAAGGGGTTTTTCCCACTATTAGCTAAAAAACAGCAGGAGAACTAAGTTCTGATGGAGTTTACTGATCTAGAAGGGCGTGCTAGGCAATCGCGCCTCCGGCACTGACCTAATATGAGTCCCAGCGGGAATCCCGTAGCCGCCACTGATCGTGGAAGATGCGATCGCAAACTTGCTGATACCAGTTTGTCAACATTTGGTGAAATTCCGACCTATCCAGATCCCCCCTCCAGAGAATTAAAGCATCTTCCTGGGGATTTTTGTAGTAGCCTCGGCGTCGTCCAGCTTGCTTGAAACCAAATTTTTCATAAAGGTACAAAGCAGTTCGATTAGACACCCGCACCTCCAAAGTGGCTCGCTCTAACTGACACCTCACTGCATCTTGCAAGATCGCACATAGCAAGAGCTGTCCCAGTCCTTTACCTTGGTAATCGGGATTAACCCCTAAAATTGTAATATGTGCTTCCTCTAAAATTGACCAAAAACAACTAATTCCGATTAATTGTGGAGATGCAGAGTGAGGAGTGAGGAAGTGCGGAGGTGCGGAGGTGCCCAGCAGAGGGATTGATCTGCTTGTTTTCCCTCTGCCCCTCTGCCCCTCTGCTCCTCTGCTCCCCTGCTCCCTTCCACTCAACTCCGCTGTCCTGGAAAGGGAGAGTAACCTGCTGTTAGGGCTAGCTAACTCTCGTTGATAAACTTCGCGTGTCCAGAGTCCCCCAAGGCATAACCTATCTAATTCGACAACCGCGTTGAGTTGCTCTAGCTTCAGTGGGTTAATCTCCAGTAAGCCGTTCATATGCGGTGCTACCAAGCCTCACGTTACAGGCATTAACTATACAGCCCAAGCAACTTCCTATATATTACCTATAGGGGAGTATCAAGATGTCTCCCTACACTCCTACACTAATGAGCCGTCTTATCCCGTTGCTTAACAACACCAATAGCACAGCTTTGGTGGTTATTTCTCGTCTCTTTTCTATCCGCGTCCTGTTATTCACCTCATCAAAGACGAAACGACACTATGCTATCGACCAATCCGAAAGCGCAAAATTCTGGATGTCACTATCTTCCTCAATCCACCGAGGGAAAGACACCTTGCTCACCCAACCAAGAACTTCTTCCGCTGAGCGCCCGAGTGAATCACCGCGACTGCTTAGAAATTGGTGGTTGTGATGTTACCGACTTAGTGGAGCAATTCGGTTCTCCCCTATACATCCTGGACGAGCAAGGTGTTAGAGAAGCCTCTCGCCAATATCGAGATGCCTTTGCTCACTACTACCCAGGCGAATCTCTAGTAATCTATGCCTCAAAAGCCTGGAGTAATCTAGCAGTCTCTTCCCTAGTCGCCAGTGAGGGTTTGGGCGTCGATGTGGCCTCTGGTGGGGAACTCTACACCGCACTACAGGCTGGTGTTAGTGCCGAAAAAATTTATTTGCACGGAAACAATAAATCTAGAGCAGAACTCCGGCAGGCAAGGTCGAGTGGCTGCACAATTGTTGTTGATAACTGGCTGGAGTTACGCACCCTCGCGGAGTTGGCTCAAGGGGAGCATGAAAGAGCAGAGGAGCAGAGGGGCAGAGGGGCAGAGGGAAAACAAGCAGATCAATCCCTCTGCTGGGCACCTCCGCACCTCCGCACCTCTACACCTTTATCTAACAACGAACCTGTTCGGATCATGCTGCGGTTAACGCCTGGGATTGAATGTCACACTCACGAGTATATTCGCACCGGTCATCTCGATAGTAAGTTTGGCTTTGACCCCAATCAGGTTAATGAAGTCTTTGCTTTTATTAGTCAGCAGCCCCACCTAGACTGCACGGGCGTTCATGCCCACATTGGTTCCCAGATCTTTGAGCTTCAACCCCACCAAGACTTGGCAGGAGTCTTGGTCGAGTGGCTCTCCAAAGCGGCTGAGTATGGTTTGTCGATTCGGGAGTTGAATGTTGGGGGTGGATTGGGTATTCGCTATACAGAAGTGGATGACCCCCCTAGGATTGACGAGTGGGTAAAAACCGTCTGTGAGGCAGTTGTAGATGCTTGTCAGTCCTACCAGTTGCCCCTACCAAAGCTAATTGCCGAACCAGGGCGATCGCTCCTTGGTCCGGCGGGTGTCACGGCTTACACAGTAGGCAGCCGCAAAGTAGTCCCTGGTATTCGGACTTATGTAGCGGTTGATGGGGGAATGTCGGATAATGCTCGCCCGATTACTTATGAATCAGTCTATCGAGCCGTGGTGGCTAACCGGATGTCTGTCCCTGCCAACGAAACAGTCACCATTGCTGGAAAGCACTGCGAATCAGGAGATATTTTAATCAAAGATGCCCAGCTCCCTGAGACTGAGGCAGGAGATGTGTTGGTAATGAGCGAAACTGGAGCCTACGGCTACAGTATGGCATCGAATTACAATCGCTTGCCCCGACCAGCAGCAGTTCTAGTCAACCAGGGGGAACCCCACCTAATCGTGCAGCGAGAAACCTACCAAGATTTAATTCGTCAAGACCGCTTGCCGGAACGATTGGTTATAAAATAGGGATTTAACTCGCTAGAATCAATCGGTAGAGATGTTCTGCTAGAACATCGGTAAGTGTAACTAAGCAGAGTTTCCCAAAGTAATGCCTCCGTCGGGCTCGCCCAGTGACCCAAGCTGGATTCAATCCTGGCTGCTTAACGGCATCGATATTGGATTAGTTCTAGCACTCACCTACATGGTGCTCCTCATCGTTGGGGAGCGTCGTACCCTGTGGATGGTTCGGGGCTTGATTTTCCTAATGCTAGCGGTAGTGGGAAGTGAGCTGCTGGGGTTGAGGCTGTTGAGTTTTGTGCTGGAAAAATTGGTTGTTAGTTCCACTCTGGCAATGGCGGTAATTTTCCAGTCGGAGTTTCGCAACTTCCTGGAACAGCTAGGGCGAGGGGAAATTCGGCAGTTGTTTCAATCCTCACAACGTCCTGCTCCTAAACCGGATAGTGTGATTGATGAAATTGTGGATGCGGTCAAAGACCTCTCCCAGAACCGTACCGGAGCGCTAATTATCTTAGAAACAGGCAGCCCAATTGACAAGCGGGATTTCTCGGTTTCGGGCGTTTCGATTAATGCTGAAATTTCTAAGGAACTCCTACAGACGATTTTTCAAACTACGACGCTTCTGCACGATGGAGCTGTTCTAATTCGAGGGTTCCGCGTGGTTTCAGCAGGGGTAATTTTGCCGATTTCCGAGCGCACAGCTTCGCGCCAGCTTGGGACGCGCCACCGAGCGGCTATGGGAATCACCGAAAGAGTGGCAAATTGCTTGTGTATTGTGGTATCTGAAGAGACGGGTTCCATTTCTCTAGCGGAGAAAGGAAATCTAAATCGCCCCTTGACTCGAAGTAAACTAAAAGAGCTATTAGAATTGAGATTCTCTTCCTCGGTGGAGCGCGAAGCAGTTGCCCCAGGTTTGGGTCGCTTAAGCCGCAAGGTGGGCTTTCAGGGACAAGCACTGCTACAGCGCGTTCTCCGTGTTCGCTCATCGACCTCTCATAAAGATAAGGAATGACTGAACAATTAAACGATGCTCGCGCGTCGCAGATTTCTGCGCGTCGGTTAAAAATTAAAAATTATATAAGAAGGTGAAAGGCGAATGACTAAAGGCTAAAGGCGAAAGTGTCGCATGCCACCTCTTCTACTTTTACCGTTTGCCTTATGCCTTCAGCCTTCCTGCTTGCATTTTGAATTCGGAGCGCAGCGACGTGAGTGCCAATTTAAGCACATTGCAAGAGTTACCGACAGATTTGGATCGAAGCCGCCTCCCTCAGCAGGTGGCAGTAATTATGGATGGAAATGGTCGCTGGGCGAAAAGCCGGGGAATTCCCAGGATTATGGGTCATCGGCGAGGAGTGGATACCCTCAAGGATTTGTTGCGCTGCTGTCGAGATTGGGGAATTCCTGCCCTAACAGCTTATGCCTTTTCGACCGAAAACTGGGGTCGTCCTGAAGAAGAAGTGGAATTCCTGATGACCTTGTTTGAGCGGGTGCTGCGGCGAGAGAGAGCGGAAATGATGCGCGAAAATGTGCAGATTCGCTTCGTGGGGAATTTGAAGGTTTTGCCGCAATCGCTCCAGGATGAAATTGCCCAGTCCTTGCATGAAACTCGGGATAATCGCGGAACGCAGTTTATCGTTGCTACCAATTACGGTGGGCGTCAAGATATCATGCAAGCTTGTCGTGCGATCGCCGATGAGGTAAAGCAAGGTTTATACAGTACCGATGAAATTGATGAGAAGTTGTTTGAGCGCCACCTTTATACCGCTGGGATTACTCACCCGGACTTGTTAATTCGTACTAGTGGCGAAATGCGCCTTAGTAATTTCTTGCTTTGGCAACTCGCCTATGCCGAAATCTATGTTACCCAGACGCTTTGGCCCGATTTTGACCGCGAAGCGTTTCACCAGGCTTTGCGTGCCTATCAGCAACGTGATCGCCGCTTTGGAAAGGTGGAAGGTGAGAGTTCCGGGTAGTTCCATGAAAGATGCGATCGCTCCAACCCCAATTACATTTCCTTTGCCAGCAATTGCCACTCTCTCACAATTGAGGTGGAAATATGGAGAGAAAGAGTGTGATTGCCACTAACGGGCACAGAAAGCTGCAAAGTCTTATTCTGTGGCAGCCTAGGTAAAATTTTAGTAAAGTCGTATTGACCAACATTGGGAGCTGGGGCTGACTCAGCAAAAACATCGGCTGCGGTTAGCAGCTTCCCTTCTGCGGTAATGACTTCTAAAGGTTGAGGGTGCATTAACTTAGCCAACCCAGGAAAACCGACTACCCGAAGATTCCACCCACTCAGTTTCCCAGACTGATACTGAGGGAACAAAACTAACTGCCAAGCATTGCCCGCTTTGTCTTGCAAAGAATGCTGAGCGTGATAGCGCATGATTCCTGGTTGATCCTGGTGCTGCCGCAGTACAGCTACGGCGGGCGAGCTAATCGCTGCTGAACCTAGAAGGAAACACAGGAGCACTCCGCCAAGCAGTAGTAGGCTTTTGCTGAGTTTCACAGCCTAAAAATCTCCGATCATCAGTGACTAAATTACCAGATGCGGCGCTTTCCGCTAGGGAGAATTGTTGCCCAGTTTGTCTTTGCCTGCGCGAGCTGTTCTTCACTAATTTTGGCATCGGTAATATTAGCGCCACACAGATTTGCTCCTTTCAAATTAGCTTGGCTCAAGTAGGCAAACTTGAAAGTCGCTCCCCTGAGATCTGCCTCTTCGAAATGGGCATCACCTAAATATGCGCGAGTTAAATTAGCATCCCGTAATACGGACTGATTTAAATGAGCTTTCCGAAAGTTAGCACTTGCTAGTTCTGCCTTGCGAAAGTTAGCTCGCATCAGTTCTGCTGGAAAATTCCCTCAGAAAGATGGGCTTGCTTGAGATTTAGTCCTTTTAAATCCTGCTGGCCAAAATCACGCCTGCCTTTTTGATAAGCCGTCAAAACGGCATCAGCATCTAACTTTTTAGAGGCAGTTTTAGACTTTCTGCTGCCACTCTTTTGAGTTTCCGGTATGGTTTTAGCAGCTTGGCTACTAACCAGGCAGCGATCGCGCTTCCCAGATGCACTGCCACCGACTTGTTGCTCTTTGCGGGCACGCCGCTCACGAATCACCTCAGCTAACTTTGCTGTACCGGTAGCAGATGAAGCGGGGCTAGACTGAGTCGAACGCTTCGGATCACTCCTTTGCTTCTCCTCGGAATGGGAGCGGTTGATCAACCCCTGGGACAAACTATCGAGATAGGCTTCCATCTCCAGGGCGTTGAGAACCTCCCGAGCCTACTGGTAGCGCTGGCTAACAGCCATCTCCGACATCTTTTTCAAAACTCGGGCTAAATGGTCGCTAATGTTGACCTCTCGCTGCCAGTTGAGAAGTCCACTCGAGGGATCATATCCCCAGTCTTTGGGAGATTTGCCAGTAAGCAGATAAATACTTGTAGCACCAATGCTGTAAATATCGCTAGCATAAACGGGGCGCTTTGCCATTTGCTCTGGTGGGGCATACCCGGGCGTTCCCACTGCGAAAGATGTCAAAGCCGCCTGTGATGTTAGCAGGTTTAATATCTCGGTGAATGACCTGATGCGAGTGAAGGTATTCGAGCATCGGCAAGATTTCACTCAGAAACTGTCTGATTCCTGCTTCGGTAAACGGACCATTCTGTTTGACTTCCTGCTGGAGATTGTTTCCACTGACATACTCTTGGATGAAATAAAATTGCTGAGATTGTTCAAAGTAATCGAGCAGTCTTGGCAATTGGGGATGATTGCCAATTTTTCCCAGAGTTTCTGCTTTTCGCGCAAATAGTTCCCGCGCCATATCCAATACTTCATTCCCGAATTCGAGAGACGTAATTGTTTAATTACGCAACTGGGTTCGCCTGGAAGATACAAATCAGTGGCTAGAAAGGTAGCTCCGAATCCTCCTTTTCCTAGGGGTTGGTGACTCGGTAGCGATCGCGCAGCAGAAGTTGCGCACCGCAAGCTTTACAGACTTTCACCTGCTCTGGTTTTTTCGGCTGGGAACAGGAGGGATTAAGCAGTAGCTCATTAATTCGTAATTTTTACTTTACAATTATCAAATTAATCCAAGTATATTTAAAGACAGCATCCCCGGCTTTATGGCTAAATTACTCAGTAGTTTCATCTAATTGGCTATGAAAAGGTTGTCCTCTAGTTCTCGACTCATCAACAGCGGTAAAATAAGGAATGCTGATGGTAAGCGAAAGCGACGAGTAAATGCGGATATCTTTGAATTGGCTGCGGGAACTGGTAGATGTTGCACTCACGCCCCAAGAGTTAGCGGAAACATTGACCATCGCCGGGTTTGAGGTGGAAGACATTGAAGACTTCGGGACGCTTGCAGATGGCGTTGTAGTAGGAAAAATCCTAGATTGTAAGCCTCATCCCAATGCCGATAAATTGAGCCTCTGTGAAGTGGATATGGGTGCAGCCGAATCTGCCCAGATTGTCTGCGGCGCACCCAATGCGCGGGCTGGGGTAGAAGTTCCTGTCGCTACAGTAGGGACATATCTGCCCGCAGTGGAGATGAAAGTTAGCTCAAGCAAACTGCGTGGTGTCGCTTCTGAAGGCATGATTTGCTCTTTAGCTGAACTGGGCTTAGAAAAAGAGTCTGCTGGCATTCACATTTTCTCAGAGGTGAATCTTTCACCGGGTAGCGATGTGCGACCACTGTTGGGTTTAGACGACGTTATTTTAGAGTTGACTGCCACTGCTAACCGGGCGGATGCGCTGAGTATGGTGGGAGTTGCCCGCGAGGTTGCTGCCCTCACAGGAGTACCACTGCGACTTCCAAAAGCGCCAGAATTATCCCTTCCGGGTGAGAGCAAGCGTGAGGCGCTGAACATAGAAATTACGGATTCCCAAGCCTGTCCTGCCTACATCGGCACAATTATTGATGGGGTAAAAATTGCACCGTCTCCGAATTGGTTGCAGAGACGTTTGCAAGCGGCGGGAGTACGACCGATTAACAAGGTGGTCGATGTGACCAATTATATCCTTTTGGAGTGGGGGCAGCCGCTACATGCCTTTGATCGCGATCGCCTCCAAACCGTGGCTGGGAGTGAATCCTTAACCATGGGTGTCCGCTTTGCCGACAGTGGCGAATCCCTTTATACTCTGGATGGTCAAACTCGCTCGCTTCATCCCCAAAACCTGCTGATTACCGCCAACAACCAGCCTGTTGCCTTGGGTGGGGTAATGGGGGGAGAAGAAACCGAAGTGCATGAGGGCACTCAGAATCTCGTCCTGGAAGCGGCATTATTTGACCCAGTGCTAATCCGTCGTTCTGCCCGGAGTCAGGGCTTGCGTACCGAGGCATCTGCCCGCTACGAGCGCTATGTCAACCAAGCCGAGTTAGAGATTGCCTGTCAACGCGCGATCGCGCTTCTGCTGGAATTAGCCGGAGGCACTCTCGTCACCCAGGAAATTGCTGATGCTCGTCCCCATCCCTCCAGTTGGAGTCGTTCTATCGAGTTGCGCTTAGAGCGCATCAACCAAGTTTTGGGTCCAGTCAAGCAAGGAGAAACTATTGGTCAAATCCATGCGGAAGAAGTGGAGCGTATCCTCACTGCGTTGGGATGTCAGCTTCAAGTGAGCAGAGGAGCCTCGGGGAGCCTCGGGGAGCAGGGGAGCAGAGGGGTTCCAGAAGCAGGGGAGCACAAAAAAGCAGAGGAGCAAACAAGCCCACCCATCTCCTCCGCACCTGGGCACCTCCGCACCTCTGCCCCCCAACCGAGCTGGACGGTAACAGTCCCACCCTATCGCTATCGAGACTTGGAACGCGAAATTGACTTGATTGAAGAGGTTGCCCGTCTCTATGGCTACGACAACTTTTGCGACGAATTGCCAGATCGAACGCAGCCTGGGTATCTTTCCCCAAAGCAGAAGGCGAGACATCAATTAAGAGAAGCTTTCCGCGCAGTGGGACTTACGGAGGTGGTTCACTACTCTTTGGTAAAACCGCAAGGAGAAGAGATTGTCTTAGCCAATCCCCTGTTTAATGAGTATTCCGCCCTACGCACCGACTTGATGGACGGATTAATTGATGCATTTGAGTCCAACCAGTCTCGGGGCAATGGCGCTCTCAATGCGTTTGAAATTGGACGTCGCTTCTGGCAAGGAGAAAACGGTTTAGAAGAAGCTGACGCTATGGCAGGAATTTTAGGGGGTGATCGCTTCCCGCAAGGGCGATGGAGAAGCTCAGGTAAGCACTCCCCGATGAGCTGGTTTGAAGCCAAGGGACTCCTCGAAAGTGCGTTTGCTCGCCTGGGAGTGGATGTCGAATACCAACCTGACAGCCAAGACTCGCGTTTCCACCCAGGACGGACTGCCTCCTTGTGGGTTCAGGACAAGCGCCTAGGCAGGTTTGGACAACTCCATCCCCAACTGCGTAGTCAAAGAGAACTTCCCGATGCAGTTTATGCATTCCACTTGGATTTAGCGGCGCTACTAGAGAGATTGAGTCAGGATGATATTCAAAGACCTCACTTCCATGCCTATTCCACCTATCCGGCTGTAGAACGGGATATTGCTTTCTTTGCGCCCTTGACGCTTTCCGTTGCCGAATTGGAAAAGGCGATGAATCAAGCGGGTGGAGATCTCCTAGATGGGGTGGAATTGTTCGATGAATATCAGGGGGAAAATGTTCCCGATCAACAGCGGAGTTTAGCCTTTAGCCTAGCCTACAGAGCGAGTGATCGCACCCTCACCGATGAAGAAGTCGAACCCGTCCAGCAAAAAGTCCGAGAAGCCCTAGTGGAAAAATTCGGCGTTACGCTTAGAAGTTAGAAACCGTAGGCAGGGGGAGGCGGGGGAGACGCGGAGACAAGGACACGGGGTTCGAGGAACGCGCTTGATCCCTTGAGATGTCCGTGCGGAGACGCGGCGACAAGAGGAGCTGGGGAAGAATGAACCTCAACCTGCAACCTGTAACCTGTAACCTGTGACCTTTAATCTGCAACTTGTGACCTTCAACCTTCAACTAATCACTGACAACCATGCCTAAATACCTAATGTGGGCCAGCTATCTAATGTGGGGCAGCTATTGCCACAATGTTATACAAAAACGAGCCCCTTACCGCCAAGCTCATCTTGATGGACTCGCAGCCCAAAAAGAAAGCGGCATACTAGTTACCCTTGGTCCCACCAAGGACCAAGCTAAAGTCTTTGGCATCTACGAAGCATCAGACGAAGCCACTGTGCGCCAGCATATTGAAGCAGACCCTTACTGGCAAAACGGTATTTGGACAGAATCCCCTCCCCTTGCAACAATCAAGACTAGTTGAGAATCAGTCCCTTCTCCTAGGAAACAACTGCCCCAAGTAGCCGCCCAAGCCCATGTGAGCCCAATCGCTAAACGTGCCGTGATCGCGCTCATCCAGAATCGCGCTCGCCAGGGTTGCGATCATCAACAGCAGCACCACTGCCGAGGGAATGCTAAAGCTAAAGCGACTAGGAACCATCAACACCACCAACGAATTCGCCCTTTCCTCAAATCCAGATGGGTGAACCCCTTCCCGGAGGCAACGCCATAGCCCCAGGCGCGATCACTCCAGGCTTGTTCATCCAAGCAGGGCTCAAACTCCCTGGGGCTGCCTTCTAGGGTATAGATGTCTGCTGCCTTGCCAGGGAGGTGCTGGGGGTCCTCAGCCCCTCCCACCGCCGCATTCATCCCTGGCCGACGATACCAGGAAGTTACCCCCATCGGTCTTCCCCAATCCGCTTGCACCTTGTCTAGAAACTCGGCAAGGATGAAGATCTTCTTTTCCTCGCTCGAGTCCTTTTGCGGAATGAGGCGGCGATCGCCTTGCGTCACCTCCTTAACCGTGAAATCCTTACTGAGGTGGGAATTAGGATGATCCCAGTCTGTAGGCGCATCCCAAGGCGATCCGATGGCATCTGTCGCCGCGGCGGATTTTGCCCCAGAAGTTTCTGGGAGCCAGCCCACATAGGGCTTATCCCCCTCTGGGCCTGCTGGGAGTTCCAGAAGGGCACGCGCCCAACCATCCACCAAGCGATCGCTTTGGGGAGCAGGGGGGTCTCCCCAACAGAGAATGCGATCGCGAATGGCATTAGCGGCTCGCTGTCTCTGGGTTGGAAGGTTCATGGGCTCTCAACTGGTTAATGAGTTTGCGGTTGGTGTGAGTGGGCTGGCTTAGCTGCTCCAGTTGCTCCTCAAGACTGGTAATGCGAGATTCCGCATTAAGTTTGCTCTGTTGGTTGTTAAGTAGATACGGGATGAAATTAGTCGCTGCCGCTCCTAAAACTATCCCCAGCACCGTCATTAGCAATGTTGTCCCCTTGAAAGGGCTGTTCAGCTCTGACATTTCCTTGCCCTGTCTCACCTTGGTACTGATGCCGCTAATCGGTGTCACCCGCGCTGACCCCACCAGGGCAGGCTGCCATCCCCTTGCTATTCGGCAACCACGCGCACGGCTCGTCCATGGTTAATTACTTGGGCTGGGTTAACTCATAGCTTTCGGCGACAGGCTGAAACTCCCACTCCTCATAGGTGTGGGCAAACCCGCTGTTTTCCAGGTAGTAGATCTTTTGAGTCTGGTTAGTATAGCGCAGTGCCTCTTTCGCCCCAGTTACCCGAGCGCGATCTGCTTGGCGCAGGAAGTTAGGCAGCGCGATCGCGCCGAGGATGCCGACGATGACAATCACGACTAGCAGCTCCATGATGGTGAATCCTTGCTTTGTCATGAATCCGCTGGAAGATCGTATAGGGAGAGCTGCCCATTCATCTCATAGAGCCTGGTAAAGCGAGAGAGGCGAGAAGTCTTCAGTCCCCATCCCAGAAGCTTGAACCTCCTCTGGTATGGGAAACTCAAATATGGTTCCGTTCTGGTGATCCGGGAAGACCTTGTAAACCCGCCCCTGTACCAGCCTTCCCCCAGAAACTTCGTAGATGTAGTAACTTTGCCGAATCAGGGCATAGCCAATGGGCTTTTTAGAGTAGCCCTGCTCAATGCGGAAAGCAGCTCCCGGATGAGTCGGGGAAAAACTGCCAGTCCGCGTTCAGGGTTAGGCTCCCGAGATTAATCTAGTGGGCTGCCATAGTGGTCGATGAAGAGCTCATTACTAATGACGTAATCAATTTGTCTGTAACCATGTCCCAATAGTCTCTGGGCTCAATGCCATCTTCTGGGAGCATATCCAGGGTTTTAGAGACTTCCCCTGGCGAAATATTGCCTGCCATCAAGCCCTTCCAGAAACGGTCTAGCTGCCGCTCACGCCTGAGCATTTCCTCAAAGTCTTGGTTGCGATCGCCCTGGGTAAAATCAGGGTGAGGGTTGGTGGTGGTTCTCCAAACTAAGTCGTCATCCATGAGAGTGCTGCGTAGTGTTCATCCTTGATATTTGCCCGCGAGCCATTCGGTAGACTCCCTAGAACAGTCTGTTTAACTTCGTTGTATACCTGCTGCTCCTTGCTACCTTCGGAATCCCCGGTTGTGTTTGCCTGCCTTCTAAACGGGCAAGAATGACTAGAGCCTGGGTACTTCAAGTAATAGAGCTTGGTGAACTTTG
The DNA here is from genome assembly GCA_003021505.1 of Cyanobacteria bacterium QS_4_48_99. Taxonomy (GTDB): domain Bacteria; phylum Cyanobacteriota; class Cyanobacteriia; order Cyanobacteriales; family Rubidibacteraceae; genus QS-4-48-99. The sequence continues at coordinate 672 of PXPT01000149.1, read as the reverse complement.
ACTGCACATAAGTGGGATTGCCGGAGCCACGCCGGAAAGCAGTCACTCGCGCGGGGCGAAATCCCCTGGGATAATCTTCAATATTGGCAACATCAATTTCGGAATTTTCAAATCGTGCCCCGCCAGTCGCTCCGCTACCAATCGAGGAAGTAAATTCCCCTGCACCACTAGCTAAAACTGGCTCAATCACGCCACTAGAACGTATCTGCCAGCAGCAATATCTAGACCGAAGGGACGAACACCTACTTTGATGCAATTGCCCTGAACGCCGCCTTAGTTTCCCCCTTGCGTTCGTTTTGTTGGTCTGTTCGCAGCGTCTTGGAGGTAGTTTACGTAGTTGTCTAGCACTTCTTTGTATTCTCTGCCTTTGAGAATGTCAGAAAAGGCTTCCCATGTTTGAGACTCGTAAAAGCTGCAAGCCCTTTCTAGCCTTGTCACGGACTAGTTACGTTGTTCGGTCAAAACGTTCTCATACAAACTGATACCGTTTCTCAAAAGTAGCTGGAGACTTAGTATAGAGTGATACTAGTTAAATTAAACCCCATGTCAGGAGTTCCAAAAATTGCGATCGCTGAATCAGCAGAGACTTGAAAGTCTCTAATGAAGAAACAGAAAACAGCGTTAAATTATGCCCAAGTACAAACTCTTTATTTGCTGAAAATACAAGCAGCA
>PXPT01000148.1 GCA_003021505.1 Cyanobacteria bacterium QS_4_48_99 | reverse complement strand
CCGCAAGGCACCTTCATCAAGATCTTTACTGTATGCAACTGCCACAACCAAAAACTTATCAAACTAGACTCTCCCTTAATTGTAAACTCTCCTTAGCTCACTGCTATAGTTGGCAAAACTCGCCATCTGGTATAAACGTGACTCGCCATTCTCCGTCGATTTTATGCGCTACAGCAACTAGATTTTTCATTCATCCACGCTTCCTGAACAAGTTCAAAATCCAGCTCTGGGTCATTTATTACCACGAACTCTAATTTATTTTCGCTAATTTGGTTATCGATGTATTCAACACTGTGATTCTGCCAAGAATTCTCGAATCTGTCTGACATTTTGATTTATAGCAATTCTCATACTGGTGAGGTACAACGAATTTTTATATTTTTTACTATGTAAAATGGATAGTGAGGCAGAGTATACCTCATGAGTCTAAGAAACGCTATATAGCAATTATCACTTAAGTGGAGTGAACCTGAACTCCACTCTGACTAGTGATCGCATTCTGAATTTGTACCTTATGAGTCTAAGAACAGCTATATTTCTCTCGGATAAAGCGATCAACCTAGAAAAACAATAAATTCCCTACCATCTGCCGACCATCTTTCTCTCCTTACCCCTGGAAGCTTACCTTCGATAACTTCTTTCTTCCGCAAAGCGTGGTATCGCTGAAACCACTGGGTATTTGGTGAATTGATCACTTCCTCAAGAATCGACTGACCAGTTTTATTTTTAGTCTCAACATCTCCTCTTAAACTTCCCCAAACTAAAGGCTTTGTTTGTGCGTGCTTTTCAAAAGCCCGTCCAGCTCTGGTAAAGCCACCTCTATCGGGTACTTTTCCAGCCTGTAACATAGCACTAGCTAAATTTGAGGACAGGAAATCACTCACACCTTTATTTCAGGCTACCAATATTTAAAGCTGAGAAGGCGGAAAAAAGGTAACAAATATCTTTTTTGTTAGCGCTATTGTTTACGAGTATACGCCATTCAATCCAGTAATAACGGTTGAAATTTGCTAGGATGATGGAATGATTTAACTAGATAAAGTAGATTATCCCTCACAGTCTTCCTATAGTAGTTATATTAGGTAGCAGCGTTCACTAATGACTCAACCTGAAGCCCTGAAACTGCTCCTAGAAGCTGTTGCTACTGGTGAAATTGGCCCAGCAGCGGCGCAAGAAAAACTCAAGCACTTTACGTTTGAGCCAATAGAAGATTTTGCCAAAATTGACCACCACCGTCGCCTGAGAACGGGCTTTCCCGAAGTAATTTGGGGACCAGGTAAAACGTCTGATCAAATCGCCCAGATTATGGAGACGATGCGCCAGCGCAACCCAGTGGTGATGGCAACTCGCATCGAACCTACTGTCTACGAGCAACTGCAAGAAAAAGTCCCAGGACTGCAATACTACCCAGTTGCCCGGATTTGTGTTTTAGGCACAACCGAGTCAGTTACCCAGCATTCAGGAGTAATCTCTGTCCTCACTGCTGGCACTGCTGACTTACCTGTTGCCGAAGAAGCTGCGCTCACTGCCGAACTCTCTGGCTTTCAAGTGCAGCGTCTCTGGGATGTAGGCGTCGCCGGAATTCATCGCCTTCTCAGCCACCGTGAAATGATTGACCAAGCCGATGTTCTGGTTGTAGTGGCTGGCATGGAAGGAGCATTACCCAGCGTTGTGGCTGGCATGGCAGACTGTCCCGTAATTGCAGTTCCTACTAGTGTCGGCTACGGCGCAAGTTTTGCAGGCGTTGCCCCTTTGCTGACGATGCTTAACTCTTGTGCTGCTGGCGTGGGTGTAGTCAATATTGATAATGGCTTTGGTGCTGCAGTTTTAGCAGGGCAAATTCTTCGCACAGCCCAAAAGTTGCCACACTCTTCAACTCCTGTAGCCCAAGGTTCTGCTGAGTGGAACTTAGCCTACGCTCACGATCCCAATGGGGAACCCACTGCCGGAGAGATTGCGACTCTAGTCGATGCGATTCGCCAAGGGTGTCAAGTAAAATTACTGATCTATTTTCCAGAACAGTACGAATACATTAGCGAAGCTCAAAATCTCTGGATTAAAAAGAGCGTTGTTTATGCCCAAACTACCACTCCAGTAAGCTTCGAGTGTCAGGGAGACGCTCAAGACGATGCCTATCAATCAACGATGTTTGCTAGCACTCAAGGTGAGCTAAAGCGTGTAGGGAAATATGAACCACAAGGTAACTTCACTCACCAAGCCGCAATTAGTTGGTTTATTAAATAAGTGGCTCGAGGTGAAATCGAGATTGATCTGAAAGGGTGTTTGAGAGGCTTTTATCTTACTCTAAACAGAGACGGGTGAAGACAGGCGATCGCGCTGTGGCAGCTTCCAGCCCATGCTTACTTATCCTTCCCTATGATGTTGGGAAGCATCGTCACGAGCATGAAAACACAAGTACAAAGATGGGACTTCTCCCTCTCATTCCCAAGCGCGATCAAAAGCAACATCCACAACGTCGCAGGATAATCTAATCATTAGTCATCGATGATCACTATCTAAGCAAGTGGGACTGTTGATCGGGATAGACTGTCTCAAACTGCTCTAGCTCCTCATCAGTAAGAGGTGGGTTATCGGGGTCATTTAATGCATTCTGCTCGATTTCCTCTTCTGTAATATTGTCTACTCGCTCCCAATCGGTTAAGTCTTCCATTTCACGAGCCTGCTCCAGTGTTACCCGCGTAATATTTTCTTTGCTCATTTCTTTTTGCCCTCCTTGCACTGATAATGCGACGTTCCTCACCGCGCCAAGTAATACCATTTTGCTAAATACCTGCGACACTTAAATGAGGTTAAAAGAGAGTCTTGCCCTGTTAAGGAAGCAAATAATTCTCAACTGAGCATGTCCTTAACGTACTGCCACACTCGTTCGATAGGATTAACTTCTGGAGAGTGAGAAGGCTGAAAAAGTAAAATTACGTTATTAGGAATCTCCAGACTTTTAGCTTTATGGGCAGTAGCACGTTCAAGTTGAATAAAATTAAGGCTTTCTGAATACTGCTGAGAAAAAACTTGAGAAATTTCCCAAAACCAAGACTATCTAGATGAGAAAACTCCCAAAAGAAACTAGCTCCAGTTCGAGGCTCTGCTATGCCGTAAAGATCATCAT
>PXPT01000147.1 GCA_003021505.1 Cyanobacteria bacterium QS_4_48_99 | reverse complement strand
TCTTCCAGGCGAACCTTGGAGCCAGTCCCCCATGGAAAGGAAGCCCCGATTTCGGGCAGCTACTGCCTGGCTAAACCAAGCAAGACACCATTGCAGGGAATGTCTTGTTTCTGGTTTGCGCCTACTATCTGGCATTTGCTCGAACACATCTACAAGGGCAAGTTCGCTCATTTCTTCCATCTGTTTTTAACCAAGCATCCTTTTAGAATGAAATAGCCCTGTGTTTATATTGAGTTTTTTATGTGGTTTTATCTATACGATTTTTCCTTTGCATTTTAGCGTTTTTTTTTGAATGTTCTCGACCAGGACACTCAAACTTTGGCGATTGTGTTTGCTATTATCGGTATACTGGATTTATCGCTCAAGTTTTTGCGATTGACCCGCTTAGAGAAAAAATTCCATCTCATCGATATTCTATGTGCTGCGTTACTAGCGCGAGGAATCTTATTTTATTAATTCCACCTTCCCTGATCTAACTGCGTTTTTCATTATTATTCCCATTTTGGGACTCGTCAATTCCTTTCCTATACCGTTAATCAACTCCATTTTGTCCCTTAACAGTAGCCAGCGCGAACAAGGAGAAGTTGTCGGAATTAATGTTTCTTGTCTCAGTATTGCCAATGCGATTGGTCCAGCTATTTCCAGTTTACTCATAAGCCTTAACTATAAAATTGTTTTCTGGATTACAGGTATATTAACTTTGTTCACAGCCTGGTTTGCCTTCCGACTCAGGTGGAAATTTAGCTGTGACAGGACTTACGAATAAGGTATTTAATAACTTCAGAGCCGCAGAGAACAAACCAGAGTAGAAGAGATTTGGTGAAAAATGGGACTGCGTAAGTTCTATTAAGGATGAAAATAGCAATCCGATTTGATTTGTAAACGCCAAGGCGCTGAAAGCCCTTGCCTGCGCGGAGGCAGTTTCACATCTCATCTAGGACTGCTATAGTAATTTCAACAGGAGGATTAACCAATGACACACATCCTACACATTGACACTAGCCCTCGTGCTGAACGCTCTGTTTCCAGGGGAATCTCCAACGAATTTGTTACAGCCTGGGAGGAAGCTCATCCCAAAATACACTATCTTACCGAGATTTGGTCATCATCCCGTCCCCAACGTTGACGAACCCTGGGTTGCTGCTGCCTTTACACCACCGCAAGAGCGCACGCCGGAACTGAAAGAGGCAATTCAGCTTTCTGATTTGCTGGTAGACGAGTTCTTGGCGGCTGACCTCTATGTGTTCGGCGTTCCCATGTTTAACTTCAGCGTGCCATCCACATTCAAGGCTTACATTGACCAAATTGGTCGGATTGGTCGCAATTTCGCGGTTGACGAGCAGGGCTTTAAAGGGTTGGTGGAGGGCAATAAAAAAGTGCTAGTGATTACTGCTTGTGGGGGCAGTTTTCAGCCAGGAACTCCGACAGCTTCCTATGACTTCCAGGAGCCTTACCTTCAGGGTATTTTGGATTTATCGGCATTACAGACATCAAGTTGATTCATGATGACAACCTGAGTTCCACGCGCGAGCAGTCTTTGGCAAATGCTCGTGAGTCAGTTCAAGCGGTGTGGACAGATTGGTAGATGGCTTCTAAGCAAAAAAGGTCGAAAAGCCTGTATCTGGAGGAACATCTTGGATACGCCCAGAACCTACCGCCTGGAGTGCTTCTTGCAAAGAAACTTCGCCCGTGTAGAGGGCGCGACCAATAATAACACCTCTGACACCTAGCGGTTCGAGAGAAAGTAGACTTAACAGATCAGTAATGCAACTAACGCCACCGGAGGCAATCACAGGGATATCTACTGAGGTTGCCAGTTCTCTTAAAGCATCCTTGTTTACTCCGGTGAGAGTGCCATCCCGCTGAATATCCGTATAGATGATGGCGGCTGCTCCTTGCGCTTCCATCTGTTGGACAAGTTCCGTTGCTGCGACTTGAGACGTTTCTAACCAGCCGTGGGTGGCAACCAGTCCTTTGCGGGCATCAATGCCGACAACAATTTGTCCTGGGAATTCTTGAGACAGTTGGTGGACAAACTGAGGCTGTTCTACAGCAACAGTTCCCAGAATGGCACGGGCAACGCCGGAATGGAGAAGTTGGGTTACACTGGTGTAGTCGCGCAATCCTCCGCCAACCTGCACAGGCACTGACACCGAGCGCGCGATCGCCTCAATTGCCTGGTGATTGACGGGTTTCCCTTGCTTCGCCCCATCTAAGTCGACCAGATGAAGCCGCGTTGCCCCCTGCTCTATCCATTGTCTTGCCACCTCAACCGGGTTGTCGCTAAAGAGTTGAGATTGCTGGTAATCTCCCTGATACAGGCGCACGCACCGACCTTCAAGTAAATCAATTGCTGGAATAACTTCCATCGCTAATTTCTGGTTAACTTCAATCTTGGCTAGGCTGGCAAGTTATCTAGCCTGCCATAAACGCAGTAGCTTAATCATAGCCTACTCCCATTTGCGATGTACTGGTTGAGCAGGAGCCAGAATCTTGGAATGCGTTGCAACAACAGCAGTACCTAGCACACCTGCCGCTGTTGCCAAAGTTCCTGAGACAAGGTAACCATGCGGCTGGCGTTGGCTGCAAAGGAACCAGCAGCGAGAAAACCCGCGTTAATTGCTACATTGGTTAGAGCTACGTAGGCTGCGAAGGCGCGACCATGCATGTGAACTGAAATGCGCTTATGGAGCAAGGTTCTGACGGCAACGTTAAGCAAGCCATTAGCTGTTCCTCCCATCACGAAAGCTATAGCCACTACTCCCAGCGCCGGAAATACCCCGTAAGGAGTAAAGCTACCCCAGTTAGTGCCGCACCAACGAGGGCAGATAACGCTAAACGCAGCTCCAATACAGATGTGCCTCCCGCTAAGGCTCCGCAGGTGAATCCTCCTCCCCACATCGCTTCCAGCACACCATAAGCAATACTGCCACTTTCTAGAGGACCACGAACATAGAAAATGAAGGCGAAATCGGAAACAGAAGTGGCGAAGACAACGATAGTGAGCACTGGCAGGACAACGCCAAAGAGGTGGTCTTGTGATAAGACTCGTATGCCTGCCAAAGCTCCTTCTAAGAATTGATGAGTTTTGCTTGTCTTAGGAGTAAGGCGACGGATGCCGGAGGCATAGAACGCAGGTGCAGCAATTAAAAATGTCGCTGCATCGATGAGCAATGCCGCAGAGGTACTAGCCTGGGCAACCATAATTCCGCCTAAAACCGGACCAACGAGCGACCCACTACCTCGGATACACTCCATCACAGTGTTTGCTCGCGCGGTGCTGACTAAAGGAGATTGACTGCTTTCAACAATAATCGGTAAGAGAGTAAATAGGGCTGGCGCACTGATTGCAAAGAGGCTACCTAGCACAGCAGCACCAACTAGAAGTAGCGCAAGGCTGTCTGTTGTTGCCAGTAGGCACAGGAGTAACCCCTGCAAAATTAGCGTTGTTACCAGTACGCTAGTGGTTTCGAGGCGATCAATGAGTTGACCGGAAGTGGGCTAAGTAGAATTGCCGGAACCAACTGTGCTGCCAGTAGTATGGAGATGGAAAAGCCTGAGGAAGACTCACTTTCTACCTTGAACATGAGGGCAATCAGGGAAACATTATCACCCAGTGAGGAAAGAAAAAGTATCCCCATTAGAATCAGGGTGGTGGCAAGAGTAAGGCGGCGTTGCGAGGAGTTCATCTCCTTTCCTAATCCGATTCAGGCATCAATTCTTCCAGAATTGTAAACCGCACGTGATTAATTGCCAAATCGCCAATCGAGACTTGCTCTTTATTGAGTGGGATTTCCTGACTTTTGAGCATTTCAAATGGAATCCCTTTTCCCATCTCCGCGTGATACCAAGCAAGTCCCATAAAAAAGCGAGTGGGATAGGGACCACCTTCTGCAATATCATCGGGGTTCGATTCCATCGGTAGCCAGCCAAATCCTGGTAAATAGAATTCCATCCAAACATGATTGAAGTCTGGTTGCAAAGGAACCCCGGAAGTGTGAGAGTCGGACGGGCATTTATAGCGACCAACGGTGCGACAAGCAATCCCATTCAGTCGTGCCAGAGCCAGTAATACTCCCAAATATTCGCCACAGGAAGCAATGCCCCGTTCTAAGACCACATCTGGCGTATCAATGTGGGGTTGAATGCCGTAGGAGAGTTTATCGTAAACATAGTTGCGAATGTTGTACATCTTCCACAGGAGATTCGTTTCCTTGCCCACCGCTTCCTTGGCAGCACGGCGGATGGTATCACTCTCCATTGCCAAATTGTCATCATCGACCAGATAATGACGAAGCTCCGCTGGTAGTTCGGGAAGATTTTCCCCGTCTCGCGGTTGGAATTGGTATTTAATCCCCCAGACTTCTAGAAGTGCCTTCCAACCGAACAGATGACGCTCTTCCGAGGTGAGGCTGTCAAATTTAAACACCGCCACTCGCTGACCATTCTGGATTTCTTCAGTAAAGGGCAGCCCCACAGGTTCAATGTTTCTAATCTTTTGGCGTGGCGTTTCCGCAGGTAGGGCAATGCGCCATTCCAGGTTTTGGAGTTCTACTGGGTCGAGGGGGGAAAGTTCCTCGACATAGGACATTTCTACGAGATAGCCATTCGAGAGAGCATAGTGCCTATCCTGATAATAGCGGAAATAGAGGGGATGAATAAAAGTGCGATCGCGATACTGTAGTTCGTGATTAGGTTCAGCATTGGGATTATCGCGGATATAAGCTTCTTCCCCTGCATAGGCGACATAAAGCATCTCCTCACCTGTTCTGGGGTCAGTATAGAAAGCAAGCCCTGTGGGAGACTCAAAAGGCGTTAGGAGACTAAACAGAATCTCCCCCGTTGCCCTATCCAGGCAGAAAACTGTCTGTTCTGCTGGGTCACAAACCCAAAGTTCCTCTGCTTTAACGGTAATATTCTCCTTCCCAATACCAGGCGCATACAAGCTGGTAATCTCTTTCCCGGTACGGCGGCTGAAAATTAGAATCTCGCTACTGCGCTGACAAGTGACGTAAATTGTCGATTCCCAAACCCCTATCCCATTCGCTGGGTAAGACAGGCTGACAAAGTGCTGAGGTGTTAAGTCTCCCGCTAGGGAACAAAAGTAAACGCTCTCTCCCCTAGTAAACCAAAGCGTATCCCCGGCAACTGCCAACCCTGTCGCATCTAAAAAGTCTGACCAACTGTCAGAATTCAAAATCACTGTGTCGTCGCTATCTGGGTCAATCTGCAACAAATAGCCGTTAGTCGCATCAATTGCCAGCAGGTGTTCCCCCTGCGAGGCAATCCCATGTAAGGCAGCCGCAGCAATTGGTCTAATGGAACGTCTCTGAGACTTGGGTGGAGATGAGACAGAGGTGGTTGCCGTATTCGCAATCATGGCTTTTTCCCGGTGAATCTAGATAGGGAGGCAGATGGGGAAGTGGGGAGAGTAGGAGAATTTACCCATCCTAAGCCTCCAAGGGACTAAATTAGCAAAATTGCAACTGGGACAAATGCTCAGTGTGAACCTCATGGGCATTTTGCGTTCTAAGCGACGCAAGGAAGCGCGATTTCGAGTATCACCATGCCCAGTTATAAGGTGTACTTTGGCAGTGGGGAAAAATACGCTGCATGAACGTCTGTACTTACCTACGGTGGCGACTTATTTTTTTGAGTCTATGGAGTTATAAAATTTTGAGAAAACACTGGTAATCTTCATGGCTTTTATATTCGTTTTTTTCGGCGTTGGGCGGTGATGGTGGAAGGAGTGATGAGTAACGAGTTTCCCTCTGTTCCATTGTCCCCCCTCTGCTATGTATCTGAAAGACTTGCACCTGCGACAATTTCGTAACTATCTCGATCAGAGGGTGGCGTTTGATGCCCAAAAGACGATTTTGGTAGGGAATAATGCCCAGGGCAAGTCCAATCTCCTCGAAGCTGTGGAGTTGCTTTCTACCCTCAAAAGCCACCGAGCCACCCGTGATCGCGATCTAGTTTTAGAAGGAACCACGGCTGGTCAAATTCAAGCCACTACTAAGCGCACCTATGGCTCCATGGAGCTAGGTTTGACGCTACGCAAGCAAGGACGTCGCACTGTCGCTCTCAATCGAGAATCTTTGCGACGGCAAATCGACTTCCTGGGCATTCTCAATGCTGTCGAATTTTCCAGCCTGGATTTAGAACTAGTACGGGGCGCACCCGAACGTCGCCGCAACTGGCTAGATTCTCTACTAGTGCAACTCGAACCCGTCTATGCCTACATTTTGCAGCAGTACAACAAAGTTTTACGGCAACGCAATGCCCTGTTAAAGGAAATTCGGGATAGGGAAAAGTCTGAGTCAACCACGAATGGACAAGCGCGAGAACAACTCGCTATCTGGGATGCTCAATTAGTAGAAAACGGCTCGCGGGTAATGCGGCGTCGCGCCCGAGTTCTGCAACGGGTTGCCCCTCTTGCTCAACTTTGGCACGCCAGTATCAGCGGCGAAACCGAGGTTTTGGAAATCAAATATGCTCCCAATGTAACCTGGTCCCAGGACGACCCAGAAGGGGTGCAGCAAGCTATTAGCGAAAAGATCCAGCAGCGTCGCATCGCCGAACAGCAACTTGGGAGTACCGTGGTAGGACCCCACCGGGACGAAGTAGAGTTCACCATTAACCAGACACCAGCCCGGATTTATGGCTCTCAAGGACAGCAGCGAACCCTAGTTCTTGCCGTAAAACTCGCCGAACTTAAGCTCATTGAAGAAGTGGTGGGAGAACCGCCTCTGCTGCTACTCGATGACGTGTTGGCTGAACTCGACCCCAATCGCCAAAACCAGCTCTTACAAGCGATTCAAGACCGCTTTCAGACCCTAATTACCACAACGCACTTAAGTTCCTTTGATGCTCAATGGCGGAAGGATTCGCAAATTCTCTCGGTTGAGGCAGGAGAGATTAATCAGTTTCACTCATGAAAGCTTTTCGAGGGAAATTTCGAGTTAGAAACGGTTAAAATGGCCATAAGTTTGGCGTTTATTGCGAGGTCAACATGACAAGCAAGTATTCCATTGCCGAAGCGCGTGACCACTTCTCTGAAATTGTCCGCTCTGTGGAAACTGGTGAACCTGTCAAACTGACCCGGCACGGGAAGACAGTAGTAGTTATGCTCTCTGAGCAAGAATTCGAGCGCCTCAAGGGTCAGCAAAAAAATTTCTGGGAGGCACTACGGAGGTACCGTCAAGAGGTAGACCTAAACTTCGACTCTAACCCCCTCGAAGAAGTTCGCACTCAGTCAGTGGGACGGTCTGTTTCCCTATGACACTCAAATATCTGCTCGATACCAATCTCCTCTCCGAGCCGATCAACCCGAATCCGAACCCAGCCGTCCTCGCTAACCTAGAACAACATCAGCAGGAAATTGCTACGGCTACCACTGTCTGGCACGAACTGACCTATGGCTGCGATCGCCTGCCACCCTCCAAAAAGCGCCAGGCGATTATCCGTTACCTCAATGAAGTAATTGCCCCTAGCCTGCCCATCCTTCCCTACGATCATGCTGCCGCTACCTGGCATGGCCAGGAACGCGCTCGTTTAGAAGCACTAGGGCAAACCGCTCCCTTTGTCGATAGTCAAATCGCTGCTATTGCCAAGGTCAATAATCTCATCCTTGTTACCCGAAATTTACCAGACTATGAACGGTTTGATGGTATCTTGCTAGAAAACTGGTTTGAGTAAAATTTCGGGCGATTAGGGCAAGGAGTCTAACCTCAAACGATCACACTTCTGAAAAGTTACCTTCGTTAATGAGGAACAAAATATGCAAAAATCAGAACGACACATTCCCATCAACTACACGTGCCCGAATCACATCTGTCAGCATCTGTTGCAGATTACTGAAGTAAGACTTGACCAGTATGCAATCCGTATTTTGTACACAGTTATGCCCTTCTATGGTATTCAATAGGGGGTTGTGGAGGAAATTTTATGGCTGGTAAGGAAGTGAAAGCGGACTTGTGGGTGAATGAATACATTACGCCCTGGGATATTTACGCTCACGGGGTGACAGAAATCATTGCTCACAAAAAGACAGCTTATCAGGAAATGTACATCGTGGAAACGGGAGCTTATGGTAAGGGGCTAGTTCTCGATGGCAAATGGCAATCCTGCACCGGAGATGAGTTTCTCTATCACGAGGCACTGGTACACCCAGCAATGATCGCGCATCAATCGCCTCGAAACGTTCTCGTCCTCGGCGGGGGTGAGGGAGCAACTTTGCGGGAAGTGTTGCGCTGGAATACTGTGGAGCGGTTGATGATGGTCGATATTGACGGTGAAGTCGTCCAAGCTTGCCGCGAACACCTCAGCGAGATGCATGCCAATGCGTTTGATGACCCGCGCGTGGAATTGGTAATTGCTGATGCTTTGCAGATTCTAGACACTACTCCCCAACGGTGGGATGTCATTATCTCTGACCTTTCTGACCCCATTGAAGAAGGTCCTTCCTTCCAACTGTTTACCCAAGAGTATTTCGAGAAAATACAGCAGGTTCTTGCACCAGGCGGATTTTTCGTGATCCAGGCGGGACAAGTTGCCCCTCCCCTGATCACCCTCCACGCTCGCTTGGTGAAAACCTTAACAACTATGTTTCCCCATTCTCTCTCCTACGCTTCCCATGTTCCCAGCTATGGCTCGCCTTGGGGATTTGCTCTCGCCTCAGCCGAAACGATTGAAACGCAACCTTCTCCCGAGGCGATTGACGAATTGCTCGCTGCCAAAACCACAGGCGGCTTGCGGTTGTTAGACGGTATCACGCTTTTGGGAATGTTGCAGACTCCCGCCTACATCCGAACTGCGATCGCAGAACAAACCCAGATTTACACGCTCAAACAACCGCCTAAATTTTCCCAATCTCAGGAAAATACATAAAAATTTTTGAAGTGATTCACAAGTTAAGTTAAAAAATCAAATCAAATGTAACAAATGTAACAAAAGGTATCCCCTGAGAGTAATGACGTAAACGACCCCTTCTGATGCATTGCTACGTAAGGGGTTTAGCGATCCGCTTGCTAAAAATTGGCTAACGATTTTCAACTAAATTGGCGAGCATATCCCACTACCTCTAGACATCAGATCCAAATCGGGGTTTAATAATAAGGGTTCAACTAATGCTCAGAAACTAATAAACTAGAGACCGTGAACAAGAGCTAATGCTTCTCCGTAAACAGATGCGGAGTTTCTCTAAAGCTCAAAAGCTACAGGACTGACAAATCAATAATGCGAGGAATTTCTCCACCCATGCAGGATTATTAATCAAAAAAATAGCAGTAAGGGGAGATTTTTGCTCGATTCACATGCCAAATCCCCAATTCTCCAGAAGCTTAGACCGTAATGCTTCTTGATTGAATGAGTACAGTAGTGTCATGATTAATTAGACGGAAAAGGCAGAGACAAACTGCAAGAAGAAAAAACTTGTCTCGTTTCTAATCAGAGCAGAAGCGGTTTCTTAGGCAAACGCTTATCACCTACCTAGAATAAAAAGAGTGCGATCTTCTCGGTAGTGAAAGTGAAAGTTCAATCTTAAAGAAGTGGTTTCCTAAGCAACTTGGAAACCTCCGTAAGCTTGATTTCAGGGTTCACCTACTTTTCAAGCTCAGAAATAGAACTAAACGAGGAAAATTATGAGTACACAACAGAATAGTCAAGTCCAAGACTATGGAGATAATCCCACTGCTGTTCGCGATAGTGACCATTATCAGGCGGAATATATCCAGAATTTCGTCGAGAAGTGGGATGATTTAATCAACTGGCACGCTCGCGCCCAAAGTGAAGGGTACTTTTTCATCGAAACTTTGAAGCAGCACGGTGCCCAGCGCGTACTCGATGCAGCCGCAGGAACGGGTTTCCATTCGATTCGTCTATTAGAAGCAGGATTTGATGTTGCCAGTGCAGACGGCAGCATGGAAATGTTGGTCAAAGCATTTGAAAATGCCACGCGCCAGCAAAAACTCCTGCGCACGGTTCTGGCTGACTGGCGATGGTTAACCCGCGATATTCAAGAAAAATTCGACGCGGCTATCTGTCTAGGCAACTCTTTCACTCACCTATTTTCCGAGCAAGACCGCAGAAAAGCACTGGCAGAGTTTTACGCTGTCCTCAACCACGATGGAGTCCTGATTCTAGACCAGCGTAATTACGACTCGATTCTAGATAACGGGTTCTCCAGTAAGCACACTTACTACTACTGCGGCGATAACGTCAAAGCAGAGCCAGAATTTGTCGATGGGGGCTTGGCTCGCTTTCGTTACAAATTCCCCGACAAATCGGCTTACCACCTAAATATGTATCCTTTGCGCAAAGAGTACACGCGGCGTTTGCTCTACGAGGTGGGCTTTCAGGAAGTAACCACCTACGGGGATTTCCAGGAAACGTATCACCAGGATGACCCGGACTTCTACATTCACGTGGCGAAGAAAGCTTAACTCCCTCGCTGCCACGCATGCTCCATCCCAATTGCCAATTGGGGTGGCGCATAATTTTTAGGTTTTTACTCCACTCCTATTTCACTTTGCCTGTGAGAGCGGAGTAAAGCTAGATGCAATCAGGAGCAAAATCAAATATGACTGATTCTGCAAACGCGGTTGTAGATACAGCGCGACAATACTACAACAGTGACGATGCCGACAATTTCTACTTCACGATTTGGGGCGGCGAGGACATTCATGTCGGTCTGTACGAGCCGGAAAACGAACCGATCGCTAATGCTAGCCACCGCACTGTGCAGCGCATGACCTCGATGCTGAAAACGTTGAGTAGTGATTCTGAGGTGCTGGATGTCGGTGCTGGCTACGGCGGCTCGATGCGACACCTTGCCAAACAATACGGCTGCCACTGCGTAGCACTGAACCTGAGTGAAGTCGAGAACCAGCGCGATCGCGACAAAAACGCCCAGCAGGGACTCGATCACCTCATCGACGTAGTTGATGCCGACTTCACCAATTTGTCCTACCCAAACGAGTCTTTCGATATCGTCTGGTCTCAGGACGCATTTCTGCACAGCGGCGAACGAGGCAAGGTGATTAGCGAGGTGGCTCGCGTGCTGCGCCCCGGCGGTGAGTTCATCTTCACCGATCCCATGCAGGCTGATGACTGTCCCCAAGGTGTCATTCAGCCCATCCTCGAGCGCATTCACCTTGATACTCTCGGCTCGCCAGGTTTCTACCGCGAGCAGGCAAAGCAGCTTGGTCTGGAGGAGCTAGCATTCGAGGATCACACGCACCAATTGACCAATCACTACTCGCGCGTGCGTCAAGAGCTAGAACGCCGGGAAGAGGAAGTACGGCAAGCTGGCGTTAGCCAGGATTACATTGACCGCATGAAGAAAGGTCTAGGTCACTGGGTCGAAGGTGGCAAGAACGGTTACTTAGCCTGGGGAATTTTCCACTTTCGTAAGCAGTAATAGTCTCCTTCGGAGACAGTCCTTAGTACTAACGCTTACAGAGTTTGGCTGTGGGTTACTAACGACTAGTGACTGATGACTTTGGACTAATGACTAAAGACTGGAGCAAAGCGACTATGCTTGCAGCTCTTCTTTAGTGGTGATACCATGCGTTTTTCTGCCCACCGGACCATCGAACCGCTTTGACGTTTTGAACAATTCAAAGCGTCCGTCAGATGCATAAGCAGCGCAGCGATCGCGTAGGGCTTGCATTTTCTCGGCTGACATGGGCTGGAAGCCACGCGCGATTGCTAAATTCTGGCGAAGCACCTCCAGTGAGTCGATACCGCTGACAGTACTAGCAACAGGGAGGCTCATCGTATACGAGAGTGCTTCCTGTGGGGTTAGAAACCCTTTTTTAATCGCTTCGCCGTTGCCACTGAGACTCTTCATAGCCAGGGGAGCGATATTGCGCCGATTCAGTTCGGGTAGCACCCGATCCTCAAAGCTTTGAAAGTTGGCATCAAAGACGTTAAGTGGCAGTTGAACCGTATCGAATGGGTAGTCGTACTCCAGCATCTGGAGATGAATGGCTGGGTCTTTGTGACCTGTAAAGCCGACAAAACGAGCTTTGCCTTCGCGCTTTGCTTGGTCGAGAGCCTCAATCGCACCGTCTGGGCGGAAGTTTAGCTCTGGATCGTTTTGGTAAATTACTTCATGGATCTGCCATAAATCTACATAGTCAGTTTGCAGCCGCCGCAAAGACTCTTCAAGTTGCTGCATAGCAACCTTGCGATCGCGTCCGTGCGTACAAACCTTTGTCATCAAAAATACTTTATCTCGCCGTCCTTGCAGTGCCTTACCCATCCACTCTTCGCTGCGGTGGTTATTATACTCCCAGGCGTTATCCATGAATGTCACTCCGGCATCAACCGCTTCATGGACAATGCGCGCGGCTTCTTCATAGCTCGGCGCTTGAGCGAAACTATGGCCACCTAGTCCAATCGCTGAGACTTCTACACCCGTGCCTCCAAGCTGACGGCGTGGAATTTTGCCGGAACTTGTGGCAGGGGAAACAGCGCTTTTGAAAGTCTGCGAGGAATTGAGTTGTGCTGCCTCGGCTTGATCTGAGCCTAGCAAGAAGCGATCGCTGATTGCCGCTCCCGCTGCCCCTGCTCCCAGGAAGCCCACTCTTTTGATGAACTGCCTGCGGTTCAAGTCCCAACATGAGTGATTCTTCTCTGCCATTGCTTTCTCCTTAGTTGGTTGAAACCTGTGTCGAAGCTACCAGCTATTGCTTCATCAAGATAGTATTGGAGTTTTACCGCTGCCTATACCTAGAGAAATGTCGCTCTGCTGTTAAGTTAGTTTGTGATTAATAATACAAAAAAGGCGTTCCAGCGATCGCCTTGCCGCGCTGTTAAGCTGGAGTCGTCGAGCGCTTCCAAAAGTAATGGAAAATCCAGAATTGCTCAACCTCATTACTGTCGGGATAGCAGTAGTCATTACTATCGGTGCGTTTTTGATGATGTTCACCACCGTTTTAACCAACAAGAGACGTAAGTAATTCCCCAGACTACCAATCCAGCAGCGTACCTTGTATGGACAACCTAAACTGTAGATAGTCGTCTAATTCCCAAAGGTCAGCTCCATGGTTAAGTCATCCTCAACCTTGCCCCATGTAGCCACTGACACCTGGATTCAAGCCACCTGGGAAGAATTTTTAGATCTAGCTGATCACCCCCAGTATGCAAAAGGGAGATTCTACTATGACCAAGGTTACATGAGGATTGAAATGTCACCATTGGGTTCTGCTCACGGTCATGATAATGCCATTGTTTCTACGGTAGTTGTTGTATACGCTGCGCTTAAAAATATCCGCATTCAGGAGTTTACTAATACTAGCTTTAGAAAAACAGGAGTGCGGGAAACTCAACCTGACACCGCTTTCTATATTGGGGGAGTATTTCCGGTTTCTCCCTCGCAACAACTCCCCGATTGACTTGGATTAGCTAACAGTGCCTATCCTAGCGATGGAAATTGGCTCCTTTCGCAGACGAATTGGACGCAAGCGACTCCTCTACGAACGCTTGGCGGTAAGAGAGTATTGGGTTGTTGATGTTGAGCAGAGCGAAGTTATCGCCTTTGCCGTTGCCAACGAGGGGAGTCGTCGCATTCGAGAATCGCAAGTCTTACCAGGGTTAGGAATTTCGCTAGTGGAAGAAGCACTACAGCGTTCCCAGACAGAAGATGATGGCTCCCTTACTCGCTGGTTAATGAAAACGCTCAGTCAATAAGACGCTACCTCACCCGCCGATAATTTACTATTCAGACGAGCACAGGAAGCACAGGAAGCACAGGAAGCACAGGAAGCACAGGAAGCACAGGAAGCAGGGGGAAAATAAACCTTTAACCTTTAACCCGCAGCCTTTTTACCTTTACCCTTTTCCTGTAACTCGCAGTTACGCAACTTTCTAACGCTTGAGACTAAGTAACTCTTTGGGAGATGCCAACAGCTTGATTCTGGTGTAAAGAATTTCCCCTTCAGGATTGAGGGTGAAATACCAGGCGACATTGACACCAAAGTAAGGAGTCTGCACCTGACCACTCACTTGCATCTGAGTGTGGTTCTCTTCTGGCGTTTCGATAATCCCTTCGCGGGGATAGAGTTTCATCCCCTGAGCTTCCGAGTTAAGGTAAGATGTGATCGCCTCTGCTCCAGTAATCGGCGATTCAAAAGGCGGCTGCATCGCCCCTTCCTCTGCAAATAAAGCCGCAGTTGCTTCAAAATCGCCCGCATTGAAAGTTTCAAAATACCGCAGCACCGCCGGCTCTTCTATCCCTTCAATCTTTAAGTCACCCGAATAGGCAAATTGCCGAGTCAGGTTGAGTAGTTCTTTCGGAGATGCTAGCAAGTCAATTGCCACAAAGAAAATTTTACCTTGGGGATTGAGCAAGAACCGCCAAGCAAGATTCATGCCAGCATTAGCACCGAACCAAGGTGTTTGAACTTTGCCAGTCACTTTAAGCTGAGTATAGCCCTCTTCGACACTCTCAGATACGCCCTGCTGTGGCATCATCCTCAGTCCTAGGCACTCTTGATCCATGCATCTCCTGATTGCCTCATGACCAACAACTGGTTTCTGGAAGGGCGGTTGCAAGGCACCATCGGTAGCAAAGAGAGCAACAGCATCATCAAACTTGTCTGCGTTCATTGCTTCAAAATAGTTCAGTACCGTAGGATTGCTGACGCCCTCAACCTCAATCTGGGTAATTGCTGGCTCGGTGCGGGTGAATTGGGGTTCTTCAGATTTAGGTTGCTCGCTGGGAGTAAAAGATGGCTCACAGCCCATATCTACTACGACATTACGCAGGATGGTGATTTGCTTACCCGGCTCAAGTCCTTTAATATCCTGGAGAACGGCTGCCGCCTCAGATGGAAGTTGATAGCCAGCCGGAACCGTAACCACAGTACCCTCTTTCATCCATTCTGCAAGCTGATACCAAAACGCCAACTTGGTGTTGACGCTGTAGACTGCATAGGAACGGCTGATGGGGGTATCAGCCTTGTTGGCAAGATCAATCATTACTTGCCTCTGCTCATCACGAGACATTTGCTTAATTTGGTCGAGTACCGCTTGTGCTAGCCCTAGGCGTGCTGCTCCGGGAGCTGCGGGAGTAATAGAACGACCGAGTTCAGTGTAGGCAAACCAGAGGACAGCCTGTTCGTCGTCAGCGTTGAGTTGTTTAAACCGTTCGACTGTAGCTGGAACAGCACTTGCGACTTGAGTGCTGGGGTACATTTTCTGAGCGGATGCGATGGTGTAAGTCATAAGTTTTTATCTCTGGGTTTCTAGTGATTTAGGAGGTTTGCGCCGAGATTTTTCTATCTCGATACCAAATATTGTGTAACGTTTGGTAAAGCAATGCAAACAAAGGTAAATTAGTATTACTTATAATGAACTGAGAAGCCAGTAATCCTTCTGCTAACAATGAACTGAGAAGCCAGTAATCCTTTTGCTAACTTTGAATCAAAGTGACAAATCCCTCCAGATGTCACCCAGCAGCACGCAAGTCAAAGAAAAAGCCCAGTCCCTCGGTTTTCATCAGGTGGGAATTGCCGCGGTCAACGCCGATGCAGGCGGGGAAGCTGCTGAACGCCTGAAGGCTTGGCTAGCGCTGGGATACCATGCAGACATGACATGGATGAATAATCCCAAGCGCTTCGACATCCGCAAGTGTATGCCCGAGGTGCAATCGGTTATTTGCGTGGCGCTTAATTATTACACTCCCCACCAGCGCCCAGATGATGGAGAACATGCCAAAATCTCTCGCTACGGCTGGGGAAGGGATTATCACAAAGTCATGCAGAAAAAGCTGAAGGCTTTGGCAAACTGGCTACAAGAGCAAGATGAAGGCATTCAAGCCCGTTACTATGCCGATACCGGTCCAGTGCAAGATAAGGCTTGGGCACAGGAAGCGGGGCTGGGTTGGATTGCTAAAAATGGTAATGTCATTACCCGCGAGTATGGGAGTTGGGTATTTTTAGGGGAAGTGTTAACGAATCTGGCTTTGAGTGCGGATGCGCCTCACGCCGAACATTGCGGAAGCTGCACTCGCTGCCTGGATGCTTGTCCGACTGATGCGATTACCCAACCTTTTGTAGTCGATGCCAACCGCTGCATTGCCTATCACACGATTGAGAATCGCGCGGAGAACTTACCGGAATTGATCGCCTCCAATTTAGAAGGTTGGGTAGCAGGTTGCGATATTTGCCAGGATGTCTGTCCTTGGAATCAGCGTTTTGCCAAAGAGACGGATGTTGAAGACTTTCAGCCCTATCCCGGAAATGTTGCCCCGAAGCTAACAGAATTAGCAGAAATTTCGGAGCAGGAGTGGAATCATAGATTTCCGGCATCTGCGCTGCGGCGTATCAAACCTTACATGTTGCGGCGAAATGCCCGTGCTAATTTAAAACGAAACCAGACTTCTACTCAATCTGATCCTGAATAATGAAGAAACAATTCAAAACTAGTCTTTAGTCATAGGTTATTTGTAATCAGTAAACTTTGATAAACGCTCTTCACTAATGGCTGCGGACTGAGGAGTTACTAAAGCGTGAATTCGGAGTAAAGCAGCATTGAATATTAAAGTAATTGTTTTTGATTTTGATGGCACGATCGCAGATACGCGCGATGCTATCGTGGAAATTACTAACCGTCTCTCAGGAGAATTCGGGTACAAGCCAGTTAGCCCAAAAGAAGTCTCTCAATTAAGAGACCTAAACTCCAAGGAAATTATTAGGCGCTCAGAAATTCCCCTTACTAAACTACCGTTTCTGTTGAGAAGACTAAAATTAGAACTAGGTCAGAAACTTTACAAACTACAACCAGTTTACGGGGTAGCATCGGCTTTGGCGGAGTTAAAAGGTCAAGGCTACCAAGTGGGAATTGTTACTTCTAATTCAGAAGAAAATGTAGTAACATTTCTCGAAAATAATCAGTTGTCGGAATTATTTGATTTCATTTATTCTGGTAGCACTCTTTTTGGGAAAAACCAAGTAATTAATAATTTTATAAAAGGAAATAATCTTGCTTCTGAAGCGGTCGTTTACGTCGGAGATGAAACAAGAGATATAGAAGCAGCAAGAAAGAGTAAAATTAAGGTCGTTGCGGTGAGTTGGGGATTCAATTCCCGCGACGCTTTAGCCCAGTATCGACCCGATTTTTTGATCGATGAGCCTCAGAATTTGGTGGAAGCGATCGCCTTACTTGCCAGCTCACCCCAAGCAGTTCCTAAAAAAGAAAAAAATAGACTAATCAAAACCCTGTCCTCTTACGTGAGAAACAGGGTTACGTTCTGGAGAAGTTAATTCTCGGTTAAGATGGTTTATGAGCGAGAATCATCCTCGCGCGGAGCAGTCAGAATCTCCCAAGCGGCTGTGGCAGCCTCATTTAAGCGATCGCCAAACTCTTGCACGTCCTTAGTCAGCGCCTCCCAGTTACGTTCGGCATCCATCTGCATGAGCTTGAAAGAGTATTCAATACGCTCTGGATCGAACATATTCGTGCTTTCTACTTCTTCTCGTACAGTTCGCACCGCTTGGAGATAGGTATCCTGGGTAAGCTCACTAGCTTTTTGCGCCTCCGACTGCGCTTTTCTGGAAGTGGCTTCAATTAGCTCTTTAGTTTCCTGCTTCACCTTCTCAGAAGCCGCAGGCATATTTTCCTCAACGATTTGTTTGGTGCGATCGCTAACTTCCATAAGGGATCTTTCTTTGGGAATATTGGATTCAGAATCGTATGTCATAGTCACCTCTCCTTCAATCAGTTTAATGGCATCAATGAAAACAACTTTAGCTAGAGACTAGAGCTTTTATACCAACTTGCACTCTCGCAGCCTTCTCTTACCGCGCCATCACAATAAAAAAACCTCTCCGTGCCTATCGGAACTATGGACGTTTAACCGAACTTGATACTAATCCCCACTCAGGTTAGAAATAACCTCCTCTAGATTGTGGCGCACAGATTCAGCAGAAGTTCGCAAGGCAGCGCTTTCCGCCTCCGAAATATGAAGCTCTAACACCCCTTCTACACCTTGACCTCCTAACCAACAAGGAACACCCAGGAAAATATCTTGTAAACCATATTCCCCTTGCAGGTAAGCTGCGGCTGGGAGCAAGCGTACCCGATTTTGCAGGATAGTTTCTACCATCAAGCAAGCCGAAGATGCCGGAGCAAAATAGGCTCCCCCAGTTTGCAGTAGGTTAACGATTTCTGCCCCACCCTGGCGAGTCCGTTGCACGAGTCTCTCTATCGTCGTCCCCTCCATCAGCTCAGTAATCGGAACACCGCTGACAGTACAGTAACCAGGCAAAGGCACCATCAAATCCCCATGACTGCCTAGCACCATTGTACTTACCTCCGCAGTTGCAACCCCAAGTTCCATCGCAATAAAAGCTTGCAGCCGAACGGAGTCGAGAACCCCTGCCATTCCCATCACCCGCTGAATGGGCAAATTAGTTGCTCGCCATGCCAGGTAGGTCATCACATCTAGGGGATTGGTGACAATGATTAATATGGCATTGGGCGCATGAGCCACTGCTTGTTTCGCCGCCTCGACGACAATCTTGGCATTCGTTTGGATAAGCTCATCCCGGCTCATTCCAGGCTTGCGAGCCTTACCAGCAGTAATAACAACAATGTCTGAACCCGCCGTATCAGCATAATCATTACTACCCACAATCTGACAGTTATGTGACTCGATTCCCCGTGCCTCGGCTAAGTCAAGAGCAATCCCTTGAGGCAAACCATTGACAACATCGAGTAAGACCACATCTGCCAGGTTTTTCTCAGCAATCCGCTGGGCAAGGGTACTACCCACCTTACCCGCACCAATGATAGAAACCAGAGAGGTCATGGGAATTTTCACTCAGCGACTTCTAGGTGGTCGATGTTAAACCAGATATTGGGCGTGGGCACATAGAATTTCACCAGGGCATAGTCTCCTTCCGTATCGAGAACTTCTCCCTTACTCTCAAACAGGTAAGGGGGAAACCGAGGATCGCTCGCTTGAGCTTCGAGACTGTTTTCAAATTTTTCCCGTACAACGCTAACTAAAGCACCTTTTTTGATTTTGTCTGCCATAGTCGAGCTGGTATAGCCTTAAAATCTTCTCTTTTGATTGTAGGGTAGTTGCGCTCGCTTCGGGAAAAGGGGAAGGGGTAAGGGTAAAAAGGTGAGGAGTGAGGAGCGAGGGAGTGAGGAGGTTTCTGTGCAGAGGTGCGGAGAGTCGCTTCGCTCCAATTAAAAATGTCAAGTTAAAAAAACGCATTACTCTTTCCCAATTTCGCGCCCTGGTTACCTCATAGACTCGAAAATTGCTATAAGGCGCGATCACACCCCGCAAACTTAATATCAAGACTCCTCTTGCCACTGCCTTAAGACAGCAAAAGGATTAAAGCCGCGATACTTCAAAAAATTGAATAACTTCGCTTTTGTTTTGTGATCTAGATTATGAAAGTCATCCAATTTATACTTTCGCATTGCTTTACTCTTCAACTCGGATAACGGATGAGACTCCATTTCCTCAGCCGATTCCAGCCAAGTTTGCTCAAACACTTCTTCAGCAATTCCCTTGGCTAGACAGTTGCGCTTAAGAACAGGTTTCCCGTACTCACCTTTTCCGTAGAGAATCATATTTTCAGCAACGCTAGCATCTGACTGATAACCTTGTTGTTGAAAATATTCGAGGATGTCGGTAATTTCGTGGTAGTCAAATCCTTTATTTTCTCCTTTTTTACGGAGTTCGTAAGCACTGTATTCTCTGCGGGCTAGGAGGGTTAGGAAATAAGTTTGGCAATTCATGGCTTGTCACGTCGCTTTTTCAATTAAAAATGAAAAATATAGCAGTTCTCACTTAAGTGGAGTACACCTTAACTCCACTCTGACTAGTGATCGCATTCTGCAATTTGTAGATGATGAGTCTAAGAACCGCTATATTAAATTAAAAGTTGATATCCCTAATTTTGCCTTTTTTAATTTCTAACTTTTAATTGTTGTAGCGGTGCGGCTATTATAAAGACTCATCGCTTTTTCTACTCCCTGATTGAGGCTCAATTCCACTGCCTCTGTTACCAGTTGTAGAACCTCCGATACGGCTTTTTTTTCCGCAGGAGAGAATCGCCCTAAAACGTGAGAGGTACTATCTTTTTCTGGATTAGATTTGCCAATTCCCATGCGTAGGCGAGGAAAATCTTGCGTTCCCAGATGGGAAATAGTGGACTTTATTCCATTATGCCCCCCAGCCGAACCAGATAGCCGTAGCCGCAAACGTCCTACTGGTAAGTCCATATCGTCGTAAATTACCAACACCGACTTGGGCGGCAACTTATACCAATCTGTCACTGCCCGAATCGCTTGTCCAGAACGATTCATGTATGTCAGCGGCTTTAGCAAGCGAACTTTGCCTATCCCTGATGCTGCTCCCTCTGCCGATACGCCCTTAAATCGACGATTTTCTTGCCAGGACAAAGCCCAAGCCTGTGCCAGGGCATCAACTGCCTCGAAGCCAATATTGTGCCGTGTTTTCTGGTACTTCTTTTCTGGATTTCCCAATCCCACGATGAGCTGGGGAATCACTAACTTAGTTGAATTCATGATCGCTTACTAACCTGCTGCTTCTTTGCGCCTTGTGGACACCAGCATGGGCTGAAAATAGCTTAACTTCAGCAACATCTTAGGAGTTATGCCACCAGTGTATTTAATTAACCACAGAGTCACAGAGGACGCAAAGAAGAGAAACACCAGGAATGCACTCTTAGCGCAGGTTTAGTTGCAATCGCCAAACAGACTATCTAGGTAGACATGGGCACACGATTGGTAATCTTGGGAGGTTTGGGCAGTTTGGCTGGTTCCATTTTGTAGTAAGAACAGCGACAGCGCTGCGGCAAACACACGGTTTTGATCCCAGCTGGGATGAGTGTCGAGGTAGCTTTGGAGGGATTCGTGAAGTTCTTCCGGGATTTCTGCCAAGATGCTGACGGTAGTGTTCATATTGACCTTAAATTTAGCTGTAGCGGTGGATGGACTCGGTAAGTGCTTCGCCCATCGGTAAAGGGACTAAGAGCGGCTCAATTAAGACAAATTACCCCTGCGCTGGCATGAGCCACCAGGGTAGAGCCAGCTCAAATGGGAAAATCTTGTTAGTTGGTTGCCCCATTCTCCGGCGAGAGGGGGTGGGTTTGTCAATGCTGCAAAATGTTACAGATTCGATGATAAAAAAAAACAGCTCACGAAATTACAGGCTTTTAGGCTCGATTTTTTTACATAACTTTACCTAAACTCAGTACAGGGCAGCAGTAGGACTCGCTTAAACAAGATTCCCGACTCAAAGCGCAAAGACTGGATTCTGCCGCGATCGCCTGTGGAAAAGTTTGGGTAAATTGTGGAAAAGTTGGGAGAGCCTTGTGGAAAAACTGGGGAATCTGTGGGGGAAAACTAGAGCAAAAAATAAGAATTGCAAATTTGCGGACTAGCAGGTGAGAGACTCTAAGAAGCTCGCGATCGCACTTTGCTAAAAAAGTAAGGGCACAGCAATGCCGTGTCCCAACTCCCATTAATTAGGCAGAAGGCAGAGCGACGTTGCTCTGCGTGTTTGCCCTCCTCAAACTCTTCAACCATTTTGCTGTTGAAAGCGGGAAGATCGTTAGGATTGCGACTAGTAACCAAACCTTCGTCCAAAACCAATTCCTGGTTAACTCAATTTGCTCCCGCGTTTCTCAGGTCAGTTTGGAGCGAAGACCAAGATGTAACAGTACGCCCTCTGAGTACATCCGCTTCCGCTAGTGTCCAGAGACCGTGGCAGATAGCAGCAACAGGATTACCCGCATCAAAAAAGGATTTCACAAACTGCACTGCCTTTTGGTTCGTGCGGAGTTGATCAGGATTGAGGGGACCACCGGGCAACAAAAGCCCATTGTAATCATTGGGGTTAGCTTGATCTAGCTGCAAATCAACCCGGAATTCGTCCCCTTTTTCGAGATGGTTCCAACCCTGCACCTTCTCGTTCTGCGGCGAAATGAGGTGAGTTTCTGCCCCCGCCTCCTTCAGTGCCTGCCTGGGGCTGGTCATCTCCACCTGTTCATACCATTTTGGTTTTCATGTGAGAGACTTAACCGATAAGAGCCTGAACAGCAAAATAGAGATGAAAAGAAAGTCGAAGCTCCCAAGACAAAAAACAGTAGAAGAACTGCAAGAGCTCCTCAAGCGAGCTCACAACAAAGAAGAATGAGAAAAGATTCAAGCTCTATATGGG
>PXPT01000146.1 GCA_003021505.1 Cyanobacteria bacterium QS_4_48_99 | reverse complement strand
GGCTTTTCTGCTCATCAGTTGAGTTTGATGCAGTTGTCAGCTAGAGTCACGACTCCTTTCTATTACTGTCTTTATCTTTTCTTGATCAATTACCTCTAAAGAAAGAGGATAAGGGCAATTCAATCTTTACTGTGATCTCTATTTCCTAAAACCTGTGATTTGTATCATTCCCTGTTTTTCTAATTGTGACTAGGATTAGGCAGCGCTGTTTACTAATTACCACTTAGATTCAGGGGTAAACACTATGGTTAACAAACCTAACAGTCCGCCTAGTGAAGGGTCGGCTAACGATAATCCTGCCAATCAAGGGAAGCAGTATGACTCCGGCACTGCAACCAGCGGTTCCCAAGGGCAAAATTTGGAAGAACTGGTTGACCGAGTCCTGGAACAAAAGCTAATAGTCGAAGAAACCAATCGACTCCGCAATCGAGTGGGTTGGCTCACGGGAATATTAGTTGTAGCAATTCTCCTACTGGGAGGAGGTTTTGCCTGGTTAGCGTATCGCTCGCAAGCCCAACAGGAGCAATTAGCTGAAATTACGTCTGAAACGGCTAGTTCGGTAGATTCACAACGAATCCAGGAACTCGAAAGTCAGATACAAGAGATACAAGAGTCCCGACAGCCATTTACAGAACCGGTAACTACTCAGATCGAAACAAACCAAGAAAGAATCAGGGAATTGGAAAACCAGCTCAACGAGGTTACTACTACGGTTAACGACAACCAACAAACGCTCAAAGACTTATCAGAAACATTGCGTGAGATGAGTATGCGCCAGCCAGAGTCAACTCTCTCACCTTCTCCTTCCGGGTCAAACTCTGATGGAACCGAAACTGCGACTCCTTCTGGCTCAAATGAATGATAAGGAGTGTCATCTTATCCACTTCTCACATTGGTGTTTAAAGAATAAATTCCTAGCCCAACTTATGAAGTTGAGCTCTTCTACCAAGATCATTCCAGCTCTATTACAGAGCTAGTAAGATAATTTGAAAAAGAAATTTTTGCGACAGCTAGAGACACACTCGTATAGCTGGGATCGAAAAAGGGATTTTTCGATCACAGCTACAAATCTGAATAACATCCCACAACTTTAACTCATGGGACGCATGTTTGCTGTAAAATTTGCCACGGTTCGGAAACTGAGACATTAAAAGTTCGGTTTCGCCGAATGTCTACTGCCGAAAAAGCTTGTTACTTTATTAACAGATGTTAGCTAAGGGTGCAGTTGCTCCCTTGGGTAGAAATCTCGCTCCAGCAAGGAGTAAATAGGAGATAAAGCATGAATAACCAATTTAATCAAAACACCGAGCAAAATTGCGGATTTTCCGGCAGCGATAATCAATCAGAAAATCAGCTGTGGCAATATATCCAATCCCTGAATTCAGAAGCGGTGGAGCAATTGTCGAAGCCCCAATCCCATGAAGCGTTGAATGTCATGGAACACAACATTGTGGAATTGTTGGGTGGTTTGTCTGCTGAGCAGTTCGATGTCACTGTCAGCACCAGTCGGGAAAATCTTGGGCGCTTATTAGCCTCGGCGATGATGAGCGGTTATTTCTTGCGCAACGCAGAACAGCGCAGAGTGTTCGAGGAGTCTTTTCAAGCATCTGGCAACGATTCCTCAGAAGACGAATAAGCTTTACACAATTTTTCTAGTGAATGTGGAGTGCCCGTTCCCCGCGGCAGAAACTTGCTACCGCAGTGATGCTGGCAATCTCGAATCCCAATGAGACTGCTGAAATGGAACAATTACAGCCGGGGTAAAGGCTGGCAGGCTAGCAAATTAGTCTGCCAGCTTTAGATATTTTAGAGCTAAGGCGATCGCTCTTAAGCTGGTATGATTGGCAACATCGAGATTTACCCTGGCAATGCCAAACCACTTTCCCACTATTGAGACTCTAATTTGTGCGCGAACAGTCTTCCCCATTGCCCCACAAACAGATTGGCGTTGCTGTTATCTGGAATGAGCGGGGACAAATCTTAATTGACCGCAGACGACCTGAAGGCTTAATGGGGGGGATGTGGGAGTTTCCCGGCGGCAAAATTGAGGCGAATGAAACTGTTCAAGACTGCATCAAGCGAGAAATCCGGGAAGAACTCGCGATTGAGATTGAAGTCGAGGAGCATCTCATTACTATTGACCACGCCTATACTCACTTTCGGGTTACGCTCAATGTCCATCACTGCCGCTATTTAAGCGGCGAACCGCAGCCCCTTGTCTGTGACGAAATTCGCTGGGTAACGCTCGAAGAAATTAATCAGTTTCCTTTCCCCGAAGCCAACACAGAGATTATTCGTGCCTTACCTCAGTAGCGACAACTTTCTGTTACATCGGTTCAATCAGATTAACTTGGTCTACAGCAAGCCCTACCTGAGTCGCCAACTGGGCGAAGAGATCGATTTCATGCTGTTCCCAATTGCGAGGTTCTGAGCATTGATGGGCAATCAACAACCCCAGTAGCTGATTGTTTTTTACAATGGGTGCAACTAAGTTCGCCTTGACAGCAAATTGCTCTAATGTTCTGATGTGGCAGTCCGTCAGACCTGGTTCCTGATGGATGTTATCGATCGCGCGGACGCGACCCTTCTTGTACATTTCGACATGACGGTCTCTAAAACAAGGATCGTCGATTTTGACCATTTGAGTTTGGGGCAAGCCAGGAGCCACTGATTCGGCTACAACCACTCCCTTCCAGTTATCCGGGTCGAGACCATAGATGATCGCCCGGTCAGTTTTCAGGATGCGCCGAACTTCTTTAACTGTGATTTTGAGGAGGTCTTCGAGGTTTAGAGATTGGCGAATGCGGTGGCTAACGTCTCTAATGAGCTGCGATCGCTCGGCTTCTGCTTCTTGTTGCTGTTGGAAACTAACCTGATCGACAGCAAATCCCACTTGAGTCGCTAATTGCTGGAATAGCTCCACTTCCGATTGCTGCCAATTCCTAGGTTGACAGCAGTGATGAGCAATTAATAAGCCCAGTAGCTGGTTATTTTTCAGAATGGGTGCTGTTAGGTTCGCCTTGACAGCAAATTGCTCTAATGTTCTGATGTGGCAGTCCGTCAGATCCGGTTCCTGATAGATGTTATCAATTGCGCGGATGCGACCGTTTTCGTACATTTCGACATGACGGTCTCTAAAACAGGGGTCATAGATTTTGATGTTCAATGTTTTAGGATAGTTAGGCGCAACTGACTCCGCCACCACGGTTCCTTCCCAGCTAGCCGAATCGAGACCGTAAATAATCACTCGGTCAGTTTTCAAAGCCCGTCGGACTTCTTTAACTGCCGTTTTGAGAAGCTCTTCCAGGTCTAGCGATTGGCGCATGCGCTGGCTAATCTCTGTTTGTAGCTGTGATCGCTCTGCTTCCTCTTCTTCCTCTTGTTCCTGCGACATACTGGTTGGGCTTGTTACCAATTGAGCTTGAGAGGAAGGTGAGTGCGGGGTTTTCTCTGGTTTTCCTTGATTCAATTGTTGATCCTCACCGATAGCAGTCAATTGGGGATGGTCGCTAGCTTCTAGCTGTTTTGATGCTTCTTGCTGGTTTTTAGAGAATACGTCTTGATTGAGTATCCCCATGAAGCCATTAAGTTTCCCATCATCCGACTCTTTATTTTCGGGAACAGTTTGTACTTGAGATGCAGCACGATAAGCTAGGAAAGCAGCGACTAAACCTGCCAGCAGGGATGCTGCCACTCCTATTTCAATCCACAGTATGAGTGATGATTGCCCTTGCGATTCAGCTTCAGTGTTAGCTGTCTCGTTGGCAGAAGCTTGTTCTGCTTGGGTTGTCTGCTGAATAATCGGTTGTTCAGTATAGGGGTTAGCCCTTGTCCTGTCCGCTAACACTAGCAGTGTGCTAGCAGCGATCGCTGCCAAGGCAATGGCTTTAACTCTCAAACCCGAGCTTTGCCACCGATGGTAAATAACTCCTTGATAATTCACTGGGTTTTTGGAACTCTCCCTTTATATATACTACTTTTGGTGCAGTTGAAAAAGCCTGCTTGAGGTTATTCAGCTCCGCCCAAATTGATGATCAGGTGTAATTTTATACTATAATCCTGGTTTCTACGTTTAACCTAATTATTTTTCCTTTTTTGATCGCTGTAAAATTTGTTCTTTTCTGAATATCGCATTTGGTATTTGACTAGGCGAAAGTAACATTATATCGATTTGTGGCGTGCAAGTTTTGTTCAAGTTGTGTAATTTATGTTTAAGTTTTCATCAGTAGTTTCTACAAACTAGATAAAGAACTTTACAATTAATAGTACGAAGTAATTTGTTAACTAGAGTAACATTAGTGATTAAACATCAATTAGCAATATAGGGAAGTCTATGGCACGCTGTTCGCTTCCGTCTTTTTTTGTCAAAGCAGCTAATTCTTCTGCTAGTGAGAGAAGGACAATCGCCAAACAAGCCCCTGATGAAACAACTGCCCCTGAGTTTAAAAAGCATAACACTGTTTCATCCCCTCTCCCCAACTTGGGTAAAGTTCTACCGAAGCGACTACCCAAAGGACGGGGTTTATTAGTGGGAATGGGGGCAGGTGCAGTGTTTGTTCTAGGAGGAATCGGTATCATAACTCCTCAACAGTCGGATGTGACTACCCAGGAATTTCCGAGTGCCACCTCACCTGCTCAAAGCGTGACAGTGGCAACGGCAGAGAATTCTCGCGTGCAGCAAACCATAAAAGCAACTGGCAGCGTTGCCGCCTTTGATGCGATTCCGGTTTCCTCGCCGGTGGGAGGCTTAGAGGTTCAGCAGGTGCTAGTCGAAGAAGGGGCGATTGTCGAAAAGGGACAGTTAATGGCAAGCCTGGAAAATTCTGAGCTGCAAGCAAAATTGTCCCAAGCAAAGGCGGCAGTGGCAGAGGCGAAAGCCCATTTGGCAGAAGTTCGGGCAGGAAAACGCCCCGAGGAAGTAGCGCAGGCAGCAGAGACGGTTAACAGTGCCGAGGCGGAAGTGGAGCAGGCGCAATCTAACTTGAACTTGGCAAGACAACAGGCACAGCGCTACCGCATGCTAGCAGAACAAGGAGCGATCGCACGCGATCGCCTAGATCGTGCCTTAAACAAACTCCAGACTCGCCAATCCCAACTTCAACAGGCACAGGCTAACTTGCGAGAAGCCAGGCAGCGACTCTCACAACTAGAAGGGGGAAATCGTGCGGAAGTCATTCGTCAAGCCCAAGCGCAACTGGCGAGTGCCAAGGCAAAACAGCAATCAGTGGCGGCGAAACTGAAAAATACCTGGGTGGTTGCGCCTATGAGTGGGGAAGTAGCAGAACGGAATGTCAGTGTTGGGGATGTCACCTCGCCCTCGCAGGATCTTTTTACCATTATTGAAAATGGACGTTTGGAACTCTCATTAAACGTGCCCGAAACACAGCTTGGGGAAATTAGCCCAGGGCAGCAGGTGAAAATTACCTCAGATGCGCAGAGTGATCTCCGCTTGTGGGGGAAAGTGCGAAAAATTGCCCCAACGGTGGAAAAGGATTCCCGTCAGGGAACAGTCAAGGTGGAGTTGCCAGCTGATCAGTCCTTGCGCCCAGGAATATTTCTTCAGGCATCAATTATTACTTCCGCTGAGAAAAGTTTAACCGTGCCTTCTGAGGCAGTGCAGCCTCAAACTAATGGCAGGGCAATCGTGTATCAGTTGCAAGCAAACAATACCGTCAAGGCGCAGCCAGTGGAAACAGGAGAGACTATGCCCGATGGGCGAGTGGAAATCGTAAGCGGTTTATCCCGTGGCGATCTCATTGTCGTCGAAGGAGCTGCTTATCTGAGAGGGGGTGATCGCGTTAAAGTAGTCAGGAATTAGGT
Source organism: Cyanobacteria bacterium QS_4_48_99 (assembly GCA_003021505.1). GTDB lineage: Bacteria > Cyanobacteriota > Cyanobacteriia > Cyanobacteriales > Rubidibacteraceae > QS-4-48-99. Next base: position 22,426 of record PXPT01000146.1, on the reverse strand, counting down.
TGAAGGTTTGTATGGGTTACAAGTTGAAAGTTATTACTAACCCGCAACCTCCAACCTGAATCAATGTCGTTAAGGCTAGTTATTAGTCTGTAGTCCGTATTGACACTCCCACGGCTCAAGCACGTGGGATTCTTGGATCACTGAGGAGCCAGAGTTTTACGACTTCCAGGTCGGAGCCGAGCCTCTAAGCAAGCATCCACCGTGTGNNCAATGTTGGCTATCAAGGCGCTTAATGCGCGTGCCACCTATCTTCTAAAACATCTCAAAGATGGGCCTGGTGATAGGAAAGTGGGGTATCACGTTAGCTTCAGCTAACCACGCTACATCCCACGTTTACAAAACGTGGGCTTTGCTTGCATCTCTGTAACCAATGACTAATGACTAACCATGTTTCTGCTTGGTCGATCAAAAAGCCCGTTCCTACCCTTCTCCTTTTCCTGATTTTAGGGATTGTTGGTCTGTTTTCTTTTTTGCAGTTGGGAATCAATGACAATCCCAACATTGATGTCCCAGCGGTGAAGATTACCGTAACTCAGCCAGGGGCAGGACCATCCGAATTAGAATCCCAAGCAACCCAAAAAGTGGAAGATGCGGTTGCAGGATTGGGCAAGGTTGACAAAGTTACCTCCACTGTCACCGAGGGAACCTCGACAACCACGGTGAAATTTGCTCTGGGGACAGATACCAACCGCGCCACGAATGAGGTTCGTAATGCGATCGCCCAGATTCGCCCCAACCTCCCCCAGGGTATTAACGAACCAGTTGTCAAACGCTTAGAGTTTTCCGGCAGCGCGATTATGACGTATGCCGTCACTTCCCAGGAACGCTCAGTTGAGGAATTGAGTCACCTGGTGGAGCGCACCATTAGTCCCGCGCTGCTGAGCATGCCAGGAGTCGCTAAAGTGAATCGCTTAGGCGGCGTTGACCGCGAAATTCGCGTTGACCTCTACCCCAGCCGCCTGCAAGCCCTGGGGATTACCGCTACCCAAGTTAATGAACAAATACGCGACTCTAATATCAACTTACCAGGAGGTCGCCTGGAAGTGGGCAGCAGCGAGCAGAGGGTTCGCACCCTTGGTAGTGCTCAAACCCTGGCGGAATTCAAAAATTACCGCATTGTCCTTCCCAACGGCGAAACTGTGCCTCTTTCTAGTTTGGGAGAAATTCGGGATGGCTCTGCCGAACCTAGGCAGGCAGCAACTTTCAACGGGGAACCCGTGGTGGCATTTTCCGTGCAGCGCAGCACTGGTAGCAACCTCGTAGCCGTAGTAGAAGGCGTGCGCGAGGCGGTGGAAAGCTTGCGAACCACACTGCCAGAGGATGTCGGACTCCGTCTCATTTTCACCCGTGCCGACTTTATCCGGGAGATCTACCGAGCCACCCTTACTGCCCTAGTGATCAGTTGCCTGCTAACGGTAGTAACAGTGGGGCTATTTTTACGCGATGGGCGAGCCACCCTGATTACCGCCGTTGCCCTGCCCCTCTCCATTATTCCCACTTTTGGGGTGATGAACGTGCTGGGCTACACCCTCAACAACATGACCCTCCTGGCGCTCACCCTCTCCGTAGGAAACCTGGTTGATGATGCCATCTGCATGATCGAAAACATTGACCAGCACCTCCAGAAGGGCAAAACGCCCTATCAAGCAGCGATAGATGGAGCGCGAGAAATTGGCTTGGCTGTGGTGGCAACAACGGCGACGATTGTGGCAGTGTTTATTCCTGTCGCTTTTATGGGCGGTAGACCAGGGCAGTTTTTCCAGCCATTCGGGATAACTGTTGCTGTCGCCACGATGTTTTCCACCCTAGTGGCTTGCATGATTACGCCGCTTTTGAGTGCTTACTTGCTCAGGCAGAAGGGGAGATACAACGGTAATAGTAACAGAGAAGTTCCCACCTTCTCTTGGCGGCGGCACAGACAACCCTTGCATCGCCTCCGGCACGGCAGTGGGAAAAGCTCGGACGAGTTGCTCCTCACTCAGCGCAGACATCCTTATCGGGAACTCCTCACCTGGGCACTGCGGCATCGCATTACTACTCTCTTGATTGCTGTCGCGTTGTTTATTGGGAGCTTGCAGCTTATACCCTATATTTCCAAAGGGCTATTTGGTAGTGGCGACTCGGGCTTAAGTACAGTTTCGATAGAACTGCCCCCTGGTTCCCAGATCAGTGACACTGAGGAAGTGATGCAGCAAACCACGGGATTGTTACAAGATAATCCGGCGGTGAAAAGTATCTTGGTGACAGCTAGTGAGGTGGATGCAGCGACTGCCTATGTCAACCTCGTGCCGGATGACAAACGGGAAATTTCCCAGCAGCAGTTTGAGGAGCAGATGCGGGAGGAGTTCCGGCAAATTCCTGGCGCTCGCGTTAGTTTCCGTAGCCAAGGGGTGGGTGGCAGCAGCAAGGATTTATCGATTGTTCTCACCAGTAAGAATCCCGAGGCGTTGCAGCAAACTTCGGAGGCGCTACTGCGGCAAATGCGCGAACTTCCTGGTTTGGTGAAGGTGACATCGAGTGCTAGTTTGGTGAGTCCCGAAATTATAATTGAGCCGTATCCGAGCCGTGCGGCTGATTTGGGCGTTTCGGTACGGGCGATCGCCCGTACTGCCTCCCTTGCCCTGATTAGCGACAAGGAGGCAAATCTCGCTAAATTTAATCTCCCGGGGCGACAAATTCCCATTCGCGTCCAGATTGATCCCCAGCAGCGAGACGAAATGGCGACGCTGAGAAATTTGCGGGTGCAGACTCGCAATGGCGATTTAGTCCCTATTGCCGCTGTTGCTGACATTCGCATGGGAAGTGGTGCTGCCCAAATTGACCGCTTTAACCGCAATCGCCAGGTTTCACTAGAGGCGAATCTGCAAGGCATTTCCTTGGGGGACGCCCTCGAAAAAGTAAGGGATTTACCCGCGATGAATCCGCTTCCCCCTGGTGTTTCTGAGCAACCCGCTGGGGATGCCGAGATTATGCAAGACGTTTTTGCTCGCTTTTTATCGGCTTTAGGGCTAGCGGTGCTGTCGATTTACGCGATTCTCGTGTTGCTATACAACAACTTCCTCTATCCCTTTGCGATTTTGGTGGCGTTGCCCCTCTCCATTGGCGGCGCTTTGCTAGCACTGCTGATTACTCAGAAGGAGCTAGGGTTATTTGCTCTCCTGGGGATTGTGCTGTTAATGGGACTGGTGACAAAAAATGCTATTCTCTTGGTAGACCTGACGCGATCGCATCTTCGGCAAGGGCAACCTCAGTTTAGAGCAGTGGTAGAGGCAGGAGTGTCGCGCTTGCGACCAATTCTGATGACCTCGGTTTCCACTATTGCCGGGATGAAACCCATCGCTTTAGGATGGGGAGCAGGAGGGGAAGTACGTAGCCCCATGGCGATCGCAGTTATTGGCGGTTTTAGCACCTCTACCCTGCTGACGCTGGTAGTCGTGCCTGTGCTGTTTACGTTTTTGGATAACAGCAACCGGCGGATTCGCAACCTTTTCAACGGCGGAAACCAGCATCCTCAGCAGGGAGCGATAGTTAAAAAGACGAGTAAAGTAAAGAAGGCGAAGCTCTTCAGAAGCCGCTCTACCAAGGTGACTAGCAACAGCGAGCGAAATTAACCATTGCTACCTAGGAGTTACGGGTTACAGGTTGTAGGTTACAGGTTTATTATCCCCTGCTCCTGGAGCCCCTCCGCTCCTCTGCTCCCCTGCTCGTCTCAATCGTAGACTGTCTGTGCTTGAGATAGCGTCTAAGTTGAAGGAGGGGTCACGCCCTTACCTGCTTGGTCTCTGCGATACCATTTGCCGTCATCGCCCTCATAGTGGCTATTCTCGATACTATTCCAAGCGACTTGAGAGGCACTCTCTTTGCTCAAACCATCTGAAGAAGCACTATTAAAGGCAGCAAAGAAAATTTTCTGAGCCTCATGGGGGAGCTTTTCTTTCACTTCATTGGGTAAGTCTTCAATCTGGTTATAGGACATCGTTATTATCCTCTTGATTACTAGCTTTGTATCTATAACTACATAATCAAACCATACCCAGAAAAACATCCTCCTTTAGATGCAGTTTAAGTTGAGATGCAGTTAAAGTTCCACACCTAAGGGCTGACTGCTACAGCTAGCTAGTTCTTGTGGTTAGGATTGCTCCCACATTTGGCAGATTTGATCCGGGAGAAAACCAGAAATCTCGGCAATTCTCTCCTGCGACAATTCCTCTTTGGTGGCAGAGAACACCGCTTTCACTACCTGTTCACGATTTGCGCTTTCTGGCAAAGCCCCTTCTTGTTTAAATCGAAGCATAAAGGTTCCTGGCTTGATATTGAGTGGACGCGCGGGACTCATACGACTGAAGAAACTGACCATCGGATTAGTGTCCTTCCAAAGGTCTTTTAGCTCCATATCAGCCAACGGTTCCTCTTGGCGCAGCTCCTCGGCTACTTTGTCAGAAGTATCGCGTGTTACCATGTCGCGCATGATGCGAAACAAGGCGTTGGTGGCAACCTGGGCTTCATTCGTAGTTTCCAGGTTAGACCGATTCATGACTTTTTCTAGGAACGGTTGATTCTCTGCCATATAACTCTCCTTTCAAATACCTTCTATTAAGCTATATTAAGAATTAGGCACTCTTAAGACTTCATTCTTAGGGAAGAGTTATTAAGTAGCTGGAGCAGTACGCCATCTCCTACATGCAGCCTTGGCATCCTGTTAAGTCTTTTCAAGCAAGATACATCCAGACTATCTAGGTATGCAGATAATCGTCGCAGACTGTTTAAGTGTTTATTTGAAATAACCCGAACTCTGCAATTCAAATGCATCGATTCCTCCACGAACAATCTGTTTCCTACCGAGGAAAGCTCATTATACCCTTTATTTTTGGAAAAGCAGACTTTCAAACCATCTATTCCTACGCTCTCCTAGCAGAACAGGGACACACAAGCGAACTGCATAAAGCAGAAAATCCAGCAGAACTTTATTCAAGCAACATCGAAGAGATAATTGATATTGCCAAAAGGCATTTAGACGAGCGAGCAGAAAAAGGGAGCGAAAGAATTTTTTTAAGCGTTATACTACTTATCAAAACAATCTCATCATTGTTCATCAAGAGGCAGGAAAATGTTTCTATGACCACTATCCTCCCCACCAACTAAGAAACCTTGCCTCCCCGAAGCCATTCAAAACCGCAAATGAATGCATCAACTGGGTCAAGCAAGGACTAGACCGCAACTAAAAACAAGTGAAGCAAACCGATTAATTTTTGTGGAGGGGGTGACAAGCTTTCGGGGAATGCTATTCTTGTCAGGAAAACTCCAATTTAGCTTCCCACAAGTAGTAAGAAACTAGGCAACCTCATGTCAACGACTATTGCCCCTGAGCAAATCGAGCGGATTGTCGGAAATCAGCATCAAGACCCGTTTCAAGTCCTAGGCTCCCATCCCATTGAGAGGGATGGCAAAACCAGTTGGGTGGTTAGAGCGCATCTACCAAATGCGGATGCTGCTTGGGTAATTCTCCCCGAGGAACGGAAAGAGTACCCCATGCAGTCCGTACACCATCCCCATTTTTTTGAATGCCAGATTGACGTTCCTGAACTCGCTAACTATCAGCTTCGGGTCAAAGAAGGTGACCGCGATCGGGTAATCTACGACCCCTACACTTTTCGCTCTCCTCGCTTAACTGATTTTGACATTCACCTGTTTGCGGAAGGCAACCATCATCGCATTTACGAAAAGTTAGGTGCCCACCCCACACAATTGAATGGTGTGCGAGGGGTTCACTTCGCCGTTTGGGCACCCAATGCTCGTAGCGTCTCAGTCATCGGCGACTTCAACCACTGGGAGGGAGGGGAACACCAGATGGGTAAACGCGGCAACGGCGTGTGGGAACTATTTATTCCCGAAATCGGGATGGGAGAGCGTTACAAATACGAAATTAAAGACCAATCGGGGCAAATTTGCCACAAATCAGACCCCTACGGCTTCGAGCAGGAAGTCCGCCCCCAAACTGCCTCCATTGTCAGCGATTTAGATACTTACACCTGGCACGACCAGGAATGGATGGAGCAGCGCCGCAACACCGAACCCCAAGAGCAACCGATTTCTGTCTATGAAGTCCACCTGGGCTCTTGGCTGCATACGGGAACTGAGAATCCCCCTGAAATTGGACAAGTCGTCCGAGTTTCTCAAAAACCAGAAGGACGGTTCCTTACCTATCGAGAATTAGCAAGCCAACTCATTCCCTACGTCAAATACCAGGGATTTACCCACATCGAACTTCTCCCCGTTGCCGAGTATCCCTATGATGGCTCTTGGGGATACCAAGTTGCTGGTTACTATGCCCCAACCTCCCGCTACGGCAGTCCTCAAGACCTGATGTATTTAATCGACCAGTGCCACCAAAATGGCATTGGCGTAATTGTGGATTGGGTGCCTGGTCACTTTCCCAAAGACAGCCACGGTTTAGCTTACTTTGATGGCACTCACCTCTACGAACACTCTGACCCCCGCCGAGGCGAACACAAAGAATGGGGAACCCTCGTCTTTAACTATTCGCGCAACGAGGTGCGTAACTTCTTAATTTCCAATGCCCTGTTCTGGTTTGAGAAGTACCATATTGACGGGATTCGCGTAGATGCGGTTGCTTCCATGCTTTATCTAGACTACAACCGCAAAGCGGATGAATGGCTTCCCAATTGGTATGGGGGAAACGAGAACCTAGAAGCGGTTGACTTCCTGCGGCAACTGAATTACCTCATTTTCGGTTACTATCCCGGCATTCTTTCCATTGCGGAAGAATCGACCTCTTGGACGATGGTATCCCGTCCCACCTATATCGGCGGCTTAGGCTTTAACTTCAAGTGGAACATGGGCTGGATGCATGACATGCTGGACTACTTCAGCCTCGACCCCCTATATCGCCGCTACTACCAAAACAACGTTACCTTCAGCATCATGTATGCCTTCAGCGAGAACTTCATGTTGGCACTCTCCCATGATGAAGTGGTTCACGGAAAGCGTAGCTTATGGGAAAAAATGCCGGGGAATGAATGGCAGAAATTCGCCAACCTCCGCTGTCTTTACAGCTATATGTTTACTCACCCCGGTAAGAAAACCCTATTTATGGGCATGGAGTTCGGGCAGCGGAAGGAATGGAATGCTTGGGATGACCTCGATTGGGGCTTACTGCAATGGGAGCTGCACCAAAAACTGAAGCGATTCATAGCAGACCTCAATCAGCTTTACCGCAGCGAACCCGCCCTTTATACCCAGGACTTTTCTAACGAAGGGTTTGAGTGGATTGATTGTAACGACGCAGATAACAGCGTGGTTTCTTTTGTTCGCAAAGCCCAAGCGTCGGATGAGTTCCTCGTCACTGTCTGCAACTTTAGCCTCCAAACCCACTCTAATTACTGGGTGGGCGTTCCCCAGGCGGGTTTTTACAAGGAGCTATTTAATAGTGATGCTACTGAGTATGGCGGCAGCAACCAGGGCAACCAGGGAGGAAAATGGACTCAGCAGTGGTGGTCTAATCCCAATTGGCCTTACACGCTTGACCTCTGCTTACCGCCGCTGGGTGTATTAATTCTGAAGTGGGATAAGGATTAATGTCCCCTCCTTAGTTTAAAATTCGGGTGAGGGCATTCCAAGGATTTGAAGTGAGTTATGGCAAATGAATCTCCCATCCCAGTCGTTGTTAACGGTGCCGCAGGCAAAATGGGTCGTGAGGTAGTCAAGGCAGTCTCCCAAGCTGAAGACATGACCTTGCTGGGTGCAGTAGACCACAATCCCCATTATATGGGCGAAGACGCGGGCGAAGTCGCCGGATGCGGTGCGGTGGAAGTGCCCATTCTCAACGACTTGCAAGGAACCTTGGTGCTTGCCACCCAGGAAGAAAAGCTGGGCGTGATGGTCGATTTTACCCACCCCGATAGCGTCTACGAGAATATCCGAACAGCGATCGCCTATGGAATTCGCCCTGTTGTTGGTACAACCGGACTGAGTGCCAAGCAACTAGAAGACCTCACCGATTTCGCCGATAAAGCCAGCACTGGTGCTTTAGTCATCCCCAACTTCTCCATTGGCATTGTCTTGTTGCAGCAGGCAGCGATTCGGGCTTCTCAATATTTTGACCACGTTGAAATTATCGAACTCCACCACAATCAAAAAGCGGATGCGCCCAGTGGCACTTCCATTAAAACTGCCCAGATGCTCTCGGAGTTGGGAAAAACGTACAATCCCCCCACCGTCGAGGAAAATGAAACCCTTGCTGGTGCCAGAGGGTCTTTAGCAAATGACAACATTCGCATCCACAGTGTGCGCTTACCGGGTTTACTCGCTCACCAAGAAGTAATCTTCGGTGCGGCTGGTCAAACCTACACGCTACGGCACGATATTATCGACCGTTCTTCCTATATGCCAGGTGTTCTCCTCGCCATTCGCCAAGTCACCCAGCTTAAAGCTTTGGTTTATGGTTTAGAAAAGATACTTTGATTAGTCATTAGTCAATAGTTATTAGTCCTTAGTGCTAATGTTGATTAAAGTTTAGTGATGACTGATGACCGGTGACTGATGACTGTCCCGAAGGGACTAATAACAAAGGACAAAACTCATGTTGGTTTCCTTAACGCGCAAGAAATTTGAACAAATCGTTCCCCTGATTGCCACTGGCGTTCAGTACCGTTACTACTGGGGTAAACTTTCAGACTTGTTGAGAAGGCTACTCATTTCTTTTATCGCCGTTTTGAGTGTTCTCCTTATTGGAGCGCTTTTTGGCAAGGCAGGAGAATCAGTAACTTTTATCTTTGCAGCTATTGTTGGTCTTTACTGGCTTTGGGCACCCATTTACTGGGCAAGTTTGCGTAATGCTGCTTGTCGCCGATTCCAGTACAGCGGCTTTTTTCGAGGTCGCGTACTAGATGTTTTTGTGACAGAAGAACTGATTGGCGAGCAGCAAACTGTCAACAATCGTGGCGAGTTGGTGGTTGTCGAAAATCGGGAACGCCGCCTTAACCTGGAAATTGGCGATGAAACTGGCTTTCAAACGCAGCTACAAGCGCCGCTGCGTCGCATCCACCAAGTAATTGCTCCTGGTCAAATTGTGGAGTTGCTAGTATTATCCCATCAATCCGACCTCAGTAGGATTGCCAAAATTACAGATGCCTATCTGCCCACTCATCAACTCTGGGTGGGTGAATATCCTTACCTACGGAGGGATATGTTTGCTCAAGTTAGCCGCCAATTACGAGAGGCTGAGGAGCAAAGGCGTGAAAAAGTGAGGGGGTGAGAGCGTGAGAGGGAGGGGTGAGAGAGTTGGAAATAGGAAGAAATTTTTCGAGCAAACAAGCCCATTTACCTCCTCACTCCCTCACTCCTCACTTACCTCCTCCGCACCCCCGCACCTCTGCACAGAAACCTCCTCACTCCCTCACCGCTCTAATACAAGTCTGCTTCTGTTGACTGGGCTAGATTTTGGGCATTGGCGGCTTCTCCACAAGTGCGGGGGGTGGGAAACATTTTCCCTGGATTGGCTAGTCCTTTCGGGTTAAAAGCTTGGCGCACGTATTGCATGGTTTCTAAGTCAGCCTCACTATACATATCGGGCATGAAACAATTTTTATCTGCGCCGATGCCATGTTCTCCAGAGATGCTGCCGCCTGCTTCGACGCAAAGTTTCAGAATTTCTCTGCCTAGTGCCTCGACTTCTTCTAGTTGTCCCTCAACTGAGTTGTCATAAAGAATCAGGGGATGAAGATTTCCATCTCCGGCGTGGAACACATTGGCAACGCGGTAGCCGAATTTCTCACTGAGTGCTTCAATTTCTGTGAGAACCTTTGCTAATTGCGTGCGAGGAATTACCCCATCTTGGATAAAGTAATCGGGACTGAGATGACCTGCTGCTGCAAACGCAGCCTTGCGACCTTTCCAGAACTTGGCGCGGGTTTGGGGATCATTCGCTGTGGTAATATTGCGTGAGCCGTGCTTGTTACAAATTTCGATAACGCGCTGTTTGTTGGTGGCGACTTCCACTTCTAAACCGTCTAATTCCACAAGCAGGATGGCACTAGCATCGCGCGGATAATAACCCATACCCGCTACGTCTTCTACTGCATTAATGCTGAGGTTATCCATCATTTCCATGCCAGCCGGAATAATTCCAGCACCAATAATGTCTGTAACCGCAGCGCCAGCGGCTTCGATACTGGTGAAGTCAGCGAGGACGACGCAAATGTTTTCGGGAACTTTCAGAATACTCAGCGTGACTTCTGTAGCGATGCCAAGAGTGCCTTCGGAACCCACAAATAAGCCTGTGAGGTCATAACCAGGCATTTCTGGAACTTCTCCGCCCACATCCACAATCGAACCGTCCGGGGTGACGAGTCTTAAGCTCATGACGTGATTGGTTGTGACCCCGTATTTAAGACAATGAACGCCGCCGGAGTTCTCCGCGATGTTGCCGCCAATCGAACAAATAATCTGGCTGGAGGGGTCAGGGGCATAGTAAAAACCAGCACCGCTGACAGCCTGCGTAACCCAGTTGTTAATAACGCCTGGCTGCACCACAATCTGCCGATTTTCGACGTCAGTATCTAGGATGCGGTTCATTCTGGCAGTGACGATAAGAACACCTTCTTCTATTGGCAAAGCCCCACCCGATAAGCCTGTTCCAGCACCTCGGGCAATCCAAGGGAGGTCGTTTTGGTGGCAAATCTTTACCAACTCTGCTACCTGTTCCGTGGTGCGAGGCAGGACAACCAGTGCAGGACGTTGGCGATAACAGGCTAAACCATCGCTTTCGTAGGTCAGCAACTCTTCTTTGCGCCGCACAACACCATCTTTGCCCACGACGCGCTCGAATTGTTCAATTACTGGTTTCCATTCATCTTGGGGTTGGCTTTTGAAGATATTTTTAAGCAGCATTAGTTGTTACCTAGTTTGATGGGGTTGAAAAACAAGGCGCGATCGCTTTTTACAATCAGAAGTTAGCAAAGTTGTTATCGTGTATTAACAAAAGCGTTAGTCGTAGTTATATAGCAGTTCTCACTTAAGTGGAGTACACCTGAACTCCACTCTGACTAGTGATCGCATTCTGAATTTGTACCTTATAAGTCTAAAAACCGCTATAAGTCTTAGCAACTAGTACAATTTTAATTCCCCAGTAAATCGCCAATTTCATGAGTTTTGACAGTTTCGAGCAGCAAATCGAGGCTTTGCAACAACAGCTTGATAGTTTGGAACAAAGCGATGAGCGCAATACCCAGTCGCTACAACTGACAGAGGCAAAAGAAACCCTCTCTCAAACCCGCGAGGAACTGCAAGTGGCGATTGAGGAGTTAAAAGCGCAGAATGAGGAATTGAGCGCCGCCAACCAAAGCATAGAAGTAGAGCGTCAGCGCTATCGGGAGTTATTTGAGTTCGCCCCCAATGGCTACCTGGTCACAAATTGCAATGGCGTGATTCAGGAGGCTAACCATACGGCAGCCACCTTGCTCAACATCGAGCAGAAATTTCTGTTGGGCAAACCCCTGCGGATCTTTGTCGCTCAAGAAGAACGTCAGTTCTTTTCCATGCAACTGGAGCAACTGCGGCAATATTCAGCGGGCATACCAGAGTGGGAATTGCGCTTACAACCGCGCCAGGATGAGCCTTTTCCCGGTTTAATCTCCATGTCTGAGGTGCGAGACTCCCAAAACAAGTTACTGGGTTGGCGCTGGCTGCTGCGCGACCTCACCGAACACAAGCAAGCCGAAAAAACCCAGCGGGAATTGAAGAAAGAACAAGAACTGAGCGAACTGCGCTCCCGCTTTATCCAAACCGTTTCTCACGAATACCGCACCCCTCTTAATGTCATTCTTAACTCGGCTCAAATCTTGGAGCGAAGCATTCAAGCCTCGGATAATCCTAGAACTGCTTTGTTCTTCGAAAAAATTAAATCCTCTGTGGAGTACATGAACCAGATCCTAGAGGAAGTGTTGGTCTTGAGGAAAGCCGATACAGAGAAGCTGGAGGTTAACCCCACGCTGGTCGATTTAGGCCAGTTTTGCAGGAATTTAGCTGAGCAGCAGCAACTCAGTGATGGCGCTGAGCGTGAAATTAACTTTACCAGTCTTGGCGATTCTTCCTCAGTAATTTGCGATGCGAAACTGCTTCACCACATTTTGAGCAATCTGCTCTCGAATGCGCTGAAGTATTCCCCAGAAGGAAGTACCATTGATTTTGAACTCACTTTGCAAGCAGCCCAAGTCACCTTCCAGATTCGAGACCAAGGCTGCGGTATTCTTCCCGAAGAGCAATCCCGCGTGCTTGAGCCTTTCTACCGAGGAACCAACATCGGCAAGGTTCGAGGAACTGGCTTAGGATTGACCATTGCCAAAAAAGCTGTGGATGCTCTAAAAGGAGACATTTCCCTAGAAAGCAAAGTCGGTGTGGGAACGAGCTTTACAGTTACCGTCCCTGTGAATCGAGTGGGAGAGAGCAAGATTTGAACAAGGAGAGGCGGGAAGTAAATGGGACAAGGGAGGAGAGGGGCTCCAGGAGCAGGTGAGAAAGAAGACGCGGGGACGCGGGGAGCTGCGGGACACACAGATCTCCGCACCGAGATCTCAAGGGTTGGAGGGAACCTCGAACCCCGTGTCCTTGTCTCCGCGTCATCCCCTCTCCGTGTCGCCACGTCAGGAGCGGAGTGACTTCACCTCCTCCGATTGACGTAGGGCATAGAGAAGGCAGGTGTGCCATAATATGAATAAGTGTTACAAAAATTGACTAAAAGAAACATATCTTCAATTCACGATGCCGAATCTTCTCGCAGCAACAAAAGAATACTGGCGCAAACTAGACGAGTTAGAAGCTGCTTATCATAGAGACGAAGTCTCGGTCGAAGAGGTAGATGCCAGGGTGAAAGAATTAATGAGAGAACTCGGTCAGGCTCGTAGAGAGATGATCGCTTATATTTTGAGTGGTTTGAGCCATTTCTGGAGAGAGCAAAAAGAGACCATTCTTGGGACGGCGATGCTAGGCGTAGCGGTATGCGGCTGGGCGATCGCGGGCTAAGTGTATCAAGCTCCGGTTAAACACCTATAACTAGACAGACGCGGAGATGGGGAGACGCGGAGAGAGCTTTTGGAGCATTTCGGGCGATATCAGCGTCGGTAGCTAACCGCATCACCGAAACAGCTACTACCGACTACTGATTTAAGAGAACGCGAGGGATTTACTGCTTTCTTTTGAAAGAATCCAACCATTCTCTTACTTGTTCGGCAGCAATATCGCGAGCGCCTAAACCAAAAGCGAGGGCAATGGCGACGGCGATCGCGCCCAATAGCAACCCAAAGGCTAAGTTGATAATGTTGCTGCCAATGCCCATCTGCTGGAGTCCGAGTGCCACGGAAAAGGCAATAATCGCAATCCGAGCCACTTGTCCCAGAATCCGGGATTGACTGGTGCCAGCGCTAACAATGAGATTAAAAGCAAGCTGGGCAAAGAATAAACCCACCGCAAGCACGATTAGCCCCACTAGCACTTGACCAGCTATGACAATAACTCCGTTGACAAGTTGTGTCAGCGCCGGAATCTGGATGATCTCCACGGCTGAGAGGGTGGCAAACAGCACAATGCCCGCCCAGACGATAATCCCCATTAATTCAGAGGGCGTGCGGGCTTCTGTTCCCCTGGGTGTTTCCCCTTCGGGGCGTGAAGTGGGAAGGGGCGATCTCATCCCTACCCATTGGAAAACATTGTTGAAGCCAAATCCCGCCAAAATATCGGCGACGAACTCGGAAATATATTTTCCTGCCACATACCCCAGGATGAGAATACCCAACGCGGTAAAGATGTTGGGGAGAATGACAAGAATCTGGTTCAACATGGCGATCGCCGGGTCTGCGATCGCGTTAATTTGCGAGGCTTGCAGGGCAGCGATCGCAACAGGAATCAGAATTAGGACATAAACAATTGTCCCCATAATCCAGGAGAGCGACTGGGAACCTGTTCCCCCTAGCCCAAACCGAGAACCGACGCGATCAGTACCGGCTGCTGCCAAAAGATTAACAACAATGCGGCTGATCACTCGTGCAACCACCCAACCGGCGAAGGCAATCAAGATTGCTGACAACAAGTTCGGCAGATACGCCAGAACCTCATTAACTAACTCCTGCACCGGTGCGAGGATTCCCTGCAAGTTTAAGGTGCTTAAAATGGCTGGTAGGAACAGTAGAAAGACAAACCAGTACAGCACACTACCGATTGTTCCTGAGAGTGAAAACTGGTTAGTTGAGCCTCCGCCTCCACTGGTTGAGCTTCCCGAGGAACTTTGCCCTTGCGGGCCTCCGCCTCTACTCGTTGAACCCCCAGAGGAACTTTGCCCTTGTGAGCCGCCGCCTACTTGCTGAGAGAAACGCTCGTCCAAACCAGCGGCTCGCAGCACCCGTACCGTAATTAGCTTGACGATGGTTGCCACCAACCAAGCAACCGCCAACAAAACCGCCGCAGCAACGATTTGGGGCAGATAGACAAAGATTTGGTTGAGAAAATTATTCAGGGGTTGAGAAATGACTTGTAGCTGTAGGTTCTGGAGAGTAGCAACTACAGTGAAGATAATAATGATCCAGAAAACCGCCCCTGATATCCATTGCTCCACTTGAGGGGCCTCGGCTCCCTCCTGACCACCAGTAATCCAGCCAGCAATTGTGTTGTCGATACTAGTGCGATTCAGCACTGCTTTAATTACTTTGGAAACAATCAGGGCAATGACAATTCCCACGATTAGGATTGCGAGCGCCCCCAGCAAATTCGGAACAAATTCGCTGAGTTGTCCAAAAATTTGCTGAAGATAGTTTCCTGTCTGTTGAGCGACTCCACCCTGCGCCAAAATAGGAGGTACTGGTTTCAGCGTCCCCCCTCCCGCAGTTTGGATCATACTTTCCCAAGTTTCATTCATGGTTTTGATTCTCAAATTTCACGAGCGACGAAAATAGGTTACTACGGTGGTGTGGGGAGCGATCATCTCTATTCTTTCAATTAATCAGTGCCTTGATTACCAAACACTGAATACTGCCAATTTTAATCTGAATCCGGTCACCTGAAACTTTCAATTGTTGTCTCCTCTCTCTACAGTTGAGTCAGCCAGGATAAATAATGAAGCTACCAAAATCAAGCGTTTAAATTAGCAAGTATAAACGATTAAGTCACAGAAAGCAATAATTTTCTGTTTTGGCACTAAAACCTCCTTTTTGCGTGCGATCACTTCATCACATAGCACAGGATAGACAAACGCCTACTAGACCAGTCCATTGATACGCTATTGATATTCAGATGTCAAACCCTCAAGTTTTTGAACAATCGATCCAAATCAAAGCCAGTGCTACAGTGGTGGAGCGTTGTTTGACTGAGCGAGACTTGATGCACCGCTGGCTTAATCCTGCCTTGCGCTGCGAACCCGTAGGCGATTGGAGTAGTGAGTTAGGAAGCCGCAGTCGGTTTGTAATTCAGATTCCCTGGTTGGAACCCACTCTCAAAAGTGAGGTAATTGAGCGAGAACCTGGTTTGATTGTCTGGGGATTTAAAGGTTTTTTTAAGGGACGTGATCGCTGGAAATGTCAACCTAACTCTCAGGGAACAAAGCTACTCAACCGCTTTGAATTTCAGGTTCCCAATCCTTTAATTAGTTGGGGCTTCAACACTTTTGCTGCCCGCTGGACAAAAGCGGATATGGAGGCACAGTTACGCCGCCTCAAACGGGTAGCTGAAGAGATTTATCAGGCAGAGGGGTGAGTGATGAGGGGTGAACAGTTAATCTGTAAGAAATTTTCATCCTTCCTCCTTCCTTATTCATCCTTTCCAATTTGTCTCTCCTACTTCCACTCACCAAATCTGCGCGAGTAACTGACGAATAATCTCCGCATCTTCAGCATGGGGAAGCATTGCCAAATAGATTTCTAAATCCTGGGATGCCTTTTCTGCTTCACCTAAGTGATAGTATAAAAGTCCGCGATCGCGCCTTTCTTTAGCATCATCAGGAAAGAGGAGTAAAATTTGCTCCACCGCTGCCAGCGCTCTGGGTAAGTCCTCTCGATTGAAATAGATCACCTTAAGATTGGTGAGCATTCGTGCCAAAAATTGCCGATGAGTCACTGTTTCTAGAAAACGCGGTTCTAGCGTGACTGGCTGCTGATAAATCTGCCTCAGTCGTTCCTCACAATCTTGCTCAAATAGTGTCTCACCCTGGTTAAAAGCATCGACAAATATTCCTACCCCTTCAAACTCAGGACGAATGAGGAAATGTCCCGGCATCCCAATTCCCACCATCGGAAATTCAATCCGCCGCGCAATTTCGAGATAAACTAAAGAAAGTGTAATTGGAATACCGATGCGTCGTGATAATACCACATTTAGAAAGCTATTGCGCGGGTCATAATAATCGTTCCTATTGCCCCGAAAACCCAATTCCTCGTAAAGATAGTGGTTAATCGTGTTAATAATCCGCAGCGGATACCTTTGTTGTGGCAAACGTTGTTTAACCTCATCCGCCATTGCATCTATGGTATCGATATATTCACTAGGGTTGAGGTTGGGATACTCTTCTTGAGAAAAGTAAAGAGCAGCTTTGGCTAAATTAATATGCTCGTCTTGCTGATTAATTTCTTGATAAAAATTTTGCCGCCCAAGCGAAGAATCCATAGTCAATTATTTTAGTTTTTTAGCTAGGTAAATATTCAGTATTCAAACTCTGCTCTGGTAAAAAAGGCGATTCAATGGGGAAAGTATCTATAGATAACCCCGTTTCGTCGGCAGCTTCCTCTCTAGCATTTGCATAACACTGCTGAAATACGTCATTAAAATCTCGCTTGAGACTGGGGCTATCTTCAAACTGATCGTGAAGGCAGTTTCTATGTTCCCTAATACTGTATTTCCAACTATTAGAGCGTTTTTCCGGTTGATACTGGTACTTGAGTAAGTGCATCAAAACCACCCTTAAATTACTCTTTAACGCTTGTTTCTGGCTTTTGCCCATATCTTCGATTTCATCGATTAGATTGGGAATATCAACACCGCTAAACTTTCCTTGTTTTAATAATTGAGTTGTATGCTCCAGCCAGAGATAGTAATCTTGGTCATATAAAGTTTTATTCATGGCTAATATTTCATCTTTGCAGAGATGCCCAAATTATTACTCATCGTAGTCCCTGCCCGATCCATATTTCCACGCATCTATCCAGCGGTGATAAGTATATTGCTGCGTTGGGGGGAAGTCCTTTACCATCGGTGTCGCTAGTTTTCCCAAAGGATACAACCCACTATAAATTCCCAAATTAATGTAGTGAACCATCCAATCTAATAGAGATTGTAATCCTACTTGTGGGATAACAGAGGCAACTAATCCGGGTTTAGTGAGTGTCGTTAATGCTAGAGTTTGGGTAAGCGCTCGAAACTGGACGACATCTTGGAGAAAGGGGCGTAGAACATCATCTCCCAACTTGTCCATTGAGTCAAAAACCCCACTGAGCAAGTGGTTGATTTGATTGGGAGGCAGTTGTTGCTCAATGCCAACACTCATGGCGCGTTGAAACAGCCAGGTAGCAGCGATGTTAGGTTGATAGGGTTGCAGCAGGGTAAGGTCATTGCGACTGAGGCAATCGGTTTGCAGTGCCTCATCGATGCCTAGGGTAAGGCGCTTGAGATGTCGTATCATCGCACCAAATCCGCCAAAGCTCACCGGCGATTGTATCCCACTGCTATCTCCGATGGGCAGAATCCGACTCCAGGGCATATGTAAGGGGCTTTTGCGGTAGGAGGGGAAGAAACCAAACAGCATCCGCTGAAAGTCGAGTTGGGATAATTCTACGTTCTGGTATTGCGGCAGAAGGCGCAGGTATTCTTCTACAAAAAACTCTAAGCTGGGGCGCTGGGGATGCGTATCTAGGTAGGTAAATAAATAAGTGGTTCTACCATCCTTTGCAGGAAACGCTTCCCAGAAATATTGGCATTGATTTTGAATGGGAGTGAAAGAAAGGAGCAAATCCCCTGTTTCATTTTGGGGATAGCCTTGAGCGCAGCCTCCAACGACAACACAAGCGCCTTCTGGTTTTTGTCCACCTCTGGCTTGTTTGGCAATTGGGGAGAAGTGTCCCATTGCATCGATGAGGAGGCGGGTTTTGAGGCGAGTGTTTCCGGCCTCGACATCGACACCATCGGGATGCACAACAGCAGAGGAGAAGGGCATTTTTTCTAAAAGTTGTCCCCCGGCATCAAGAAACTTTGATTTGATCGTATCGAGGAGAATAACAGGATCAACGCCGATGTTAAGAATATCTTTAACCCAAACTTCTAAACCTTGATGAAAACCAACGCGGCTAGGATTAAATTCAGTTGCGATCGCCTGCTCTAACTCTACCTCAGAAAGCACCCCTAGCTCTATAAATACTTCCAGTTCTTGACGAGAAATATTCCACTCTTGCTCTCTCCCCTGCAAAATTCCCCGCTCAATCACAGCGACTTGCCAGCCGCGCTGTTGCAGGGCAGCACCAATGAGAATCCCTAAAGTACCGCCGCTAATGACGAGATCATAGTCTAGCCCTTCCAAAGGAGTTTGACTTTCTTTAACCACCAGGGGAACTGAGGTATCTCCTTTTAGTAATGCCTGCCAGATTTGATCGGCTTTACGAAGCCCTCCTAGAACATCACCAGGCAGTTGGGAAAGAATTCGTTCAGTTTTAGTCATGGATATCTGTGATAAGAGGCTCCCCTTACTATCTTAATTCTGGGAGCTTGTGTAGCCTTTTCTCAGCCTCTTGAGAGAACCTGGAGCAGCTAATTAGAACTGAGGCTTGATATGTGTTCCCCCTATGTTCTGCATTTTTTGTGCATCGGCATCAGAAATATGCCCCAGCCGAAACAGCAATAAAGATTGCTCTAAACAATCCAGTCTAGATAACCGCACTGTGGAAGGAACACGCAAGCCACTTGTCTGCCAATCTTTAAGCAACACATCCGTTGAGGTGCGCGGTTTAGCTGAAGTGACAAAACAATTCAAAATTAAAACTTTAAAATTGGTTAGTCATCAGCCCACAGTCGGTAGTCATCAATAAAGTTACATAAACGTTAGTGCTAATGAATAATGACCAATGACTAATCACATTTTGCATTATATAGCCCTTCGTCTTCTGGTGCGTAACTATTTAGGAAGGCATCATGGCTGCGAAGGTTTCCAGAGGAAGTTTTAGGGGACACTTGTTCGATGGTGATCAGCCAGTCTCCAGAACCAACGTTTTCAACTAAAGATGCTGGTAAAGTCAACTTCTTACCAGATTGGAGTTCAATTCTGTAAGTCAGCTTGAGCGGTTCGCTTTTTATAAATACTTGGTGTCAGAGTTCCACTGTCTTAAAGCTATCACCCCATTCTGCCCCCCAAATCCAAAACTGAAACATAGTGCGTGTTTTACCTTAGTGTGGCGGGGTGAAGTAACAAAATCTAAGTCAAATGCTGGTTCCGTTAGCCCCACGCAGGGCGGCAACACCTGATGTTGGAATGCCATTAAGCAGAAAGCTGCACCAATTGCTCCTGATGCTCCCAAAGTATGTCCTGTTGCTCCTTTTGTAGAACTCACAGGAACCCCTTGAGGAAATAGCTCTTGAATCAATTGGGCTTCAGTACAATCGTTGAGCTTTGTACTCGTGCCGTGAGCGTGGATATAATCGATGTCGGTGGGGCAGAGGTGGCTACGATTGAGGCACTGCTTGACAGCAGCGATCGCGCCATGCCCTTCTGGATGGGGAGCGCTAAGGTGATAGGCATCGCAGGTAAACCCCAATCCTAGCAGTTGCCCATAAATTGGTACGCCACGACTAAGGGCAGAATCGGCAGACTCCAGCACTACAACAGCGGATCCCTCGCCCAAAACCAAGCCTTCCCGATGCCTGTCAAAAGGGTAGCAACCTGTTTTTGCCAGAGCGCCCATTTTCTGGAATCCCGCTAGAGTGAGCGGTGTAATCGGGGCTTCTACTGCTCCTGCAATAACTCGCCGACATTGCCCAGTTTGGATGAGTTGCAGTCCTTGTGCGATCGCCCAGATTCCTGTGGCACAAGCTGCCATCGGCGCTAACACTGGTGCGGTAGTACCGATTTGATGAGCAGCCGCGATCGCACCTTGGTTAGGAAGCGTCTCTAGCCATCCTTTTTTGCCCCGCGTCCCCACTTCCCCGCGTCCCCGCGTCAGTTTTTCCCACTCCCCCTGGCAACCGCGAGATGACCCCACCACCACGCCACAATCTGGCAGCGGTGCCACCAACCCGGCATCTTTGAGGGCTGCTGCTACCACTTGCTGAGTCAGGTTGCTAAATTGTGCAGGTGTGGGATCGATAAGCCCCAGCGGGCGGGGTGAGAGTTCCAGAAAGGGTTGATGCAGTCTGATTCCAGACTCACCTGCTAGTAAATTTTCCCAGCTCTTTGCTAGGGAACCCAGGGAACTCCAGAAACCCATGCCTGTGACAAAACAATTCAAAATTCAAAATTCCAACTTTTAATTGAATGGGAGGGAAGCGAGTTGAAACCACTTCCACTGTTAGTTGGGCAACTCAAAGTTTATGCCACTCATTACTTTTTAAGCTTTTCTAGCCCCTCAATTACCTTTGCCGACTGAATGCGATCGCCTTTTTGAATCTCTTCTACAACCTCCATTCCCTCGGTGACATTGCCGAAAACCGCATAGTTGCCATCCAAAAATGGTAAATCGGCTAGGGCGATGAAAAACTGTGAAGAAGCCGAATTGGGCATCTGAGAACGGGCCATTGACACAGACCCCCTAGTATGCTTTAGCGCCGGTTCGGCAGAGATACCAGCTTGTTTGAAGGTTTGGCCGTAAATGGGCTTTTCCGCTCCTTCAGGCTCGATTTCTAGGGGAATAGAACGACGTTGATTGGTTTGGGGATCGATAAAACCACCAGTGCCGTTTCCTTTGGGATCGCCGCCTTGTACGACAAAGGGTTGGGGTTCCCGCGCAACTCGATGGAATGTCAACCCATCGTAGAATCCTCGCTCAATGAGACTAACAAAATTCCCGGCTGTAATGGGAGCGCGATCACCATTCACTTCCATAGCGACTGGCGAGTCATTAATAGTCAGGACTACTGTTGCTTTTCCCTCCAGTTTAGGTAAATCTTTGATTATTTTAGTGCTTACCGGAGTCGTTATAGCTTCACTGTCTTCTGGTGTTGAAAAACTAGGCTGCTGCGTCTGGCATCCGCCGAGCCCCAGAGTGCTGACTACAATTGCGGAAAATAGTAAGGTTAACCAGCGCCGAACCATCAACCCTTCATACCTCATCTAAATTCGCTTCAACAGGGGAGTGTGGGTCACAAAAACTCGCAACCGGTCAATTGCGAACTGCGAATTGCCAATTGCCAATTGCCAATTGCTTGTTTAATCATAAACCTTCGAGGGGAACTTCTAGAAAGCGAGCCAGTTCCGCTCCCTGATTTTCTAGCTCGGATAGAGATAGGGGTTCTCCCACGCGAGTTAGAGGAACCTCCCGACGTTCCTTCAAACGTAAGTAGAGCGCACGTTTAGGGTTAAATCCTTCTTTAATCTCGGCGCGCACTGCCTGAACATCCTCAAGCTTGCCCTCAATCTCCACGCGGCGATTTTTACCAGGAAACCCCCAACGGAAAATCTTCACCGAGTCTGTTTCTTTGTTAAACTCGTTGTATCCTCCTCCTACATTCCAGAGAACCACCAACCACAGATACAGCGCCACCAGTAAACCAGCGACACCGTAAAAGCTCAAGGCGATTCCCTGAGGAAGGAATTGTAGCTCAGTGGGATTGCTAACTGGGAGCAAACGGACTTTCAGATAACTCGAAATCCCTGCCAACAGAAACCCCATGCCTCCAGCGGAGGAGACAATTGCCCACAAGTAATTGCTAAAGCGACGAGAACCTAGAACCCCTTGACGGAGAACCCGGTCATTTTGAGTTGTTGCCTGTGCTGTCATGAAGGGAAGCTGCCTTAGTTTGGTATTGCGCTTCTACTGCATTTCATTTTGACACGTACCGAGCGACTACTCCGGACGGATTAGCACTTTCAACTGATTTTCCCCAAGCAGGACTCGAAAATTAGTAGCACTTATGGTATTGTTAAAAAAGGTTAAGTAGTTGCTCACCAAAAATTTTGGGCAAGTGACTAACCAGGGAAGACTAACCCTGTTAGAGAACCAAGCCAGTGAGCAAAGTTGGCAGAGCCCTTAACCAATGTCTCATAATTTAACAAAATGAGATTTCTACCTCGGACATTAAACGTCCACATTGAGAAATCTTGCAGCTTATCAGTTAAGCAAGAGGATTTGAAACTATGACTATCGCAGCCCGTGGCGCTCCACAGACGCGAGGATGGTTTGACGTCGTTGACGACTGGCTTAAACGCGATCGCTTCGTGTTCATAGGCTGGTCA
>PXPT01000145.1 GCA_003021505.1 Cyanobacteria bacterium QS_4_48_99 | reverse complement strand
CTGAAGCGCCTGTTTAAGCGTGTATGACGATTCAGCAATCGCTACCTTAAGCACACCAGCCATCTCTGCTGGGTCAGTTCCTTCTTCCCATTTGTACTTCTCTCTTAGAAAATTGGTATGACCCCAATTCTGGCTAGACTTATCTGAAGCCGAACGCCGCTTTTACTTTCGGGATTTTCTGCGGCACATTGAAATTATTCGCACCTCACCCCAAGACTGGCAACTGAAGCTGGCGTTTATTTTTTAGGTATTAGACAAAAGGCGAGCTTTTTCAACAATCTCGTCTATAAAGGCATTTTTCCCGTTAGTATAAGCTTCTCGGTTAGTTGGGAACTGATCAACTAACTCTCGCTTCAGTGCCTCGTATCGTGCTGCTTCAGCTGGATGCTCGATTAGATAATCCCGAAACAGCAATTTCCGCGTTGCATCTTGTCGGATGTGGACGTGGTGAGTGCGTCCCTGCCGTAGGGTGGCATCCCCTTAACGAAAAACATGCGATCGCAGCGTGGATTTTCTGCCCAGTGGATGTAGTCTAGCGACTCAAGCGGTGCGATGAGACGCTCCACCCAGCCTCGGGTGGAAGAATCAGCATGATATCAATGATCGGTTTGGTAGCTATACCAAGCATAGCAGTGCTGCCGAAGTGTTCAAATTGGGGTTGGAGATCATCCATTCTTAGTACAACCTTGTCTATTAACGCCTGGCATCTCTGGACAGTAGGCGATGAAGCAATCTTTGTCTCGTTCAATTATGGCTGTAAATTCATTATGCATGACTAAACGCGGTTGAGTTTCATTATTTTTTTAGCAGCAAATAGTAAAGCTTCCCATTCCAATCAATCACACCAGCGCGATCGCCTGCTTGCGAACCTGTCCCCATAAAAATATCCACGCGTCCTGCTCCCTCTATGGCGCTACCTGTATCCTGATCGAGGACGTAGCGACTCACACGCGGGGTTTCTAGCTCACCTGCTTGATCAAAATCAGGAATCTGGGTGCGAATGAGTGCCAAGGCTCCCGGTGGCATCAGAGACTTGT
Organism: Cyanobacteria bacterium QS_4_48_99; assembly: GCA_003021505.1. Classification (GTDB taxonomy): domain Bacteria; phylum Cyanobacteriota; class Cyanobacteriia; order Cyanobacteriales; family Rubidibacteraceae; genus QS-4-48-99. The sequence goes on along the minus strand of PXPT01000145.1, from coordinate 21,307 downwards.
CTGTGGCAATGGAACGCTCCGCTGTAACAGGCAGATTTAGGCTCCCGATGGGATGTGCCTTATGGATTTCCCGGAAGAAAACAAAGCTTTGATTGCGCGGCAAATATTGATCTAGCTCGGAAGGGTGATCGCGAAAATAATCAATCAGCGTTTGTAAGGTTAGCTCTTCGCGGGGAAGTTTGCCATCTTCAACTAGTTCTCCACCGATACTGGTGTAAGGATAGTCCGTTTTCCCGGCATAGCCTACCGTCATGGTGCTACCGTCGCGTAGCCGGAGGGTTGCCGAACCCTGAACGTGAACTAAAAAAGCTTTGAAGCGATCGCGCAGCCACACCAATTCATTCCCTGCAATGGGGCTTTCTTTTCCCAGTAAACCATCCTTTCCTACCAATTCAGCGCGGGTGGGGTGAGGCTTCGACCATTGTTCAAAATCAGGCGGTAAGCGATAGAGGGGATAGCGAAACTCTTCTGTAGGGACTTGGCTGGCAGCGTAGACAGGCTCAAAGTAGCCTGTAAAGTGAACCGTCCCCTTGTCGTCTTGCCCCGCCGCTTGGTAGAGAGCAAACTCTCGCTCCACAGCCGCTTGCAACTCTGCTGGGCTTTCGGAACTCACCAGTAACTCCCGAAAACGCTTCAAAGAACGACGGACGCGATCGCGCGTCACCCCAGACACGGGATAGTCCCGATACGCTTTGGCGGCACTCTGGGTGTTGAGATAACGCAGACTGCGATCAATCGCTTGCAATAGCGCCTTTCTGTCTGCTGGTTCTCCGTTGACCCCCCACAGTTGCTTGTCTATCCCCAACTTCCCGAGTTGGTCAATTTCCACCTTTCGCAGCGGCACTGAGCCTACAGCAGGTAAGCTCAGGTTGGAGAGGGCAATTCCTAATCCCAGTGATAGCACAAAGGCAATTTTTTTCATGATTCAGTTCAAGGTTACAGGTTAATGCGTTGTTCGGCGTTCGCCGTAAGGCGTTCTCGAACAGTAGCGTTCTCCGCAGGAGTAGGGTAGGTTTCTTCCCTTGTTATTCCTGCTCCCTGCTCCCCTGCTCTCTGCTTTTTCTCAATAGCGTTCCACACTTCCAGCAAAGACCGGTTCTACCCGAATAGCAATTATATTGGTGGGTCGTACCACCATATATTCTCCCTGGTCATTCTTGATGGGCACGTTAATAAAGTCGCTGGAACTTGCATTAGGCTTGAGTTCTCTGCTGTACCACTTCTGAAACTCTTGAACGGTTTCAAAGCGGACTTCTTGGTAGTGACCACTAGAGAGAAAAAGATGTACTCCGTATTCATCTGGCGTTCTTGGCATGGAGAATTATCCTATATTCCTAGAAGTTTTTATGAGTAAAGAGAATCAAGAGCTGGTTCACGAAAATAAGTTAAATCGCTGTAGTAAGGGTTCAACTACTTGTGGCAGAGTTTGACTGAGTTCGGTTGTGCTTCTAAACGATAGCTGCTGGTGGTTGGGGAGGTCAAAGGGAAACTCACCCTCTAACTCTCGACGTTCCATATTTGCTAGTAAAACTTGTCCCGAACGTTTATTTTGTAGAGCGTAACCGATTTCCACACAGACATTAGGACTAGGAAGCAGCCCAGATGTTTCTTCTGTTCCCTCTATTTGAGCAACTGGTGTCCCATCGGCGACAAATAGCAAGCTTTTTCGGATTTGGCGAAGCTGGGTGCTGCTGAGTCGCGTGGGAGCATTGCTAGGACGAGGAGACTCTTCTAGGGTAAGGGGTAGACGCGATCGCTGGTTGAGTGTGGTGATCGCTTCATTGAGAGCCTCCCTCAGAGCTTCACTTGCGGCAGGATATTCTTTTTGATAAGAGAAATAAATAATGGGATCGAGCCAAGCTGAGATTTCCTGTTTAGTGAAATAAATCTCGTGAGAAACTAAATCAATGTTCGAGATGACATAGCCACCACTCCCTTCGATATAAAACTCCACCGTTTCCCCTTCCAGATAGCGTTGAAACCAGGCAGAGTTTTGCACGTCTTGGCGTTCATTTAAAAAGTCTACTCGCAAGCCTGACTTGAGTAAGCTGTTTTTACTCAATCGCAAATCGTGAGGGCGCTTGATGACCTCTCTAATCGGTTCGTATTCTTCTAGATACCAGGCTTTGAGAGCGATGATCGCCATGATGTCTCATCACGAGTGTCCGTAGGTATCTTATCAGTAAGTGTGTTTGAGTTCATCGAATGAAGGCAAAAGGCAAGAGGCAAAAGTCAAAAGAGGCGAATTCATCCCTCCTGATCTCCTATCTCAACCTAGCTGTACTTTAGGAGTCGAAAACTGCTGTAACGTCTAGACAAGGGGATTTTAAGCAGTGCAAGAAATTATAGTTGCAGCCGCGATCGCCTTTTTGCTTCGATTTGCCGTACCACAGTGAGGGCAGAGTAACTTACTCCAGCCGTGCCTTCGCCGGGATGGGTGGAGTCACCCACGAGCCAGAGATGCTGGATAGGAGTACGGGTAGCAAATCCAAAGGGACCAAAGGTAGAGACTCGCTGCCCGATGCCGCCGACAATCCCGCTTTTGCGGGCAGTGAAGCGAGCAAACGTGCGGGGGGTGGCTGCTTCCTGATGGATAATAGTTTCTGGGGTGAGATAGAAATATTCGCCTAGACGCGCAATGGCTGTTTGAACGTAGTCTTGCTTGAGAGCTTCATATTCTTTTTTTGTATCCCGCCACCACAGTCGAGTATCGGTGAACGAGGAGGCAGTAATAGTTGCTTTGCCTGCTGGGGCGCGTCCATCTCCTGGTTGACTCACTGAGACGAAGAGGGAGTTTTTCTCGCCCACGGGACCATCATAATCGTAGAGGAATTGCAGATGGAGCGGACATCCGGGAGGAATCGCTTGTTGATCCACTCCCAGATAAAGCACAAACGCACCGGAGGCATGAGGCAGCTTATCAACCCGACGCTTGTAACCCCGTAAGAATAGCTCAGACGTTCCTTCCTTTAATAAGGGCGGGCTAGAGGAAGTAAGGGCGACTCGGCGAGTTCTCCCTACTCCCAACAACTTCATGAGATTTTGTACCGTAGCGTTGGCAACGACTTCCTCGGCGGTTTCTGTCCACGTTTCCCCTGTTCTCTGCTTACGAACGGTTACGCCTGTGGGATATCCAGATTTAGTGTGAATTTGTTCCACTGTATGGCGCATGAACAGCTTGCCACCATGTTTTTTCAGGGCTTTAACGAGGCGATCACTCAATGCCTGCATACTACCGTGAAGGTGATAAATTCCCTGGGGTTCCTGAGAAACCCCTAACGCTGTTGCTGCATACAGCAGTGCCGTTTCATCGGCATTTACCTGGGAATAAAGCTTCAGTTGCAAATCCAGAAACGTCCGCAAACGCCGATTGTCATAGAGGCGCAATCCTCGCAGGGCATCCCCTACTGTCATGAAAGTAAACGGTAGTGTCATCAACGTATCGGGGCGCACCGCAGATGCTAACTGCCACAAATCCCAAGGGTTACGCGGCGGTAGCACGGGCTGACGCGCTTGAAACCGCCAGCTTGCCTTAAATAAGGTTGCCATTAATTGCCAGAAAGGTTCACTGCCAGGAAACTGCCGTCGTCGTTCCTGCTGCCATTTTTCTGGGTTGCGCCAAATGTTAATTGGCTCGCTTTCCCCTGGTAAATACACTGCACAGGCGGGATCACAGGGCGTTGCTTCTGGCGGTTCTACTTCCAAATCCTCAAAAATTTGTTGGTGAATTCCCCTTGTCTCCAAACCTGCTACCTGAGTTGCCCCCACATCGAAGGTGAAGCCGCGACGCTTGAAGGTGGAGGCACATCCGCCGGGGACTAGTGCCTGATCGAAAACTGAGACTTCATAGCCGCGACGGGCAAGTAAGGCTGCCGCAGTTAATCCCCCAATCCCAGCACCGATAACGACAACACGATATTTGCTCCCATCCCCCTGATAACTCAACATCAATCATCTCGAAACCTTAATGTTATTGTAAACATTTGTTGAGCAAACCCAAAATCCTGAACTCGTTACCACCCAGTGAGAAATTGAGGAATGATGAGCGATGAGTCGTGAAATTACGCTCATTTGTGTTTAGGTACTTACTTAATTGTTTCAGCCTCTCCAAGAGGAGAGAAGCGAATTTCAATGCGCCGTCGCGTTGCATCGGGATTACGGTCTTTTGGGGCAAAATTTCCAGAATTTGGTAAGATTAGCTGCGCCGCTGAATAGGCTCGAAACTCTAATCCCTTTAAGTCACCTTGTTGTTGAATCTCTCGAAGCTGTTTTACCACTGCTAATGCTCACATTAAGCCCAAATCGGCATTGGAACCTGGTCTGAGATTATTCAAAGGTTGATTTCCTAAAGATGCCTCTTCTAGCATTTCATCTAGATTGCCAGAGCTATTAACATTAATTTGACCGTCAGTATGACCAATCACGTCGACAACATAGGTGTTACGTTGTTGAGTAAGTGGAAAATATGCATCCACTATTGCTAGGCGCAAATCTTCGAGCCAGCGCACGTAAACGATATTACTAACTACTCCAGCGAAGTCGATATCGTAGGTTCGCACAGGTAACGCTAACTCAACCTCCATTGGTTTTTGCTGCGAGTGAAGTTGTTGTATTCCAAATTATCCTAACTCATTTGTTTTAGAAACCAATCGGTCTTTGGGCAGACAAAACAATCTATCTAAAAATTGTTTTCTATATAGTCACTCAAATGTTTAACAGCCCTTTCCAAATGAATTGAATTTCCGTAAAGCTTGCTCATCATTAGACTTCCTTCCAGAGTTGAAATGATTATCGTTGCTACCCCATCAGCTTCAACTGTTGGAGAAAATTCACCTTTGGCAATTCCCTTTTCTAGATTCGACAAATCAACTGCCGCCAAGCAGTCATTGCCTCTTGTACCCGTTCCCGTAACGCGGGGTGTGTATCGTCACTCTCAATCGCTGTATTGAGAAGGGGACATACACCCTGAATCGGCGGATTTTCCATATAACTAAGGAAAACAGAGACTATAGCTTGCAGGCGTTCTTTAGCACCTCGCTTGCCTTTGAGGGCATCTCGATAACGTTGACTGACACAGCCATAGGCAAAGTCAAATGCTTGTAGCGCCAACTCGTCTTTACTCTGGAAGTAGTTATAAATTCCTCCCTTTTTCAATCCAGTGGCACGCATAATATCTGACACGGAAGAGCCCAAGTAACCTTGCTGGTTAAACAGTTCGGCTGCTTGTTTGATGATCTTTTCTTTTGTTTCTTTTGCCTTGGACATTCGTTGTTTAAGACCGTTCGGTTTCTGTTAATTTGCCAGGCTGGGAGGAAGATAACAAAAATAAAACTCAGGCAATGCAATAATAAACCGGAGTTGGGGCGAGCCGCCGGTTCCCCCAAAAAAGAACGCAGAGAGAATTGAGAAGAGGCTGGGCGAGAGATGAAACAGGGTAGGTTCCCAAGTATTGAGAAATGAAGTTTTTAGGCATCGACTTGGGCTGGAAATCGGGAGCTAGCGGACTGTGCTGCCTGAGTTGGGAAAATAGGCAACTGCAACTATTGGATTTGAACCGACAGCAGGAGATTGATGATATTCTTGCCTGGATTGGTGGTTGGGTATCTTCTAGCGAACCTGCTCTAATTGCTGTAGATGCTCCTACGCTTATTCCCAATACTACGGGAATGAGATTGCCGGATAGGTTAACTCACAAATACTTTGGTCGCTATCAGGCTGGGTGCTATCCTGCTAATCTTGAACGTCCCTTTGCCCAGCGCACTGTAGCGTTTGGTCTCAGCTTAGAGAAAAAGGGTTTCGCTCATGCTCCCGAAATCACTTCTCAACAGCTAGGGCAATACCAAATTGAGGTTTTTCCCCACCCAGCAATGGTGCATCTATTTGGTTTAGAGCGCACCCTGAAATACAAAAAGGGCAGATTAGCGCAACGAAAAGCAGAGTTATCCAAGCTGCGTCAATATATCCTGGATGTGTTGCCCACCCTAGAACCTCGCCTCAACACAGAATTAATTCCTCATTCCTCATTCACCATTCATCCTTTAAAGGGAACTGCCCTCAAAGCTATAGAAGACCAACTCGATAGCCTCATATGTGCCTATGTTGGGGCATATTGGTGGTACTGGGGCAGACAACGTAATTGGGTGCTGGGAGATGCTAACACTGGCTATATTGTCGTCCCCGCTCCTAGCTATCTTGTCCCATGAAAGAGAATGAGTGTGGCACAATGATTGAACTAGGTATTAGGCATTAGGTTTTAGGTGTTTTAGCACTTAACACCTTGCTAATTGCTAATTGTGAATTTTGAATTGCTATGACTGTAACCACCCAAGCGCCTAATAATGGGCAACCCAGCGGATCATCTTCTACCCGTCGCATGGTCTTTCCTTTCACTGCCATTGTGGGTCAGGAAGAGATGAAGCTGGCGCTGCTGCTGAATGTGATTGACCCCAAAATTGGTGGTGTAATGATAATGGGCGATCGCGGCACGGGCAAATCCACCACTATCCGGGCATTGGCGGATTTACTGCCAGAAATCGAGGTGGTAACTGGCGACCCCTTCAACAGCGACCCCAATGACCCAGACTTGATGAGCGAGGAAGTCCGGCAGCAGGTGGAAGGGCAGGGCGATGCCTCACTTACCGCAACCAAGAAAAAAGTCCCCATGATTGACCTGCCCCTCGGTGCAACTGAAGACCGGGTTTGCGGGACTATCGACATCGAACAAGCCCTCTCCGAAGGAGTTAAAGCCTTTGAACCGGGACTCCTTGCCCAAGCCAATCGCGGTATCCTCTACGTGGATGAGGTTAACTTGCTTGACGACCACCTAGTCGATGTGCTGCTCGACTCAGCCGCTAGCGGTTGGAACACCGTCGAACGAGAAGGAATTTCGGTGCGTCACCCTGCCCGCTTCGTACTTGTCGGTTCGGGCAACCCCGAAGAAGGGGAACTGCGCCCCCAACTACTCGACCGCTTTGGGATGCACGCGGAAATTCACACAGTGAAAGAGGCAGCACTACGCGTACAAATTGTCGAGCAAAGGTCGGAATTTGACCAAGACCCGCAGGAGTTTAGCAAACACTATCACGAACAGCAACAGGCGTTGCAAGAGAACCTGGTACAAGCTCAGAATCGTCTGGCTGATGTAAACATGGATTATGACCTGAGGGTGAAAATCTCCGAGATTTGTGCCGAGTTGGATGTCGATGGACTACGAGGCGATATTGTCACCAATCGGTCAGCAAAAGCCCTAGCTGCCTTGGAAGGGCGCAATGAGGTAACAGTTGATGATATCCGACGCGTGATTACTCTCTGCCTGCGTCATCGACTGCGTAAAGACCCTCTGGAATCAGTAGATTCGGGTTATAAAGTAGAAAAAGCCCTCCAGGAAGTGTTTGGCTTGGAGACATCAGAGGAATAAGGCGGATGGCGAAAGTTTCTAGCGATAAGAAAGTGAATGGGGCAAGAGGAAAGTTTTCTCCCTCATCTGGCTTATCTCCAGAAACCACTCAGACCAAGGACGAAAGTGGCAATGCCAAACCGCTAATAGAACTCAAGGGAGTCACTCACTCCTTCGGTAACAATGTCGTCTTAGATGATGTTGACTTAAGCATTAGCTGCGGTGAAGCACTAGCAATTATTGGTCCTTCTGGCACTGGTAAATCCACAATTTTGCGGATTATTGCTGGTTTGCTGTTTCCCGACGAAGGCGAGATCTACGTTAAAGGAGAGCATCGTCAGGGATTAATTGAAGACCACCAAGACCCGATTAACATGAGTATGGTTTTCCAGCAGTCGGCATTATTCGACTCTTTAACCGTCGATGAAAATGTCGGCTTTTTGCTTTACCAATACTCGCGCCTGCCGCACCAGAAGATTCGGGAATTAGTTGACCAAAAGTTAGAGATGGTCGGGTTAGGGGATATAGGCGACCTCTACCCAGCCGAACTGTCAGGGGGAATGCGCCGGCGGGTGAGTTTTGCTCGGGCAATTATGTCCAACCCGGATAACCCTGAAAGCAGTCCCCAACTCATTCTCTATGATGAGCCTACCGCAGGTCTCGATCCCATTGCTTCAACTGTGATTGAAGATTTGGTACGCCAATTGCAGTGGAACCCTGGGTGTTGCGGGACTTATGTGATGATTACCCACCAGCAGAGTACCATTCGCCGCACGGCTGACCGGGTGGTATTTCTCTATCACGGAAAGGTGCAGTGGCAAGGGAGCGTTCCAGAAATTGATACGACAGACAATCCCATGGTGCGACAATTTTTTAGTGCTAGCACCAGTGGACCTATCGAAGTCATACATTAATCCAGCAACTTGCTAACCTGCTAAGGGGAAGACAATGAATTAAAAATTAAAGATTACAAATTAAAAATTGAGTTTTGAAGAAGGCTAAAGGCAAGAGGCCAAGGGCAAAAGGGAATGAAAGAAGGCAGAAGGCACTCTTGCAAAAGGCACTCATTGAGAATGAAGAACTTTCGCATGCGCGCCATTCGCCTTTTGCCTTCATTATTTTTAATTTGGAGCAAAGCGACGTGGTGTGCGAGGCGAGGAAAAGAAATGCGATCGCGGACGGTTAGACAAGGCTCGGTGGGTTTATTAATCATAACAGGAGTTGCTCTGTTTGTTGGTGTAGCGATGTGGCTGAGCGGTTTGGCGTTTGGAAAACGCAGCTACACCTTCACGGCAGTATTTTCCGATGTCAATCGCTTATCTATGGGCGCTCCCGTTTTCTATCGCGGCGTTAACATTGGCAAAGTTACCAAGATCCAGCCCGGTGCTAATGGCATAGATGTGAGCGTTAAGATTTCCTCTAGTGACACACGCATCCCCGATGGTGTCATTATTGAAGCCAATCAAACGGGACTGATTAGCGAAACCTTATTAAGCATCAGACCCCAGCCTCCCACATCGCTTCCATCAAATGGTGCCGCCACTAATCCGCTTAGCCCCGAATGTAACTCCGATTTAATCATTTGCGCCGATGAGCGCGTCTCAGGCGAAATGGGTGTCAGCGTAGTTCGACTCCTCCGTAAAAGCACCCGCGCCACGGAACTCTTGAGTGATCCGCAATTTTTCAACAACCTCGAGGAATTAGTGCAAAATGCTAGTACGGCTTCAGTTCAGATTGCCCAAGCTAGCGAACAACTCCAAGAAGAAATTGAACCGCTTTCGGAAACTGCCAAGTCGTTAAATAACACCGCTGCTCAAGTGAGTTCGGCTGCTACTCAGGTAGGGCAGCTTGCCACGAATGTTGATCGCTTAGTCAACCGAAACCAGGGTGAGTTGGATCAAACTTTGAATCACCTTAGCGCCACTAGCGAGCAGTTAAGTGAGTTGCTGGCTAGCCTGGAACCGACTGTGGAGCAGGTCAACTCGACCTTGAGTGCCGCAGACACCCAACAACTAGTGCAGAACCTGGAAACCCTTACTGCTAATGCCGCCCAGGTATCTACCGACCTGCGCAAGATTTCCAACACTTTCAGCCAACCGTCGAATCGGCTAGTTCTGCAACAAACTCTAGATTCGGCAAGGGTGACGTTTCAAAATACCCAGAAGATTACGTCTGAGTTGGAAGAACTGACTGGGGATCCCGCTTTTCGCTCCAATCTTCGCGAATTGGTCGAGGGACTGAGCGACCTAGTTTCTTCGACTCAGAAGCTAGAAGAGTACGTGCAGGCGCGGGATTCCTCCTCTGTTAGCTCTTTAGAAGTCTCCCCTTTCCCCTCACCCCCAGAAAATCTTGCCGTGAGTGATTATAAACACGCTACATTGAAAGCAAGCCGTTGGAGCAAGTAACAGCATATGAGCGACTCTCAGTTCCACAGTCAACTCGATCTCGAACGCGAAGTAGTCAAACTAGGGAAACAGGCAATGGAGCAAGGGCTAATTCCTAGTTTTATCGTTCACTACTTTCCCGATGTTTGGCACTTTTACATTCCCAATGAAAATGAGTCGGATGCCCTGACGCCAGAACAAGCATACTTACAGTTGAAGAAAGTAGTGGAACAATCGTAGAATACTCAACTCCTTAACTCCAATCTTGTTTATTTTCTCCCTGCTTGGGGCGTTGGTAGACTTGACCCAAAGCATGTAGCTGACGAGTCTTTTCGTAGAGTTGTTCTTCATTCAACTGCCATTGTTGGAGCAGTAGATCGAGATCCCGCTTAAGGTCGCTTGCGCCTGGAAAATTACGATAGCGAATCCGTAGTCTGGCTAATTCTGCCAAGTTGCGATCGCTTGCACCTTCCTGAAATAGGCGATCAACAATTTCGCGATCTTGCTTTCCCCGAGGATGTTGCTGGTCTTGATAATTAGCTCCCATAACGTTACAAGTTGCAGGTTGAAAGTTGGAGGTTATTCAAGTGAGGAGTTGACTTGTTTCCCCTTGTCCCCTGGTCTCCCCATCCCCGCGTCACCGCGTCTCTCGCTGCATCTCCACTACCTTCACCATCATCGCCTGCGTTGCTGCAACTTGCGATAAACGTCTCGCACATCTACATCATGATAAGCTAAAGCAGCTAGGGTGTGATAGAGTAAGTCCGCTACTTCTGCGGCGATTTCGTCTGGCTCGTCATCCTTACACGCCATTACTACTTCTGCGGCTTCTTCCCCAATTTTTTGGAGGATTTTGTTGTCGCCGCCATTTAAGATTTTGCCAGTATAAGAGCCTTCAACTGGATGATCCCGGCGATCACAAATGACTGCAAATAGCTCAGACAGGGTATTTGCGGGAGGGGCTGCTTTCCTACCGTCTACCTGATGGAAACAGCTACGCTCGCCCGTGTGGCAAGCAATGCCGCCAAGCTGCTCCACAATCACTAGTAGGGCATCACTATCACAATCATAACGCAGCGATCGCACTTTTTGAAGATGTCCAGACGTTGCTCCCTTGTGCCACAACTCGTCCCGCGAGCGACTCCAAAACCAAGTTTCCCCTGTCTCTAGAGTTTTGAGCAAAGATTCTCGATTCATCCAAGCCATCATTAAAACCGTGCCATCAAGATAATCTTGCACAATGGCAGGCACTAATCCTTGTTCGTTGTAACGGATTTGCTCAATAGGGATTGCAGAGTTAGGGGAGCTAGATTCAGTGGCAGACATTCTTTGAGTGGCATTCACCAACTTGTATGGTAAAGTAAAATCCCCATAATAGACACTTAGTAATGAAACTTCTTGACCAACACCGTTGTAGAGTGGAGTAATTGGCGATTTTATCACCGAGACAGCTCGATAGGATAGATAGGGAACCTAATGCCTTGAATCACCGCCTGACTTCCATGCGAGTCACGCTAGTTGCCAAAGCTGCTAGATTTTAGAGGGCGAGCATCCCAATAAGGAGAAAGTCTTGACTACCACAAGTTCTTTTAAAACTACCCAATCAGACGAAATTTTTGGTACTGCCCAGAAACTAATGCCGGGAGGGGTCAACTCCCCGGTACGAGCCTTCAAATCGGTGGGAGGACAGCCCGTAGTTTTTGACCGCGTTAAAGGCTCTCGTGTCTGGGACGTGGATGGCAACGAATACATTGATTATGTGGGAACCTGGGGACCAGCGATTTGTGGTCATGCCCACCCGGAAGTGATTGCTGCTCTACACGAAGTTCTCGAAAAAGGCACCAGTTTCGGCGCACCCTGTATTCAAGAGAATGTGCTAGCTGAAATGGTTATTGATGCTGTCCCCAGCATCGAAATGGTGCGCTTTGTCAACTCCGGCACCGAAGCTTGCATGTCTGCCCTACGGATGATGCGTGCTTATACCGGACGCGACAAAATTGTCAAGTTTCAGGGCAACTATCATGGTCATGCCGATATGCTGCTCGTTCAGGCAGGTTCTGGGGTTGCCACTCTAGGCTTACCAGATTCCCCAGGCGTTCCCAACACCGCCACAAGTAGCACTTTGGCTGCTCCCTACAATGACCTGGAAGCGGTCAAAACCCTGTTTGAGCAACATCCCGGCGAGATTGCTGGTATCATGGTCGAACCTGTGGTGGGAAACTCTGGGTTTGTTGCCCCTGATGCCGGCTTCTTAGAGGGCTTGCGAGAACTCACCCGCGAACACGATGCACTGCTCGCGTTTGATGAGGTAATGACAGGTTTCCGCATCGCCTACGGTGGCGCTCAAGAACGATTTGGCGTTATTCCTGATGTAACCACCTTGGGTAAAATTATTGGCGGTGGCTTGCCTGTGGGAGCCTTTGGGGCGCGAAAAGACATTATGGAGCTGGTGGCTCCCTCTGGTTCCATGTATCAGTCGGGAACCCTCTCGGGAAATCCTTTGGCAATGACAGCCGGAATTAAAACCCTAGAGTTGCTGCAAAAAACCGGAACTTACGAGCAGCTTGAGCGCATTACCACCAAGCTTACCCAAGGGCTTCAACAAATTGCCAATGAAGCAGGCCACGACGCTTACGCTGCCAACATTAGCGCCATGTTTGGCATGTTCTTTACTGGGAAGCCAGTACGTAACTTTGACGATGCCAAAACCTCTGATTTAGACAAGTTTGCTCGCTTCCAGCGGGGAATGTTAGAGCGGGGAATCTATGTCGCTCCCTCCCAGTTTGAGGGAGGATTCACTTCTTTGGCACACACGGACGAAGATATTGATAAAACGTTAGAGATAGCACGGGAAGTTATGTCTAGCCTGTAAGAGAAGCTACCGGGTCGCCCGCACTATCTAGAAGGTGCGGTGTGACCCGTGGCGTACCAGAGGAGAAGGAAGTTGAGCTAGTTTTTCCTTGCCTCCATTACTGCGTTGCGGAGATGGTTTACTGGGAACGCTGGGCTGCCGCGAAAGAACAAGCGGTATGCTAAGAACGCCGAGGATGATTACCACCCCAGCCATAATCCAGACCATCAAGCGACTAGCGTGGTAATTCCCCCGCTCGATTTGCCAAAAAACTCGGTTGTAGCGCCAAACTGAGAGGGCAATGAAGATAATACCAGCGATTACCAAGCCCATGCCTAGGATGTGGGAATTGAACCAGGAGTGGGAAGGAGCACTTTGAGGCGTAATAGTTGATTGTAACTCGCGCATAAATAGACCAAAGCGAGCGATCGCCAATCCAAAACCAATCAGCGCCAAGGAAGTACGAAGCCAAGCTAGAAAGGTTCGCTCATTAGCTTGATGCTCTCGCTGGCGACCCAGTCGCGAGTTCCTATTCATTTCTCCTCGCGGAGGTGGTAAAAGTTGAACTCAGCCTTCTAGCGATAGTTGGTAAATTGCAGGGGAACAGACCAATCTTCTTGCTTGAGCAGTTGTATTACCTGTTGTAAGTCATCTTTGGACTTACTAGAAACCCGCACTGTATCACCTTGAATCGAGGCTTGCGCTTTTTTAAACTCGTCTCGAATCTTTTTGCTAATTTTTTTGGCAATATCCTGGCTAATGCCGCGTTGAAGAGTAATCTCTTGGCGCACCCGGCTACCACTAGCAGATTCAACCTTGCCGTAATCAAAAATTTTCTGCGAGAGTTTGCGCTTGGCAGCTTTGCTACGCAAGATGTTGTGAACTGCATCAAGCGTGAACTCGCTGTCTGTTTCGATAATAATTTTGTCGCTTTCTAATTCAATAGTCGTTTGAGTATCTTTGAGGTCATAACGACCTTTGATTTCGCGTTTGGTTTGGTCTACTGCGTTGACCATTTCTTGTTGGTCAAAGTCGCTGACAATATCAAGGGAATAAGTAGAAGCCATAAGCAATCATTAATCAAAGTAGAACAGGGTGACTAGCTTGCGCTGTTCTTCTGCATTCTCGCAAGTTTTGAGCAATGTGTGGCTATGGTGAAATGCAAAGCAAATGAGCTGCTGGCAGCGTGAGATAATCTCACTATTACAATTAGCACTGGCTTCAGCCAAAGACAAACGGTCTTGTTCTGGGTTTTCCACTAAGTGAATTACCTGCTGTAGCTGCTCTTTGGACTCTTGTGGCTGCCGTTCCAGACTTTGGGGCAAAATCACCGTTAACAAATTGGGATCGCCACGCATTGCCCCTTTAATTACGGCTGAATTGGTTCCCGCAGCACCAGAAGTCATGATGCGATTGCCCCCCAAAACGAGAGCGTAGCTCATCATTTCGATCAACTGCTGGTGAGTGATAGGAACATGGCGCGAACCTAAAAGTGCAATCCGTTTGGAACCGGTTTGCTGGATTGCCGCTAGTTCTTGCGTCAGCGTGTCAAGTTGGGGATTATCTACTGATTGAGTCAAAGACGTTCGCTCAGGCCGCGTCAACTAGGATATTATAGCAAACTAAGAGGGATTAGGGATAGATGCCTAGCCTGACCTTCTCACGCCTTTTGTGAGGGATGACTAACGACTATACAGAATAGTTTTGCCAGTTACATCTATCTGTGCTATATTTATAATTTACGAGGACGCGTAGCTCAGTTGGTTAGAGCACTACGTTGACATCGTAGGGGTCACTGGTTCGAGTCCAGTCGCGTCCATTACTCCTATTGCTAATTGCCAAGGTCAATGGTTCGAGCCAGGTTGCCCCGATAGGATTGTGGAAGCGATCGCTGCCCTGATAAAAGCTAGGATAGAAGTTTAGGATACTTATATCTCGCTCCTATGCTACCGGTTCGCCGATTCCTATCCCTGCTATTAGTCACTGCGCTAACGAGTGTTACTGTAATCGCCTGTAACCTCAGCAGCAGTAGTTCCGATACCGCAATCCAAATAGGCTCGAAGGATTTCACCGAGCAACTCATCTTAGGACAAATGTATGCTCTGGCGCTAGAGGATAAGGGTTATAGCGTCGAGCGCAAGCTCAACCTAGGAGGTACTCCCGTAGCTCAGGCAGGCTTAGAAGAAGGCGAAATTGATTTATACCCCGAATACACAGGCACAGCGCTCCTGACAGTATTGAAACTTCCGGTTAAAAATAACAGCCAGGAAGTTTACGAAACTGTCTCACAAGCCTATCGGCAGCGATATAACCTTAATTGGCTGCAACCTTCGCCCATGAGTAATACCCAGGCGCTAGTGATGACCCCAGAAGGTTCCCAAAAATACGGAATTAACACGATTTCCGATTTTGTCGCCGATGCCAACAAGCTAATCATGGTGGGTTCGCCTGAGTTTCAAGAGCGTGAAGATGGCTTACCTGGTCTAAAAAAAGTTTATAGCGACTTTGAACTCAAAGAATTTAAAGCAGTTAATCCTGGTTTGAGGTATGAAGCACTAGTTAATCGGGAAGCAGATGTAGCAGTCGGGTTTTCCACGGACGGGGAAATTAGTGCTATGAATCTGGTCATGCTCGAAGACAACAAAAATCTCTTTCCTCCTTACCATGTTGCCCCGGTGGTGCGCCAAGCTGTTTTGGAAAACCAGCCTGGAATCGCCGACATTCTCAACAGTATCACTACCAAAATTACAACTGATACCATGCAAC
Organism: Cyanobacteria bacterium QS_4_48_99; assembly: GCA_003021505.1. Taxonomy (GTDB): domain Bacteria; phylum Cyanobacteriota; class Cyanobacteriia; order Cyanobacteriales; family Rubidibacteraceae; genus QS-4-48-99. The sequence goes on along the minus strand of PXPT01000145.1, from coordinate 5,910 downwards.
GGCTCAACTACGAAGTGACTGGGAAAAATCAGGAACCTGCTAAGGTAGCAAAAGATTTTCTCAGCAAAGCAGGACTAGTTGAAGGTAATTCGAGTGAGGAGTGAGGGAGTGAGGAGAAAAGTTAGCTGATTTGATGCAAGGATTCGATCAGTATTTCTAACACTCTCACCCTCTCACGCCCTCACTTCGTTCCCCTCTGCTCCTCTGCTCCCATCCCCCCGTCAGTCGATGAGCAAAATCCGTTTTGAGCAAGTCTCCCTGCAATTTCAGGGCACAACTCATCCGGCAATCAATCACTGTAGTTGCGAGATTGACTCAGCAGAGCTGGTGGTGATTTTGGGACCATCTGGTTGCGGCAAAACCACGCTACTGAAGATGGTCAATCGTCTCTATGAACCCGACTCTGGCAAGATTTATCTCGGTAACACCGAGATTCGCCAAATTTCAGCTACTCAGCTTCGGCGGCAGATGGGCTATGTAATTCAGAAGTCGGGATTATTTCCCCACATGAGTGTTGCAGAAAATATTGCAGTTGTCCCAAAGCTTTTGGGTTGGTCCAGAGGGAAAATTCAGTCTCGCATTGATGAGTTGCTCGAACTAGTGAAGCTGTCCCCAACCGAATATCGCCATCGCTATCCCTCCCAACTATCCGGGGGACAACAACAACGGGTGGGAATTGCTCGTGCCTTGGCAGGGAATCCCGAAGTGATGTTGATGGATGAGCCGTTTGGGGCGATCGATGCCATCACGCGAGAGAGCTTACAAGAGGAGCTGTCCCGTCTTCAGCGCCAAGTGAACAAAACGATTTTATTCGTCTCTCACGATATTGAGGAAGCGCTGCATCTAGCCGACCGTATTTTGATTCTACAACAAGGCGAAATTGTCCAGTTTGACACGCCCTATAACATCCTCACCCAGCCGAAAAGTGAGTTTGTTCACAATCTCGTTGGGGCTGATGACCAAGTGCGCCAGCTCAGTTTACTGCGCGTGGAGACGGCGATGAGTCCAATTCCTCCCAACCACCAGCCTTGCGAGGGGCAGACAATTGCCCGCTACGAGAATTTACGTCAGGCACTATCCCTAATCTTGGCTACAGGTGCATCAATGCTCACTGTGCTGGATGACGGCAAGGCTGTAGGCGTTCTCACTCTCGAAAGTATTCGGGATGCAGCGAAGACGGGAAGTAAAAGCGCATAGTTTGAAGGGTTCTATAAGCCTAGCATTTCTACCAATTGGCACGAGTTCATGACCTAATTAGCACTTCTGCCCAGTTTTTGCGTAATCTAGGGTACTGAGAACTTCCTGGAACTTTAAATTTAACAAACTGATTGTTTCAGGCTTTAGTTTCCGTTTGTGTTCTCCCGGCATCACTTGTCTTTTATGGGCGTAGATATCCTCTTTTTCTACTTTGAAATCAGCCGTGCTTGCAATCTGGTTGACTAGTTTTTGGCTAACGTTAAGCTCTAAGAAATCAGTTACCTTATTAAACCAGGTATTAAAATCAGTAACCATTTCTTCGTATTTTACGAAGAGTACATTAGGTTTACCGAATAAGTTTTGACAATACTGGTGATACCTCTGTAAGTATAAGTCACTTTTGTCAATTACAAACTCATCGATTGTCTGACCTAGTGCTTTTTGTCTATCTTTAACTACTCCTAGCGCTGGACTATCAGCGTGACTATAAGCAGAAGAAAAATAAAGTGAAGTCAAAACATCTCTAGGGTCTCTTAACATCAACAGGATGCGATATTTTTCCAATTTTGGTATATCTATGAATTTTCTAAAAGGACAATAAAGATAACCGACTGGTTTAATTACTTCTTCTAGTCTATTCTGGTCTGCATAAACTTCACTTTCTGGTTTTCCAGTGTCCCAGAAGTAACCATCTAAATCAATGGGAGTCATTCCGACATCCCTGGCTGAGTCTTTAAGGATTTTTGCTACATAGACAGAAGCACACTTATGGGACGTAAATACCAAAGCAGTTGGATGTTGATTTTCGGTTTTATGCTGACCTTTCAGTAATAAACTTTCATTAGAAAATTTTTCTCGGTTTTTTGTTTTTGTCCAGAGTGAATAAACCGGATGAATTTTTTTGAGCGAAGATTTAATTGACGATGCAAGCATTTTAGTTTCCATTTTGTTTTCTCTGATTGACTTGTTGATAGACGTAATCTAAATCTATATTTAGACAATATTTATGGGATTACCACCCCTGAATAGTATCAACAAATAGTGAAGAAAAGGTGAACTATTAGCAAGCAATATTTTTATTTTCATAAATATTGGAAAAGTGTTGGAGTTGCTGCTAGGGTTAAGGGTAAGTTTGCCAAAGTGCGATCGCCGCTCCACTAGAAATTAACGGCATGTATCCTTGAACTCCTCGAAGCTGAGGCGAATGTGTCCTTCACGCTTCGCTAGAAACAAAACTGATGAGCTACATCTTAGAAAATCCGGCAGAGATATTGAATTTGCTGCTACAGCATTTGCAGATAACCTGTCTGTCGGTGCTAATTGCGGTGTCAATTGCTTTGCCGTTGGCAATTGCGATTACTTACTACCGCTGGCTGCAAGTGCCCGTAATGGTTTTTTTGGGGGCATTGTACACGATTCCTAGCTTGGCACTGATTATTCTACTTGTGCCGATTTTTGGGCTGTCTGCCCAGTCTGTAATTGCTGCGATGGTAATTTATACTCAGGTAATTTTGGTGCGTAATATCTCGGTAGCGCTAGACTCTATTGAGCCTACTATTCTAGAAGCAGCTAAGGGGATGGGGATGAGTGCTTGGCAGCGCTGGTGGTGGGTGCAGTTGCCCATGATTTTACCTGTGTTTTTGGCAGGAGTGCGTCTGGCGGCGATTATTGCGATCGCCATTACTTCTATCGGGGCAAAGTTCGGTGCGGGCGGATTGGGCATACTATTATTTGAAGGAGTGCAGCAAAATCAAACTGAAAAAATTTGGGCAGGTACAATCGTAGTGGCAATAGGTGCGATCGCGCTCAATAGTGCCCTGCTTTACCTAGAGCGAGTATCCCGTCGCAGGGGAGCTTATTAAGAGGCAGGGGAAGTGAGGCGTAAGAGCGTTCCAGAGTTGGAAATAGGAAGAAATTTTTCGAGCAAACAAGCCCATTTAGCTCATCACTCCCTCTCTCCTCACTTGATTATGCTGCTACATAGACTACAAAAAATCAACCCGATCTAGTGCCATCCTGGATAGGCGTAAAAAGCGGCGATCGCTATAGAAAGGCTTTTAGGAATACACACCATCGAACCAATTATGACTGACTCAATGCGCTTTTTGATGTGCCCCCCTGACCACTACGAGGTGGATTATGTGATTAATCCCTGGATGGAGGGGAATATTCACAAGTCCTCGCGTGATCGCGCTGTGGAGCAGTGGCAAAAACTGTACTATCTTCTCAAAGACAGGGCAATTGTGGATTTAGTGGAACCCCAACCAGGGTGGCCCGATCAAGTCTTCACTGCCAACGCGGGGCTAGTATTGGGTGATCAAGTGGTTCTCAGCCGCTTTTTACACAAAGAGCGTCAGGGGGAAGAACCCTACTTTAAGCGCTGGTTTGAAGATAATGGCTATACTGTTTACGAACTCCCCAAGGAACTGCCTTTTGAAGGCGCGGGTGATGCCCTGCTAGATCGGGAGGGACGCTGGCTATGGGCAGGATACGGCTTTCGCTCCGAACTCGACTCCCATGCTTACATTGCCCAGTGGCTCGATATCGAGGTGTTATCCCTACGGCTAATTGATGAGCGTTTTTATCACTTAGATACCTGCTTTTGCCCACTCAGTGGCGGATATTTACTCTACTATCCCCCGGCGTTTGATTCCTATTCCAACCACTTGATCGAAATGCGAGTGCCGCCAGAGAAGCGCATTGCCCTGGAACAAGTAGATGCGAATAACTTTAGCTGCAATGCGGTTAACATTGGATCGGTGGTGGTAATGAATCAGGCGAGTGATGCCCTCACCGAATATCTTACCGAGGCGGGGTTTGAAATTGTGGAGACACCGCTAACAGAATTTATGAAAGCAGGAGGCGCGGCGAAGTGTCTTACCCTGCGTGTGAATGAACCGATTCGAGCGGAAATCCACGCGAATGTCCCCGTGGAGAGTCGCACCATTAACATGGAAGGGCATCTCCTCGATGCAGGTATTATGAACCGCGCCTTAGACTTAATTGTCGAGAGCGGCGGTAGCTTCCAAGTGCTTAACTTCCAGTTGGGCGAGCAGAGGCAAAGTATCTCTAGGGCAGAGGTGAAGGTGTCTGCTCCCTCCCCGGAAGTGATGGAAGAAGTGATGACGCAGTTGATTGATTTGGGGGTAGTGGATCTTCCGCAAGAATCGCACGATGCCCATTTGGAACCCGTAACTCAGGCAGGCGTAGCGCCCCAAGATTTCTATGTCACCACCATTTATCCCACTGAGGTGTGTATTAATCAGGAGTGGGTGCGAGTGCAAAAGCAGCGCATGGATGCAGCGATCGCTATTAAGGAAACTCCTACCGAACGGTTAGTGCGCTGTAAGCTTATTCGGGATTTGGAAGTGGGAGAGAAGGTAGTTGTAGGTGTCGAAGGCATTCGCACAGTTCGCAACACAGATGCCAGAGAGCGTAGCAGCAGTAGCGAGGAGTTTACCTTCATGGGGGCTGGTGTCTCCAGTGAGCGTCGCGTGGAAATTGTTGTCGAGCAGATCGCCTGGGAGATGCGCCGAGTTCGGGATCGAGGGGGTAGAGTCGCGGTGACTGCTGGTCCAGTCGTCATCCACACCGGCGGCAGCGAACATTTATCCCATCTGATTCGAGAAGGCTATGTGCAGGCACTTTTGGGCGGAAATGCGATCGCAGTTCACGATATTGAACAATCCTTGCTGGGAACTTCCCTGGGCGTGGATATGCAACGAGGCAATCCCGTTCACGGGGGACACCGACATCACTTAAGGGCAATTAATGCTATTCGTGGCTGCGGCAGTATTGCCAAGGCGGTTGACCAAGAAGTCCTCACCAAAGGGGTAATGTACGAGTGCGTGCGTAATCATGTGCCTTTTTCCCTTGCCGGTTCCATTCGAGATGATGGTCCCCTGCCAGATACCGAAATGGATATCATTAAAGCGCAACAGGAATATGCCCGGTTAGTGGAAGGGGCAGACATGATTTTGATGCTGTCTACTATGTTGCACTCGATTGGAGTGGGGAATATGACACCTGCTGGTGTAAAATTAGTCTGCGTGGATATTAATCCCGCCGTAGTGACAAAATTGAGCGATCGCGGTTCAGTAGAATCGGTGGGTGTGGTTACAGATGTGGGGTTATTCCTCAGTTTGTTAGTGCAGCAATTAGAGCAGTTAACTAGTCCTTATCACGTCGCTGAAACTTCCTAATTGAGTGGATTTTGAGTGGATAACAACAAGCGGAAGTCTAACCTGAGCAAGCATGGTGTGGACTTCCGAGATGCTGCTAAAGTCCTCAAAGGCTACATTGTAGAAGAAAGCGATCAGCGCTCCGACTACGGTAGTCCTGTAAAAGTAGTGATAGAAGCACTAAACCACCAGGGAAGCATTGTAGTGATGAACCAAATTCCAAATGGCTCCTAAGTGATTTTCCCACTTTTTAGAAAAAGAGAAAGTATTCCTAACTAATCGAGAAACTCTTTGACGAAGTGTGTTGTTAAATCTTGCAATTAAATTAGTTAAAACAGTTTCTTTTCCAACAGGTCGATGTCTCTTTTGAGGAACAACCTTGGCATAAGCTTCCCAAAAATCCGTGTAGCAAACAGCGCCTTGTCGGTAAATCCCTGGAAGGGAGTTCCATCATCCTATTGCTCCGGACTTTCCTCGTTTACCGTTGGTGTTCACCAACAATTTCTTTCGTGTTGACATCCAAGGCTAACCA
>PXPT01000144.1:953-23346 GCA_003021505.1 Cyanobacteria bacterium QS_4_48_99 | reverse complement strand
GCGCGATACCTTGCGCTCCCATGGGAGATGGCATGGAGGTCGCCTGAGCTTGGTGTCAATGTTGCTGATGCCCTACTACGGGCCAGAACTATCAACTGGAGTGAGTGGGCGTCTGTGGAAAGGCGCCGAGGGAGTCCCACTATCAACGTCTGCAACGCTTCTGTCGGCAAACATGGATGAAATTGCCACCCTCGGTCACTTTCCTGAACCTTCCCCGGCTTCTCTCACTGGAGCGCACCCACTGGCAGTTTGCTAAGTGTGTGTTCAACCTCCTGGTGTGGGGTGTGCTAGGGGGTAGCTATTCCCTGTCGACCATACCGAATCAGCGGGGCCACTCCCACACTCCCGGATGGGATGCAGTGGTTCCGCCCCTTCTGAGAAGAGTTGCCCAGCTTCAGCTCTCCCATGTCAGCGCAGACCGAGACTTGCTCGGGCATCAGTGGTGGAGCTATCTCAATTGCCCCCAAACACCGTTTCGCCTTCAAATTCGCGAAAATCACCAACTTGTTGATGGCAAGCACTCCTGGAAGGTGAGCACCCTGTTTCAGGATTTACAGCCTACTCCATCTCCACTGCTACGCCAGCAAGGACGCTTCGGGGGAGAGGGGCCCTAGATCGCGGCTTTGCGACTCGACCATGGCACCTTGCTAGTGGTGGCTACCCAGTGCCAACCCCCACGCGGGCCGATTATGCAAGGCCGGGAAGGGAGACACTTGTCGGCATCTTCCCAAGGGGGCTTTTCCCGGGAGGACACTCCTTGGCAGGCTCCCGAGTGCGTCGGTCCACTCCTTGCACTCCTTAGCTGGGGCTTGGCGCAGCGGTGAGTGGTTGCACCCACTCCACCATGAGCCATCCCTTCTCATGGTGGCAGAGCCCCAAGCCTTTTTCGTCACCGATTAGACCATCTCTGCTCTATCTTGCTCCACTGGGATCGCAACTTCGAGCAGCTGTTGGAGGTAGTACAGTTTTTGTCCTGTAATTAGGGTGATTAGTTATACAGAAAGTATTACTCGTTCTACCTCTCTGAGTTACCTTCTTAAACCCAAGCCCGATGTTACTCAATGAATCCGAGCAACCCAAAATCCCCAGTGATTATAGCGAAATCTTTTTATTTCGTCCTTTTGAAAAAACTGTCTAAAGCAATAGAAAAAATCCCAATTATCGCATACAGCCCACACATGAAAAAGGGAAACTATGGCGCGTTGAAAATGTAAAGGAGTAGGGGAGGAGGAGATGGGGTGACAAGGAGAGGTTGCAGGTTGCAAATTGATGCGTTTTTCGGCGTTCGCCGTAAGGCGTTCTCGAAGAGTAGCGTTCTCCGTAGGAGTAGGGTAGGTTATTCTCCCTTTATCTCCTTGTCCCCCTGTCCTTCCTAATTCCTCATTCGCCACTTCACCAACAAGATATTCCCAATTATAAACCCAACAATTAACCCAGTAGTGTGACCTAAAAAACTTACTTGTGGAATCGTTATATCAAAGATAATTTGCGCTCCCACAATTAATAAAACCATTTGTAAACGTTTAGCAGCGATACGGGATTTTTCTTGCCGCCAACCCCGCAGTAAAATTGCTCCAGTTACCCCGATTAAACTCATAATTGAGACTGAAGCACCCACCAAAATTTTCGAGCTAGCACCTGTATTTATTGCTAGGATGGAAAAAAGCAGCATTGAGACTACTCCACTAACCAAATAAGCAAAGAGATATCGACCTATGCCTAGAGTTAATTCCACATAAGGACCAATCAAATATAAACCCAGCATATTAGTTAATAAGTGCAAATAACCAAAGTGAAGAAAAATAGCACTCAGCAACCGCCACCATTCCCCTGCCCAAACTGCTTCTGGAACTAAGGCTCCTAGGCGATATAATGTTTCTATATCCTGGCTGCCTCCCAAGCTAAGCTCGAAGGCAAAAGCGACTATATTTAACCCAATTAATCCATAAGTAGCGTAAGTTTTTTTGAAGGTTAAACTAATTGCGCCACTGTAGCGATCTTCTTCTTTGATATCACTCATAACGCGAAAGAAAATCTGCCTAGATGAGGGGGTTAGCACCCGCGCGGGATTAGCTGGAGGCTGGTATAAGCGCCAAGTGATAGCGTTGTAGAGGGGGAAATCACTGCGATCACGCACTGCCAAAAGTTGCTTGCGAGCCACTGCCTGGTTTCCTGCCGCCATCTCTGCTGTTGCTAGCCAAAATTGGCGCATCTCATCCGAATACATCGCTAAAGGCTCCTTGAACAGCCTCCTCACCTGTTCAGTTTGACCACAAAAAGCGAGGGCAAACATCCGCACGCTATTCAGTGCCACTGTATTGCCTGTCTTTTCGAGGTTGCGCTCGCAACGCACTAGTCCCCAAAGCAAACCATTCAAATCCCCCGTCTCTCCCAACGCTCGTAGGTAGTTAACTACCAATTTCGAGTCTTCCCACCAGGCTTTTTCGCGCTGATTGTGCATCCAGGCTAGGAGTTCTTCCCAGCGCGCCTCCATCCGATAGAGCGAGGCGATCGCACTGCGCCCCATACTTGTATTCTGGGTTTGGTAAGACTGTAAAATGTGAAAAGCTTCCGCAATTTCGCCACGCTGCCCCATATCCAAGGCTCGGAGAAATTGAGGTTGTTCGAGCCAGCCATCGGCGGGATGTAGCCAGCGCAGGTATGCTGCTAGTCGGCGAGCCTTGCGATAGCGCTCTTGGTTGATTAATCGGTTAACCCTTTTCCATCCCACCAGTGGAAGCAGCAAAAAAATTAACCAAAGACTGCCACTCACCCAACCTGCTACGCCGTAGCTTAGCAACGACATTACCGCCGCGATCACCAAAATTGACCCACTAACGACAATCCAGCCCTGATTGCGACGCGAGAGAGCAGCACTGAGCAGCAGCGGAATGCAAGAAAGGCAGACAATCCAGATGAGTAAGGTATTGAAATTCATTCTTTCTAGTATGCCCGAAGCTGCTTACTGTCTCTATAGATGATGGAAGCAACTGCCCCTGGAGCCCCTGAGCTCCTGGAACTCTTTGTTTCCCCGCTTCCCCGCGTCTATCCTAACTATGGGTGTTTAACCGGAGTTGATATAAAATGTTTCCTCAGAAAAAATTTTGGTTATTCGGACTACTATTACTGCTGTTGTTGCCTGTCAATGCCTGTTCTTTCTCTAGTCAGGATACCCCAGTAAAGCCGCTCATTACCGGAGCCATCCCTGATCAAGATCCTGAGCAGTTGCAGCGCCTCTATAGTAAGCTAGCAGACTACTTAGAAGCAGAGTTAGGCATTCCTGTGGCATACAAACCCGTGACGAACTATGCGGCGGCTGTTACTGCCTTCCGGGTGGGTGAGTTAGATTTAGTTTGGTTTGGGGGACTCACCGGAGTGCAGGCGCGCTTGCAGGTAGAGGGTGCAAAAGCGATCGCTCAACGCGCCATCGATGACGATTTCACTAGTGTGTTTATTGCTAACCAAAATAGCGATATCTCCCCGATTAACAGTATTAATGGTTTGGATGCACTGAAGGGGCACACTTTCACTTTTGGCAGTCAATCCTCCACCTCGGGGCGCTTAATGCCTCAATATTTCCTCCAGAAAGCTGGCGTTACGCTAGAGGAGTTTCAAGGAAAAGTGGGTTTTTCTGGCTCCCACGACAAGACAATCCAACTGGTAGAGGCTGGCAGCTACGAAGCTGGGGTACTGAATTCGCAGGTGTGGCGGAGTCGGGTTGAGCAAGGCAAAGTTAATCTTAAGCGGGTTAAAGTAATTTGGGAAACGCCGGAGTATTACGACTATCACTGGGTAATTCATCCCGATGTGAAAGAGCGTTATGGGGAGGATTTTCCCCAGCAAGTGCAGAAGGCATTGCTGAATCTCGATCCCAGTAACCCGCAACACCAAGAAATTCTTGATTTGTTTGGCGCAAACAAGTTTGTTCCTAGCAAGGGTTCTAATTACGCTCGAATTGAAAAAATTGCTCGTCAAATTGGCAAGATTAAGTGAACCACACGCGTCGCAAATTAGTGAAATTTCAATCTAATTCATAATTACGAACTAAAAATTACGAATTATTTGTGTCATGAGCCAAGGTGCTACTCTGTTTGAGTTAAAGCAGGTGAGACGGGAGTTTGGTTCTTTTCCGGCTTTGGTAAATATCAATCTTCGGATTGAAGCGGGAGAACGAGTGGCGTTGGTGGGTTCGAGTGGCGCTGGCAAAAGTACCCTACTGAGTTTGCTTAATGGTATGCTTCTGTCCAGTCAAGGGGAGGTTTGGGCGTTGGGGCGCGATCTGGCTCGCCTTTCCACTCCCAGGCTAGCTCAAGTGCAGCGACAAATCGGCATAGTACATCAGCAATTGCAACTGGTGGATAGTCTGCGAGTAATTCACAATGTCAATGCGGGGCATTTGGGTAGATGGTCCTTTTTCAAGGCGGCTATGTCTCTGATTTACCCTTTGGAGGTGGAGACGGCTGCCCAGGCGTTGGCACAGGTGGGGATTCCTGAAAAGCTGTATGCGAGGACAGATCAGCTTTCGGGAGGAGAGCAACAACGAGTGGCACTGGCGCGGGTGTTGGTGCAAGATCCCTTAGCAATTTTGGCAGATGAACCCATTTCCAGCCTCGATCGCGAATTGAGTCGGGAAGTAATGGATTTGCTACAACAGCAGTGTGAGAAAGCGGGAAAAACGCTAGTTATTAGCTTACACTCGCTGGAGTTTGCCCGCAGTCATTGCGATCGCATGATTGGTTTGCGACAGGGAAAAGTTGCGTTCGATGCGCCAGTGGAGGCAGTTTCCGAAGAAATGATTGCGGATCTATATAGACTGGATACTTATGATTCAAATGCTTCCCACTAAAGAAATTACACTCTTAGCTTTAGAAACTAAATTCGGACTCCAGTTGGTGGAAGATGAGCAATTTTTCCGGGAGTGGCAAGATAATTTACCAGAAATAACTGATGCAGAGAAACAACGAGTTGACCGAGTTAAAGCCAGTTATTCCCATTTATTCAAGTATTCACCCATGCTGGAAAATACAGTCAAAATGGTGGCGCTATCTCCCCTGTTGGATTGAGCTGGCTTTTATTTGCCTCCCTTCCACATAAAATCAGAAAGTTCTGTGGAAATCGCTGCAGAAGATGAGGGAGTTGTTTATAAAGGAAAAATAGATGTTTTGGTGATATTTGAGCAAGTATGGGTGACAGTAATCGAGTCGAAACAAGCCGCCTTTTCTCCAGAAGTTGGAAAACCGCAACTCCTTGCTTATACGCTGACCACTTCTAACAATGAGCAACCACCTATGGACTAATCAGGAATGGTAGTAGTTTTAGATTTTTCAAATTAGTTAAAGGAGAAATGCCGCAATATCCATTATCTAAGCTGTTTGATATCTTCAATCCAGGAAACGAACTATATAGCGTTTTGAGAGTGCTAAAGCAGCTGGCTCAATTGGCAAATAGCAGCTAAAAAATTAATCAAAAGTGGGAGCGATCGCTTTATTCCTGGAACTGCTCAATCAACCAAGCACAAACTCGCTCTTGATTTATCTGACGGGTACGCCGCAGCGCTTCTTCTAGTTGGGAAATTGCTTAGTTGGGAAATTGCTAATCCTGGTAAAACCTGAGACACAGTAATTCGTTCACTTCCCCCCCAATCGCAACAGCAAAAGCGATGATGCGGACATTTTGTACATCTACAATCCAGTATTCGTCTACTGCTAAATCTTCGTATAACAGACGTTTTTTCCTTTGATAATCAGCAAGAAATGTGTTAGCAATTTCAATAATCAAATTGGGAGCAGGATACTCATTCAAGCTGATAATGGAAGTTTCCCAAGGAATGGCATTCGCGTTTTAACCAATATAGTCAGATACATCCGGTTGAGCCTCTTGGAGACCGATTTTTCTGTAAGTGCAGCAATCAAGTCCATTTAGTGGGATACCTTTAAGGGGAGCAAACAGGTTGACGGCAAATATAATGATTGTGTGGTCGTTGGCATGATCATGACCAACTGGTGACATTTCAATTCTAAATTTCCCGTTCCGGTAGTAGCCTTTTGCCTTCTCGCATACTGGGTTTTCAATCGCCTGGATATATTCATCCCAGCTACCACTACCCAGGTGTCGGTGGAAATTCAGTCTGTAGTTTACTCATGGATTGCCTCAGCAGCGTTTTTTTAAACGTACCCCCTCTGCCTACAAATCTATCACTGAGCCTGTTATTTATCTCTGAGGCTAAGAGTTTGAAGTAGTGGTGTTATGCGGTGACAGCTTGTCCAACTTTGTCATAATGTAGTGTACCCAATGAAATTTTTATATGTACCGCACCACCAATGCCTGACAATAATTGAAATCCCTCGTTATACGATCGCAGACATTCTTTCGTTTATGAATATGGCAAAGGTGTACTTTCATTGCTTGATCCCCAACCAGGAGGGTGGATTCTGGATTTAGGTTGCGGCACGGGACATCTCACCAAAGCGATCGCCGAATCAAAAAATATCGAATAGAGGGAATGTTCCATAAGGCTGATGATGCTGTCAGCTTCCTTAGACTCTATTCATCCGTTCATTAATCGCTACTCACTGTTTCCTAAGCACTGACGCCTGTGCTGCTAGCAACTCTTGAATTCCCTTTTGACCCAAATCCGTGAGTTGATTAAGCTGAGTGGGGCTAAAGCTTTTTGACTCGGCTGTGCCCTGAACCTCGATGAAGCCCAAACCTTCATTCATCACCACATTAAAATCTACCTCAGCGGCAACGTCTTCGGTGTAATTCAAGTCTAAAAATGGCTCCCCTTCAATAATGCCCACAGAAACCGCAGCCACCGAAGATTGCAGGGGGGATTTCTCTAACTCTCCTTTTTGCACCAGTCTCTCTATTGCCAAGGCAAGGGCAACATATCCACCAGTGATGGCAGTGGTTCTAGTTCCAGCGTCGGCTTGGAGAACATCGGCATCGACAACAATCGTACGTTCCCCAAGTACCTCGAAGTTGACAGCAGCGCGAAGGCTACGTCCGATTAACCGCTGAATTTCTTGGGTGCGTCCCGAAAGTCTCATTAGTTCCCGTTTCTGGCGTTCGGGAGTGGCACCAGGTAGCATGCGGTATTCTGCTGTTAGCCAGCCACTGCCGCTGTCGAGCAAAAACTTGGGAACACCGGGTTGGATATTGACGGTACACAGTACCTTGGTTTCGCCACAGTGAACCAGAACAGAAGCGTCGGCAAAGCGGGTAAAGTCTAGCTCAAAATTAATGGGACGGAGTTGGTCGGGTTGACGACCATCTGGACGTTGCCAAGTCATAGCCACTGCCTTAGAATCTCCTCTTCAAGATACAGTTGATTAGTGCACACATTTAGTGTTTTGTGTTGTAATAAACGGAGCAAGTGACGCTATATGTTGTCTGCTCAATCACACTAACCACACTTTCATGGTCGCACAGCTAGAAACTTTTAATCTCGATTCTGCAACTCGCCTACCTTACCAAATTGAGGGATTGATACAGGTTTTTACTAGTTCTCAACGCCACTTTTTCACGAGTGTCATCGCGCAATCGGTGAGAATCGCTGCCCAAGGAACGCCAGTGCTGGTGGTACAGTTTCTCAAAGGGGGAGTTGGACAAGGGCACGAGCGACCCGTGTGCCTGGGGCAAAACTTAGACTGGCTGCGTTGCGACTTACCCCGCTGCATCAATACTCCTCATCTCGATGAAAGTGAGGTTCATGCTCTGCACCAATTATGGGAGTGTACCCAGGATATGGTGCTTGAAGGCAAATATTCTTTAGTTGTGTTGGATGAGCTAAGTTTAGCGATTCACTTTGGCTTAATTGCTCAGGATGAGGTACTCTCCTTCCTCAAAAAGCGCCCCACCCACATGGATCTCATTTTCACTGGAGCTGAAATGCCCGATGCTATCTGCGATATTGCCAACCAAGTTACCGAAATTCGTTACTCTCACCAGCCTTGAGGGTAGGGGAAGAGGACGCGGGGACGTGCGGACACGGGGACGCGGAGACAAAGGGAGCTCTCGGGGAGCAGAGAAAGAAGTGAGGGCGTGGGTGCGTGAGAAAAAGCAGAGGGGCTCCAGGAGCAGGTGAGAAAGAAAACGCGGGGACGCGGGGACACGGGGACTTTTTCTACTCCCCCCTCTCCGCGTCGGGAGCGAAAGCGTGCGCAGTCGCAGCGGAAGCGTTGCGAGCGAGAAAGCGACTCTCCGCACCCCCGCACCTCCGCACTCCTCACTTGCCCTCTCCGCACCTGGGCACCTCTGCACAGAACACCTCCTCACTCTCTCACTTCTCACCCCTCACTTTCCGCTCTCCGTGTCGCCCCATATCCGCGTCTGCCATAACTATGGGTGTTTAACCGGAGTTGATATCAGGTTATCCTAGTAACTCGGTTGGGATACTGGCAAACAAGCGTGATTAAAAACGATACCTGGATTACTCAAATGGCTGCCAAAGGGATGATTTCGCCCTTTGAACCCGAGCAAATTCGTCGTGCGGATAACGTACCTGTAATCTCTTATGGTCTTAGTAGTTTTGGTTACGATATTAGGCTCTCATCGGCAGAATTCCGCATTTTCAGACATATTCCAGGCACTGTCGTTGACCCCAAAAACTTTAATTCAGAAAACTTGGAGTTAACGAGGCTTCATACCGACAATAATGGCAGCTATTTTATTCTCCCCGCCCACTCGTATGGTTTGGGAGTTGCCCTTGAGCGGCTGGAAATACCAGACAACATTACAGTCATTTGCATCGGTAAAAGCACTTATGCTCGTTGCGGAATTATTGCGAATATAACGCCTGCTGAAGCAGCTTGGCGGGGTTATTTGACCCTGGAGCTATCCAATTCTTCTAGTACCGATTGTAAAATTTATGCAAATGAAGGAATCGTACAGTTGATGTTTTTAGAAGGGGAACCTTGTGCTACAACTTATCAAGCACGTCAAGGTAAATATCAAGAGCAGCCACAGATTGTCACCCTTGCTCGGATATAATAATGAATCATGAATTAGTTAATTAAGAATTTTTGGTTGAGCTAGCTTCGTTATTAAAAAATGGAAAAATTTTGTACAAATGTTATTGCTGCAACACCTAATCCCCAGCAAGTAGTTTGGGCAGCAATGCATCAAGATTATTCAGAAAAATTAGTTTCGGATAGTCGCGATCGCTGGCCCGATGAAACACGAGCTGGCGAACTTGTTATCAAATATTTATTAGCTAGCGATCGCGGACATTACGGTCCACTGGAACATCCCCAAATCACGTTTAATGTTGGTTATTTTCCCCATTCAATGATGCAGCAAGTTCGCACCCATCGCGTTGGGGTAAGTTTTGATGTTCAATGCCTTACCGGAGATACGGAAGTAACCTCTGTCAATGCTTCAGGAAAATTAAGAAAAATTAAAATCGCTGAACTATATGATTTGTGGGCAAATGGTGAAAAGGCAACCCGCGAAAGAAAAATTCGGGGACGCAAGGGAGAACCAGTAAGGGAATATAGAAGAGATTGCAAATCTGGCCTAAAAAAACTGAATCTGAGAGTTCTCAATGAAGATAGCGGAACTTTTGAAACTGGTAAGATTCAGGAAGTTTTTAATCGGGGAGTACAGCCTGTTTATCGTTTAACTCTTGAAGATGGTCGAACCCTGAATTGTACTGAAAACCATCGCCTTCTCACCGAGAGAGGTTGGCAAACAATGGCAGAAGCCGTAGAGCTAGTAACAGATGCAAATAGAGAAGTTTTGTCCCATAAGCAAGATTGCTACTTAATGACCAATGGAGCTATTGTTGGCGAAGGACTGTATCGAGACAAAAACTGGCTGCAAGAACAACTATTAGCTGGATTAGCTGCTCGGCAAATAGCCAACAAAGCCGGGTTTTCGGTTGAAGCAGTTAAAAAGTGGGTTTATATACACGAACTTAAGCTGAATAGAGATAAGCCAGGAAGGAAAAATCCTTGGAATCAAGGACTAAAAGGAGCTTATAACTTAAATCTCACTCCCGAACAGCGACAGCAGAGAAGAAAAAAATTAAGGCAGTTTACGCGCCGAGGTGTAGACAGTAATTTTTGGAAGGGTGGAGTAACTGAAGAACAAGTAGCTATAGGAGCATGGACTCGAACTATTGCGCCTCAAGTTCATGAGAAGTTTGAATACACCTGTCAGCGGTGTGGCGTTCGCGGAAGTCAGCTTCATGCACATCACTTACTTCCGGTTTACTCACATCCTGAAAAAGCTTATGATTTTGAAAATTTAGTTACTGTTTGTGAAAGTTGTCACCAGCAAATTCACAATCAGGGACTGGAACTAGAGTTTGCTCAAAACTTCACTCCCATACTGGAGCTTCCCCAACAAACTAAACCAAAAGGTAGAAAACTAAAAGCTCATCCTTTGAAAGTTGTCCAAGTGCAATACCAGGGACTACAAAGAACCTATGATTTGGAAGTAGCTGGACAGTGGCATAATTTTGTTGCTAATGGAGTCGTAGTTCACAATTCTTTCCGCTACACAGGAAAACGAATTGTTGAGGTGGCAGAAGGTGAGCGAGATGTAGAAGAAGTTTTTTATATTCGTCCTGTGGGAAAATATACTGACCGTCAAGGTAAGCGTTATACCTATACGGACGGGCAACGCGCGGAAGACCTTCAGGAGTGCTTAGAAGCCTGTAAGCGCTACCAGAAACGAATGCAAGAAGGACTTTCAGAAGAACACGCCAGAGGCTTAATTCCTTTTGATGCCAGACAACATTTTGTGCTGAGTTGTAATTTGCGATCGCTCATGCATCTATTAGACTTGAGATGGAAAAAAGATGCCCAGCTAGAAGCGCAAAAGTTTTGCGAACTTCTCCATTTTCATTTTGAGCAATGGTCGCCAGCTTTGGCTCACTGGTATCTCGAAAACCGAGCCAAAAAAGCAAAATTATCTCCTTAAGGCTCGTTTTGATTACATAACTTTGGGCGAAATGACTAAAGCTACCTCGCAACTGCTCGACAGACTCCATAAAGCCCCTCTGCCAGCGAGGTGATACCACACTGTTTTATGTACCGCCAAGGTAAGGCACACTCACGCCACTCACCGCTTGCAACCACCGTTGAACTTCCTGGCGTTGCTGCTTAACCCTTCTGAGTCTTGGAGAACTCTGACTAACTGCTGCCGAATCTGACCGCTGACACTCCCACAGCTTTTCACTAACGTTTAGGTTCGGTAGGATTGTTGTTCTGGTTT
This sequence comes from Cyanobacteria bacterium QS_4_48_99, assembly GCA_003021505.1. GTDB lineage: Bacteria > Cyanobacteriota > Cyanobacteriia > Cyanobacteriales > Rubidibacteraceae > QS-4-48-99. The sequence goes on along the minus strand of PXPT01000144.1, from coordinate 12,126 downwards.
GCTGAGTTCTTTTTTGACCGCAGTAATAGGGTACAGGTTCCCTGCTCTGATTCACCAAAATGTGAAAAATGCCCGTTGTTCCCAAAGCAACAATATTCCACTCAATCCCACAAAAGCGATAACAAGTTCTCGGAAGCGTTTTTCGCCCATTTGTGGTAAGACTCTTTGACCAAGCAAATTTCCAGGCAATGCCCCGATGCCGATGACCAAACCATACCCCAAGTAAGGTAGCGTTAAGACACCAAAAGCAGCATAGGCGATCAGTTTCACCCCATGAACCACTACAACATGGGCAGATTTGGTTGCAATCAACGCTTCTTTAACCAGACCATACTGCAAATAAAACGGATTGAGTAACGGACCGGTGCTGCCAATTACTCCAGACAAAAAAGCATAGACGAATCCTGCTGGAAGGAAATACCAGGCACGCATCGGAAAGACTTGCACTTTTTTGGTCAAACCATAGGTAAGTGTGGAAGTAACCAGGAATACGCCCAGCAGGAGACTTAACCATTGAAACTGAAGCTGAGTAAATACGAAAGCCCCCAAAATTGACCCTGCAACTGCTCCTGGCAAGTACCACCCCATCAACTGCCAATCAATCTCTCGCCAATAGAGAAAAATTCGCTGGGTGTTTCCTAACAACATTCCAGTAGTAATTACTGGCGGTACGGCTGAGGCTCCCAGCAAAAAACTGACGGCGGGAATCAGGATTAAGGGACTGCCGCCTCCTGCCAAGGTGCTGAGCAACCAGCCCACCCAACTCATGCCTAGCAGCCAGAAAATAATCACAGTGCTGTCCTCATCGCAAAAGTCTTTTCTTCAATCTTAAAAAAACTTAAAAACAACATTGATTAGGGTAAACAGTAGAAAAACGCAGCATGCCGTTAGAATCGGTAAGGCTGACTTAACTAGAAATTAACGCTGTGAGTTCCTCACCAAGCACAAACTCCCACACCAAACCAACTCTCGCCCGAACTCCTCTGTTTGACCTCGTTGTGGAACAACAAGCCCGGTTAACTGAGTTTTCGGGTTGGGAAATGCCAGTCCAGTTCGCAGGTTTAAAACAAGAGCATCAGGCAGTACGAACCGAAGTGGGAATGTTTGATATTTCCCACATGGGCAAATTTTTCCTCAAAGGAAAACAGCTCCTCAAAGATCTCCAATTCCTAGTGCCTTCTGATCTGGAACGCTTGCAACCGGGTAAGGCTCAGTATACTGTCCTATTAAATCCCGAGGCTGGGATTATTGATGACTTCATTTTCTACTACCAAGGTGAAGATGAAGATGGGCAACAGCGGGGCGTAGCGATTGTTAATGCTGCCACTCTTGCCAAAGATCGCGCCTGGTTATTGCAAAAATTGCAAGATCTCCCGGTAGCGTTGGAAGATCTTTCCCAAGAGCAAGTGTTGATGGCTCTACAGGGACCAAAAGCAGTTGTTTCCCTTCAGCGGTTAGTGGAGGAGGATTTTACCTCTCTCAAGGCATTTGAGCATGCACAAGTAAAGATTTTCGGTCAAGCCGCTTTTATTTCGCGCACGGGTTATACCGGAGAAGATGGATTCGAGATTATGCTCAATCCTGAGCCAGGAAAAAAGCTTTGGCGATCGCTCCTTGATGCTGGTGTCGCACCCTGCGGCTTGGGAGCAAGAGACACACTGCGCCTGGAAGCTGCTATGCCTCTCTACGGGCATGAAATCGACGAAACCACTACTCCCCTAGAAGCTGGTTTAGCTTGGTTGGTTCACCTCGATAGCAAAGGCGACTTTCTGGGACGTTCCGTGTTAGAGCAGCAAAAGGCAGCAGGTGTAGAGCGTCGGTTAGTGGGACTGCAAATGGAAGGGCGGCATATTGCCCGTCACGGCTACCCCATCCACTCGGAAAGCGAACCCGTAGGAGAAATTACCAGCGGCACATTAGCTCCTACTGTGGGGCGAGCGATCGCACTGGGTTATGTCCCCAAACCTCTAGCCCAACCAGGACAGCAATTGCAAGTAGAAATCCGTGGCAAAGCTTACCCTGCGGTAGTGGTCAAGAAACCTTTCTACCGTTCCCAAAATCGCCCTCCCAAGTAGATGGAACAATTAAACTAGGCCTAGGCGTTTAGAATTGCATCCGTGCTTGAGCGGGAGCATGCCACTCCCAAACAAGGAACGGTCTGGTTTGCTATGATAAATGTCGGCAAAGATGCCGACCAATTCAGTGCCGAGCAAGAAGTTCTCCGCCAGAGCCTCTTGAATGAGTGGGGAAGCGTTCCATCCTTACCACCGACCAAGAGTGAAATCTCTAGGAGTAAACGCTTCTAGTAACTTTATTATTCGGGTTCAGTTACAAGCACCCAATTGACGAAAAGTGGCAGTATCTAGACTTAGAACACCAGGGTGCTCACAATTTAACTTTAACTAGAAGCTTGCGCCGACTCGGTGAAGTTGTACACTAAGCTTTGCAATTGAAAACGTGAAATAGAAATGGAATATCCAGAGGATCTAAAATATCTCGACAGCCACGAATATGTGCGCCTAGAAGGTGAGAACGCGACAATTGGAATTAGCGCCTTTGCCGTTGACCAGTTGGGCGATATCGTGTTTCTAGAACTGCCCGAAACAGGTGAGGAACTTACCAAGGGCGAAAGCTTCGGCACAGTGGAATCAGTCAAGGCAGTCGAGGATCTGTATGCCCCCATTTCTGGTACGGTGGTAGAGCGTAACGAGGCAGTGATCGATTCTCCAGAAACAATTGAGAAAGATCCCTACGGTGAAGCCTGGTTTCTAAAGCTGCGCATCAACAATACCGACGACCTACAAGATACTCTCTCTGCGGCTGAGTATCGGGCAAAGGTGGAAGGGGGATAAGCTGCAACCTTCGTCTCGATTATCTGCAACTTTCCACGAGTTGGAAGCAGAGAAATTGCTGAGAGTTTGTTACAAAATAATAAGCGATCGAGTCCAAACCTCACTGGGTAAGGTAAGACCACAGCACTTCAAATAATCGGTTTTTTATGCTCAATTTGGATATCACAACTAACCAGGATACAAACAATCAACAGAAAGAAGACTCCGAGCGCCACAAACTGACCACTGCCGACTCTTTCGTAAAAAGGCACGTTGACCCCAGCCCCTCCGAAATTGAGCAAATGCTCAAAGTATTGGGTTTCTCGACGCTTGATGCCCTGATTGAGCAAGCAGTTCCCCCATCAATCCGGCTTAATCGAGAGCTACAACTGCCGGAAGCACAAAGCGAATATGCAGCCCTAGCCAACCTGAAAGAGATTGCTTCGCAAAATCAGGTGTTTCGCTCCTATATGGGCATGGGCTATCACGACTGCATTACGCCACCAGCGATTCAGCGCAACATCCTCGAAAACCCGGGCTGGTACACCGCCTACACGCCCTATCAGGCAGAAGTTGCCCAAGGACGACTAGAGGCACTGCTCAACTTCCAAACTATGGTGATTGAGCTTACGGGGTTAGAAATTGCCAATGCCTCCCTGCTCGATGAAGCCACCGCAGCGGCAGAGGCAATGACTATGAGCGATAACGTCTCCAAGAGTAAGGCAAATGCATTCTTTGTAGACCAAGCCTGTCATCCCCAAACCATCGAAGTCCTCCAAACCCGTGCTAGACCCCAAGGCATAAACGTTATTGTCGGCGACCATCGTAGCTTTGATTTCCAAGAAGGGATTTTTGGGGCGCTGCTCCAGTATCCCACTACGGACGGAAAGATTTACGACTATCGAGAATTTATCGAACAAGCTCACCAAGCCCAAGCTTTAGTCACTGTCGCCGCAGACCCCTTGAGTTTAGCGCTCCTTACCCCTCCTGGAGAATTTGGGGCAGATATTGCCGTGGGAAGCACCCAACGCTTTGGCGTTCCCATGGGATATGGGGGTCCTCATGCCGCCTACTTTGCCACGCGAGAGGCTTACAAGCGCCGCGTTCCAGGAAGAATCGTGGGTGTCTCCCAAGATGAACAGGGAAAGCCTGCCCTGCGTCTAGCACTTCAGACTCGCGAGCAGCACATCCGTAGGGATAAAGCAACCAGCAATGTCTGTACGGCGCAAGTCCTCTTGGCAGTAATGGCTTCGATGTACGCGGTTTATCATGGTCCAGACGGAATCCAAAGAATTGCCGAGAACGTGCATCGCTTAACGGTGACGCTGGCAGCAGGATTAAAGCGGCTGGGATACCAGATTGACTCAGAACCTTTCTTCGATACGCTGCGGGTAGAAATGACTGAGCAGTCGCCGCGACAAACGAGCCAGATTCGGGAAGCCGCAGAAGCCCAAAAAATTAATCTCCGTTACTTCAGTGAAGCTAGTGCGGTGGGCATCACCCTTGATGAAACCACCACAGTCGAAGATTTATTCGACCTCTGGCAGATTTTTGCAGGCAGTGAAAATTTGCCCTTCACCGTAGAGGAACTACTTGATGAGGTGAGTTTTGAACTTGATGCCCCCCATGAGCGCACCAGCAGCTATCTGAGTGACCCCGCCTTCAATAGCTATCACTCGGAAACGGAGCTGTTGCGGTATCTCAATAAGCTCGAAAGTAGGGACTTGTCTCTCACCACCTCGATGATTCCCTTGGGTTCCTGCACAATGAAGCTGAATGCGGCGGCGGAAATGGTGCCAGTGACTTGGCAGGAATTTAGCAAAATTCATCCTTTTGCCCCCACTTGGCAAACCCAGGGCTATCAAATTTTATTCGAGCAGCTCCAAGATTGGTTAGGGGAAATGACGGGATTTGCAGGCATTTCTCTACAACCAAATGCTGGCTCCCAGGGAGAATATGCCGGACTCCAGGTGATTCGTCAATATCACCACAATCGGGGCGAGGAGCATCGCCACATCTGTCTCATTCCCGAGTCTGCTCACGGAACCAATCCGGCCAGTGCGGTTATGTCCGGTATGAAAGTGGTTGCGATTAACTGTGATGAGCAGGGCAATATTGACCAGGAGGATTTGCGTGCTAAGGCGGAGAAACACAGCAATGACTTAGCAGCCCTAATGGTGACTTATCCCTCCACTCACGGGGTATTTGAGACGCACATTCAAAAAATTTGCGATGTGGTTCACAACCACGGCGGACAGGTTTACCTAGACGGGGCAAACATGAATGCCCAACTAGGACTATGCCGTCCTGGTGACTATGGGGCAGATGTCTGTCACTTGAATTTGCACAAAACTTTCTGCATTCCTCATGGTGGCGGCGGTCCAGGCATGGGACCAATTGGGGTTGCCTCTCATTTAGTGAAATTCCTACCTACTCACTCCGTTTTGCCCACTGGTGGTGAGGAGGGCATCAGTGCGGTTGCGGCTGCCCCCTGGGGAAGTCCCAGCATTCTGCCCATTTCCTGGATGTATACTGTCCTAATGGGTGCCCAAGGGTTGACCCATGCCAGTAAGGTGGCGATTCTCAAGGCCAACTATCTTGCCCATCGCCTCGACTCTCACTATCCGGTTCTGTTTAAGGGCAATGCTGACCTTGTGGCGCATGAGTGCATTGTGGATTTGCGTCCAGTCAACAATTCAGCCGGAATTACGGTGGATGACATTGCCAAGCGGCTGATGGATTATGGCTTCCACGCACCCACAGTTTCCTGGCCCGTGGCAGGGGCAATGATGGTGGAACCGACAGAAAGCGAGTCGAAAGCGGAATTAGACCGCTTCTGCGATGCTATGATTGGGATTCGTGAGGAAATTACGGCGATTGAAGAAGGGAGAGTTGATCCAGAGAACAACGTCCTGAAACACGCTCCTCATACCCACCAAGCCCTTATTATAGGGGAATGGAACCGTCTCTATGCTCGTGAAGTGGCAGCCTATCCAGCTCCCTGGACGCGGGAACATAAGTTTTGGCCCGCGGTGGGGCGGATTGATAATGCTTTTGGCGATCGCAATTTGGTCTGTTCTTGTGCAGGCATGGAGGCATACAAAGAAGGTTAAAAGTTGAAACTTGAAGGTTATGTATAACTCAATTGACCTACACCTCTAACCTGTAACCCATCAGCGTAGTGCTGCCTCTAGCCAGTAAAGATAGATGCGATTATTGCAATAATGATCGCAATCAAGACGATAATGAATAGCCAAAACTGGAGGGTATAGAGCTTTCTTAGCTCTTTGAGGGCATTCATCAGGTTTTCAATATCATTTCCCTGGGTTTTGACAATCCGATTGAATGATGATGCTGCTGTGTAAGTCCAGAAACCAATCAGCAATATAATGATTCCGCTAATGATGGCATCGATTAGCGGGGCACCTCTTATCAACGCCACTATTCCAGTGATGAAGCGCAGTATGCCAATGGCAATGAGAAAGAAGCTAACAAAGCGCATTTTATTGGCAAGTGCTTGAACTAGCTTCTCTTGGGTGCTATTAAATTCGTATGAGCCGGATTGCATGGGTAGTTTTTCCCTGAATCAACAAACCCAAATCTTAGTACATCTGGTGTGATTTGCCGTCTACTAGAAGGATGAGTAAGGAGGGAGGAGGGATGAAGTTCGCACCTTTGGGGCACTTCTTAGTTGCTAGTCATTAGTCCTTAGTGGCTAACGCCTACAGAGGAGGACACAGGGTCCAGGGAAACCTCGAACCCGTGAGATGTCCGTTTTGCCTGTGGGTCTCTAAAACACCCTCTTACTGATGACTAATGACCAATGACTAATTCATCCTTCCTCATTTAATCAAGCTTAAGCTTCTGCCTCGGCAGGTTGAGTTCCCTGCGAGGCTGGCTTTTGATCTTTCTTTTTGGGCTGTTTTATTTTCATGGTCAAGTAACGAATGACTTCCTCACTGAGGCGCATTGCTCGCTCTAGGGGAGCAACGTGGCTGCCATCGGCTTCGTAATTCATTTGGATATAGATGCCCTCTTGGTGCTTATTGATTTCATAGGCGAGCCGTCGTTTTCCTCGATTCTGAATCTCAATGTTGTGGGCTCCCCGCTCGCTCAGGATGCTTTGATAGCGAGCGATCGCTTCTTCTACCTGTTCCTCCGACAAATCTGGACGGAGGATATACATGGTTTCGTAACTTTGCATGATCGGTTAATCTCCTTATGGACGCTAGGGCTTCTAGTAGCAATTAGCAATTGCCAACAGATCTAGAAGCAAGGACTTAAAATTTTACTACTACTGTGTAGGGGAACGCTAGCCAGTTTAGTAAGGTTAGCAGGTTAGAGGTTACAGGTTGAATGTTACAGGTTAATGGGCTTATACGTAACCTTCGCGCCTTTCAACCTTCAACCCTACAATATCCTTCCACTTTAGTGTAGATGCGAGTCTCGCGTCTCTTTTCAAGTTTCCAACTAATCGCTACGCTCTGTGTGGCACTTTTTGTGTAGAAATGGTGATATGGCGCAACGCTTCGTCCGAGTTAGAACAATCCAGAAACAAACCTACTACGGCTTACTCCAACTGGATCGCAGCGTTCAAGTCCTAGATGCCCCTCCTTGGCTAGAGGGACAACCGACTGATTTGAATTTGGAACCAGATAGTTACCAGTTGCTTGCTCCCTGTGCCCCCACCAAAATCTTAGCGGTTGGTAGAAATTATCCTCACCATGCTAGCGAAATGGGAACTTCCGTTCCAGAAGAACCTCTATTTTTTCTCAAACCACCCACAACAGTTACAGCCGATAGTCACCCCATCTATTACCCCAAACAGTCGCAGCAACTCGATTACGAGGGAGAGCTAGCATTAGTAGTTGGCACTCGCACGAGCCACTGTATGCCAGAGCAAGCTCACAGTAGAATTTGGGGCTACACGATCACTAATGATGTTACTGCCCGCGATTTGCAAAGGAAAGATAGTCAATGGGCGCGATCAAAAGGATTTGATAGCTTTTGCCCGCTAGGACCCTGGATTGTTCGAAATTTGAGCGCTGGAGCTAATTTGCAAACTTTTTTGAATGATGCCCCCGAACCTTTACAATCAACCTCAATTGACCAAATGGTTTTTTCGGCAGAGTTTCTCGTCTCCTATATTTCCCAGGTGATGACTCTGCTACCAGGAGATCTCATCTTAACAGGGACACCAGCGGGGGTGGGGGCAATGCAAATTGGCGATCGCGTCCGCGTCCAAATTGAAGGCATCGGTTCTCTTGAAAATACCGTTGCTGCACCGAAGGTTGAAGGTTGAATGTTAGTCATAATCTCTAACCTGTAACCTATTAGCGGACTTGACCATAAACCGCTTCTGAAAGTGCCGGAATCTCTGCATATCGCCCCAACGCTGACTGGATAATTGCATAGAAGCAAGCCGCCAGTGTTCCTAAAAATACCACGTTATAGAGGGTTTCAGTCAGCAAGTTCTGTCCCAGTCCTTCCCCCAAAATCTGCGTCGCCAGGCGTAGCAGCACCAACAGAATATCGAGCAGAATCGCCTGCATTGTGTTGAAACGAATAAAATTGTTGATTCTTTCGTTTCTCACCACTGCTAAGAATAAAACAAAGAAAATAATGATTCCTGCAAAAGGAAAAGCATAGTAAATCTGAACCACAGGTTGTAGGGGGACATATATAAACCCCAGAGCAGGAAACTGTCTGAGCAGAAATTCACCAAAGGGCAATACATAAATCAAAGGGAGTATATAAACCAGTGCCCCAAAAATCCGGTCTTTAGTATCTGCCTGCCCGCGCCAAGCCATATCAACATTCTCCTTTTAGCAGTGATGGATAAGTTAATTGTTTACCAAATTCCACAATAGCGCACTAAAGTATCCACACTGATTCAAAGATTTAGTGTAGACTGTCCCTATTGCAGACGGGGTGGTTATATGATTGGCTGCAACCCTAACACAAGCTCTCACCACACCTAAACTGGTATTAGTTAATCTTGGCAACTCGAAAGCCCATTTGACACTCGTAAAGCTCCGGTTGCTTTTCGCTCAGCTTGCGTAGGGAATGACCACAGCAGAGTTGACCTTTACGCCAGCGAGGTAGCCCCTTCTTGTCAGCGAGTAAGCAGCTTTGACAAACATGCTTAGGGGAAAGTATTTGTTCGTCTGTCAGAATAACTAACACTGGATACCTCCTATTGCTCGCCCATACAGCTAGATATATTTTAGTTTTGAGGAAAGAGTCGGTGTGTAACTTGCTCTACAGTTTGGTTGTCGGATCACTCGGATAAGAGGATTAGGAGAGGGACGGAAGCTTTCTCTGTTGCCTAGCTTTCGATCAGGCGGTACTATAGCATGGGAGTAAGCAATTTAAGAGTCGAAAACCTATAGTGCGAAACAGCTCGCGCCCAAAGGCTTTCTACCTGATAGAGCGCCTGTTTTTACCTGTGTGGGATTAAGTTCCTGTTATTCCCATCATTCAATTTGGGGAATACTAGGCGTGATATGCAGTATTGAGAAGGATTAACTGAACGTGACTCAAACTAACCAAGATTTTCTCGGTCAAACCGATCCGGCTGTGTCTGAAATGATACAGCTCGAACTTCAGCGTCAACGCGACCATCTGGAATTAATTGCTAGTGAAAACTTTACTTCACCTGCTGTTTTAGCAGCGCAAGGCTCAGTCTTGACCAACAAGTACGCTGAGGGCTTGCCTGGAAAACGCTACTACGGTGGCTGTGAGTTTATTGATCGAGTGGAACAACTGGCAATTGACCGCGCTAAAGAGCTTTTTGGCGCTGCCAGTGCCAATGTTCAACCTCACTCAGGGGCACAGGCGAATTTTGCTGTTTTCCTGTCACTGCTCAAGCCAGGCGACAAAATTATGGGCATGGATTTGTCCCACGGGGGGCATTTAACTCATGGCTCGCCAGTGAATGTGTCCGGGAAGTGGTTCGAAGTTTGCCACTACGGTGTCAATGAGAAGACGGAACGGCTGGATTACGACCAAATTCGGGATATAGCGCTCAAGGAGCGTCCGAAACTAATTCTTTGCGGGTATTCAGCATATCCGTGTGCCATTGACTTTGAGAAGTTCCGCGCGATCGCGGATGAGGTGGGTGCCTATCTGGTAGCTGATATCGCCCACATTGCCGGATTAGTGGCAGCAGGGCACCATCCCGACCCCGTCCCCCACTGTGATGTGGTGACAACTACAACTCACAAAACCCTGCGTGGACCTCGGGGTGGCTTAATTGTTACTCGTGACCCCGAGTTGGGGAAGAAGTTCAATAAAGCGGTGTTTCCCGGCACTCAGGGGGGTCCCCTCGAACATGCGATCGCTGGCAAGGCAGTGGCGTTTGGAGAGGCACTGAAGCCAGAATTCAAAGCGTATTCAGGACAAGTAATTGCCAACGCTCAAGCTTTGGCAAGTGGGTTAACTGAACGTGGTTTCAAGATAGTCTCAGAAGGCACAGACAACCATTTGCTGATGCTCGACCTACGATCCATTGGCATGACTGGTAAGCAGGCTGACCAACTCGTCAGTGGTGTCAATATCACCGCAAATAAAAATACAGTCCCCTTTGACCCAGAATCGCCATTTGTCACCAGCGGCTTGCGTCTAGGTTCGCCTGCCATGACCACCAGGGGAATGGGAACCACAGAATTTAGCGAGATTGCTAACATTATTGCCGAGCGGTTGTTGCATCCAGAAGATGAGACAGTCACCCCAGATTGTCGGCGTCGGGTAGAAGCGTTGTGTACGCGCTTCCCCCTCTATCCTCACCTGAACTTTTCTGTACCTGTGATAGCCTAAATTTCGGAGTGCCCCCACTAATTGGGGGCTTCGAGGAAATAATTAGGCATGATTGGTAATTAAGATTCCCGGCTCTTCTAGAGTAGCTATGATAATTTAATAAAAACTAGAGAAGAAGATTCTGACTTTTTTGGTAAAATCCTTATTGACTCTTGACTTTAGGCAATAATTAATGGTATCAAAAAGTAGTCAAATTTTGTCCAATAAAAATTGATCTTTAATAAAATGCCTTCTAACTCCCTACCACATTGTATTACTAAAATCGTCAACTTTGAAGGATTTAAGACAACTAATTACCATTTTATTACTGACAATGAACTCCTGATTATTTTAGAAAACAAATCTCGGACATCAACTTGCCCACATTGCCAGACAACCACTGATAAAATCCATCAATCTCATTGGTATCGGTTCGAGATATTCCTTGGAATAATTGGGAAAATTTTCTTCAGGTAAATCGTCGTCAATTCAGGTTTCAAACTTGTCAAAAAGTATTTTCCGAAGAGCTGAGTTTTGTCAAAAAA
>PXPT01000144.1:0-911 GCA_003021505.1 Cyanobacteria bacterium QS_4_48_99 | reverse complement strand
TAAGAAGAGGTTTTAGGGGATAAACCAAAAGACTTAAACAAGCTAGGAATTGATGAAATTACTCATTTAAAGGGAGAAAAAATATGCAGCAGTGATAGTAGATTTAGATCGGAGAAAACCCATTGCTTGATTAGAAAAAAACAAATAAAGAAGTTATAGCAGAATACTTTCTGGGACTCGGTTCTAAATTTTTGAATCAAATCGAAGAAGTGAGCATTGACCTGTGGAAATCCTATCAAAGTGTCGTCGAAGAATTACTACCAAATGAGAAAGTAGTAGCAGACCGATTCCATGTGATGAAAGAAGTTAATGAAGAGTTATATCAAAAAAGAAAATCCGATAAAAGACAAGCTGAGAAGTTTTAAAAAAGGAGAGAGAAACAAAACTTGAAGGAATTAAAAACAGTAAATATCCGTTGCTAAAAAACAAAACTTAAATGACCAGGAAAAAGAGAATTTAGAGGAGGTAGAGAAAGCAGCCCTAACTTCAAAAAAATGAATCAACTAAAAAAAGACTTAAAAGCTTTGTTGGAAAGCAAAATTACAGCCGAGGAAGCTTTGTGGAAACTAAGGGAATGGCTCGAATTATAAGATAAAACAATCCAAAAAGTTGTCCAACGATACGCCGATGGCTTGAGGATTTTTAGGGTACTTCGATTATCATGGCACTAGCTAAGGGTGTGGAAGGCATTAATCAAAAAAATCAGCTAATTAAAAGAAAAGCTTTGTGTTTGACTAATTTCAATAACTTTAGAAGAAGAGTCCTTTTAAATTGGAGGTTTTGTTGCTAATTGACTATACTTTTTCTAAAAAAGCCATATTCCCATTCCCGCAATTAGGAAAAATAAGTTCACAACTTTTGGCGCAGAAAGTTATAGCAGTGGTCATTAGTCAGGGCTATTTCATTCTAAA
>PXPT01000143.1 GCA_003021505.1 Cyanobacteria bacterium QS_4_48_99 | reverse complement strand
AGGTTTCCAGACACCAGAGGCAGTAGTAGAGGCATGGATGGGTAGCTCTAGCCATCGCGAGAACATTCTCAATCCTGATTTCACCGAAATTGGCATTGGCTACGAATCCATAGCCAACGATACAGGAGATGCGAGCTACAACCAATACTGGAGTCAGGATTTTGGCACTCCTGCCTGAAGGGTATTAGCTAAGCTTTGAAAGGGTAGTAACCTCATCCCTAGCCTGATTAATCCCAGCAAGACAAAGGTGCTAAGGAAGAGTTAGCGATCGCTCCCACTAAGGTAGATAAACTTATGCAGTCGCCTCATCTCTTACCTCGACTAGCCCTACGGATGCCAACTTTTGGACTAGGGCAAGGGTATCGCTATGCAATTGCTCAGGCTCGACTTCATACTCCTCTAGCAACACACTCTGGATGTCGTTCGCTGTAGTTTGCTCTTGGAGCAAATTCCAAATCCTAGCCCCAACTTCATTCAGCCCAAAATAAACACCAGAGTTGAGATTGAGGATTACTGCCTCTCCAGCTAGATCAGAAGAAACCTGATCCGGGATGGCTTTGACGGTGGAAGAGTTGGAGACTTTGCTTGGTTGTGACATACTTACCTGTGCTAATTGCAATTCACCGGGTTGACCGCTGCGGAATCCCAGCTTATGTCTGATTAACTTGCAAGAGTGATTGCATTAAAAACTTGACCCGTCTAGGATTTAAATTTCAGCGTATGAAATTCATCCAACTTCTGTATGGGGCTGAAAAGTTATCTAAAAGTGGTTATTCCATGAAGGTGAATGGCGAAAGGCTAAAGTAAACGTTACTTATGCGTGCCCTTTGCCTCTTGCCTTTGCTTATTTCTCCCGGTATCGAGCACCAGTCCGGCATTCTGCATTGCTTGGTTTGAGACCAGATTTATTTGTCTTCAGATAAAATTTTTACTTTTCCAACACAAACTGCTCACTTTTCCCATCTAGAGAGATTGAGAAGCGCTTTGATGGGTACTAGAGACCTGCCTGAGAGCATCGTCCGAGCGAGATTGCCTCAGAAACGTTAACATAAGTTAATAACAGAGCAAATAGCAGGCTAAACGCTAGGGAAGACTAGCGTTAACAAAAACCAATTAGCATTTATCCTTGAATTTCAGGAGGTCAAGCGCGTGAACAAGAATAAGAAATGGCGAAACGCAGGGCTGTATGCACTACTAGCGATCGTTGTAATTGCCCTTGCAACAGCCTTTTTAGATCAAGAACCCCAAAACCAGAAAACCTGGAGATACAGCAAGTTCGTTAACCAAGTCGAAAGCGGCAAGATTGAACAGGTGAAAATCAGTTCTGACCGCTCTCAGGCGATGGTGACTGCTCAAGACGGCACCCAGATTCAGGTCAATCTCCCGCCAGACGATCCCCAGCTTCTCGATGTTCTGACTGAAAACGGGGTCGATATTTCCATTCAGCCTCAAGAAGATGAAGGCTTCTTGTTCCGAATTCTAAGTAGTCTCTTCTTCCCGGTTTTATTGCTAGTGGGGCTGTTCTTCTTGCTACGACGTGCCCAAGGTGGTCCTGGCTCCCAGGCAATGAACTTTGGCAAGTCCAAAGCGAAAGTGCAAATGGAACCCCAAACCAACGTCACCTTTGGGGATGTTGCCGGGATTGAGCAAGCCAAGTTGGAGTTGAACGAAGTCGTTGACTTTCTCAAAAACGCCGAACGCTTCACTGATGTCGGTGCCAAAATTCCTAAAGGAGCGCTGTTAGTTGGTCCACCGGGAACAGGTAAGACGCTCTTAGCTCGTGCCGTAGCCGGGGAAGCAGGCGTACCTTTCCTTTCCATTTCGGGTTCAGAGTTTGTGGAGATGTTTGTCGGTGTGGGAGCGTCTCGCGTGCGTGATATGTTCGAGCAAGCTAAATCCAATGCTCCCTGTATCATCTTCATCGACGAAATTGATGCCGTAGGACGTCAACGGGGCGCAGGCTTAGGCGGCGGTAACGATGAGCGGGAGCAAACCCTCAACCAGTTACTGACCGAAATGGACGGCTTTGAGGAAAACACAGGCATTATTGTGATTGCCGCCACCAACCGCTCTGATGTCTTAGACCAAGCGCTGCTACGTCCTGGTCGATTTGACCGAGAAATTGTGGTCGACCGTCCTGATTACGCTGGGCGTCTCGACATTCTCAACGTTCACGCTCGCGGTAAAACCCTGGCAAAGGATGTTGATCTCGATAAAATTGCCCGTCGTACTCCTGGATTCACTGGGGCTGACTTGTCCAATCTTCTCAATGAGGCAGCGATTTTTGCCGCCCGTCGCAGTCTCACCGAAATCTCGATGGATGAGGTTAATGATGCCATCGACCGAGTGCTGGCTGGTCCAGAGAAAAAAGACCGGGTGATGAGCGAGAAGCGCAAATCCCTAGTCGCTTATCACGAGGCGGGTCACGCTTTAGTCGGTGCTTTAATGCCCGATTATGACCCAGTGCAGAAAATTAGCATTATCCCGCGAGGGGGTGCGGGTGGTTTGACTTGGTTCACCCCTAGTGAAGAGCGGATGGATTCCGGTCTATACTCCCGCTCTTACCTGCAAAATCAGATGGCAGTTGCCCTGGGTGGTCGGATTGCTGAAGAGATTATCTTTGGTGAGGAAGAGGTAACTACAGGTGCCTCGAACGACTTGCAACAGGTAGCGAAAGTGGCACGTCAGATGGTGACGAGTTTGGGCATGAGCGATCGCCTCGGTCCTGTCGCCCTAGGACGTCAACAAAGCAATCCGTTCATGGGTCGAGATATCGCTAGCGAGCGAGATTTCTCGGACGAAACGGCAGCCGCAGTTGACGAAGAGGTGCGTAACCTGGTTGACCAAGCCTATCGCCGTTGCAAAGAGGTGTTAGTGGGCAACCGTCACATCCTCGATAAACTGGCGCAATCGCTGATTGAAAAAGAGACAGTCGATGCGGAGGAATTGCAAGTGATGCTGACTGAGAACGAAGTTCAGATGGCAGCGTTAACCTAGCTTGCCTAAAGCATCACCTAAAGTGTAAGAAAGGGGCAGCATCAAGTTTACTGCCCCTTTTTTATTTGATTTTGCCAAGAAGGTAGAAGGCAAGAGGAAACAGTAAGAGTAGGTCAAGATTTCCTGTCGCCTTTAGGCTTTTACCTTCTTCACGTATTGCGAGTTCTGTTAACGTGCTCCATCACTTGCCTTTTCCGTTCTTCCCGCTCACTTGCGATCGCTCTAGAGTCTGTGCTGGCGGTTTGATTATTGCTAGTTATGTTGACGTGTTCGAGAATTTGTCGCTTGCGTGCTTCTGAATTGATCATAGTGAGAAATTAGTTGGGTAAAGATGTGATGTGAACTACTCAGTCCAAATTTTTCCGCTCGAAAACGGTGTTTTCTAAGCATGGTATTCTGGACACTTTGCAACCACCCTACTTGCTAATCTATCCAGAGTAATGTGGTTAGTAGCAGTTAATTATTGGTAGGCGGATGCTTATTTCTATCCTAGACGAACTAGAAGCTACTTGTCCGTTTTATTGGCACAAAAAAACATACTTGCAGTAATTTTTTTATTTAGCGAAACAACCCCAGAACCCCGCCTAGTTACTAATTAGCTCCAGCTACTACCTTGAGATTATCTTCCCTTTAAAAGGGTGGAACCTTGGGTGATTCTAATCCAAGATCCAAAATCCAAAATTATTCAGTCAATTTGCAACCACAAAATTAACCAACTTTCCAGGAACGACAATTGCCTTTTTAATTTCCTTGCCCTGGATATGACGCTGGGCAATTTCCGATTCGCGGGCATATTTTTCCAAATCTTCTCGGCTAGAGTCTGCTGGAACCTGAATTGTGCCGCGAGTTTTACCCTTAATTTGAATCACTAAGTTGATTTCTTCTACTACCAAGGCTGAGGAGTCAGCTTCGGGCCAGGGTGCGGCGTGGACAGAATTGGTATGCGCGATCGCGTGCCACAATTCTTCGGTAATATGAGGAGCAAAAGGAGCCAAAAGTCTCACTAGTGTCTCGATGCCCTCAGCATAAATCGGCGAGTCCTTACAACTCGCTTCCGAAATAGCGTTACTGAGTTTCATCAACTCTGAGACAGCCGTATTAAACTGATAGCCTTCTTCTAAATCCTCCGAGATGGACTTGATAGCGCTGTGTATTGCTCGCCGCAGCTCTTTCTCTGGCTTACTCAGCTCCTCTTGCGCTTTCCCCTGCTGCGCAGATGAGCGTTGGCTGAATTCTGTCACTAAACGCCAAACCCGGTTTAAAAAGCGGAATTGCCCTTCCACATCCGCCTCATTCCATTCCAAGTCTTTTTCGGGCGGTGCTTTAAACAGAATAAACATCCGCGCCGTGTCCGCCCCGTACTGGTCTAAAACCCGCTGCGGGTCAACGCCGTTGTATTTAGATTTGGACATTTTCTCGTAGAAGAGTGCCAGTGGCTCTCCCGTTTCGGGGTCTTTGGGGTCATCCTGGTCTACCTGTGCGGCAGGAACATATTTGCCCGTGTGGAGATTTTGATAAGTGATGCCCTGAACCAAACCTTGAGTCAAAAGGCGTTGGAAAGGTTCATTAAAATTAAGCAAGCCTCTATCTCGCAGAAATTTAGTAAAAAACCGCGAATAGAGCAAATGCAGAATCGCGTGTTCAATCCCTCCAACATACTGATCTACAGGCATCCAGTCATTCACCTTGGCTGGCTCAAAGGCTTTTTGCTGGTTATGGGCATCCGTGTAGCGCAGGAAATACCAGGAGGAATCAATAAATGTATCCATTGTGTCAGTTTCCCGCTGTGCTGTAGTGCCACAACTAGGACAGGGGGTATTCAGCCACTCGGAGTGTTGCCCCAAGGGAGAAGCACCTCGACCTGTAAATGCGACATCCTCGGGCAACTCCACAGGCAATTCCGACTCAGGCACAGGCACAGTACCACAGTTGGGACAGTGAAGAACGGGAATGGGAGCGCCCCAATACCGTTGGCGGGAGATTAACCAATCCCGTAGGCGATACTGCACCCACGCCTTGCCAAAGCCTCTTTCCTCGGCATACTGCACAATCGCCTCTTTCCCTTCTATCGAAGTCATGCCATTAAACTGAGCCGAATTGACCATAATTCCTGGCTCGGTGTAGGCAGCTTCTAGGGAGTTTGTGCCGTCTTCTCCTTCTGGTGCTAATACCACCTGAATGGGAAGATTGTTTTGCTTGGCAAATTGGAAATCCCTAGCATCATGAGCAGGGACACCCATTACTGCCCCCGTGCCATACTCATATAGCACGTAGTCTGCAATCCAGATGGGAATCTCTTTGCCAGTGAAGGGATTAATCGCCTTGCCACCTGTGGGAATCCCGCGCTTAGGCTTATTTTCTGCGGTTCTCTCTATCTCGCTCTCGCGCTTGACTTCTTGAATAAACGTATCAACTGCGTCTTTTTTGTCAGGAGTAGTAACTTCAGGAGTGAGAGGATGTTCTGGTGCTAAAACAACATAAGTCACGCCATACCCAGTATCAGGGCGCGTAGTAAAGACACCGATTTTCTCCTCCATTCCGACAATGGGAAATTCCAGATATGCCCCAACAGATTTGCCAATCCAGTTAGCCTGCATTAGTTTCACACGTTCGGACCAACCACTCAAATGCTCTAAGTCATTGAGCAATTCTTCGGCATAGTCTGTAATCTTGAGAAACCACTGCCGCAGGAGTTGGCGCTCCACCTTCGCTCCACTGCGCCAGGAACGCCCTTCGCTGTCTACCTGTTCGTTAGCCAGCACAGTTTGGTCAACGGGGTCCCAATTAACGGCAGCTTCTTGCTGATAAGCCAGTCCTGCCTGGTAGAACTGCAAGAAAATCCACTGTGTCCACTGATAATAGTCAGGGAAACAAGTGGCAAATTCCCGACTCCAATCAAGAGAAAGCCCCAATTGCTGGAGTTGCTTTTTCATTTGGGCAATGTTTTGATCAGTCCACTGGGCGGGATGAATCCCCCGCTCCATTGCAGCGTTTTCCGCAGGAAGACCAAAGGCATCCCAACCCATGGGGTGAAGAACGCGATATCCTTGCATACGCCTGATACGGGCAATGACATCGGTAATTACGTAGTTACGGACGTGCCCCATGTGCAAGCTTCCCGAGGGATAGGGAAACATGGATAGGGCGTAGAATTTAGGCTTGTCTTCTCCTTCTGACGCTTCGTCTATGCCCAATTCCGCCCATTTCTGCTGCCACTTGGGTTCGATGTCTGCTGGTTTGTATTGGGACTCCACGGGCATGCTCTCCTCAAGAGGGCTCAACTCCTGCATCTTCATATTTTAATTTAATCATGGCAGTCGGAGAGAGGCTGACCGTCGCTTCGCTCCCATGAAAAATTAAAAAAGGATACAGGTTCCCCTAAATTTATTTACGGAGATATTGATTTTTAATTTCCCGAAGGGGATGGGATAACTCGCCTAGCGCCAGTCCAGGGGAGACAGATGTATTAAATTAACTTGTTGGTGTTTTGAAATACCTCTAAAATTAAGCTTATTAGTGGGCTAGGAGAAATCATGACTCAGCGTCGCTTTATCCTCGGCATTGTTGGTGACAGTGCCGCTGGTAAAACCACTCTCACTCGCGGGATTGCTCAAATTTTGGGGAAAGAGAATGTCACGGTTATCCAAACGGATGATTATCACCGTTATGATCGCACACAGCGCTCCGAATTAGGCATATCCGCTTTGCATCCTGATGCCAATACCTCGACATTATGCAACAGCATCTATCTTTGTTGCATAGCGGTCAATCCATTCTCAAACCAATTTACAACCATCAAACAGGTACGTTCGATCCACCAGAATTAAGCCCAATCAATTTGTGATTGTGGAAGGCTTGTTGGGATATTACACGCGCGGAACTCGCGATAGTTTTGATGTCAATGTCTACCTCGCTCCCTCGGAATCGTTGCGGGCTGCCTGGAAAATTAAGCGCGAAACTTGTAAACGAAGCTACACTGAAGAACAAGTCCTGGCTGCACTCAAAAACCGCGAACCCGACTCAGAAGAACACATCCGACCCAGCGTCAGTGGGCAGACATGGTAGTGACTTTTTACCCGCCTCAAGACCAGAAGGAGGAGAGCAACGGACACCTCAATGTCGGTCTGGTGCTAAGACCTACTCTCCCACACCCAGACTTAATTCGCATTTTTGACCCAAGCAAGACTTCTCCCAACTCGGCGGTTCGCTTGAAACCTGACCGAGATATGGGCAAGCCTGTCGATGCTCTCGAAATTGACGGCAATGCGACAAAGGAACCAGTGAGGGAGATAGAAAAAATTCTTTGTTCTGAAATCCCCGATTTAGAAAGTGTCTGCAAGGTGGATAGCGAGATTGAGTTTGGCAAAATTGCAGGGACTACAGGAGAGTCGCTCCAAAGTTACCCACTTGCTCTAACGCAGCTACTAATGACTTATCATATGCTGAAAGCGTCTTATACCCATCAGTAGTTTTGTTGAAAGTCTTTGTTTACGGGACGCTCAAGCCCGGAGAAGCTAATTATCAACCTTACTGCGCAGGTAAGGTAGTCGAGGCAGTCAGGGCATACACTAGGGGTCAACTTTTCGATTTGCCCTTAGGCTACCCCGGAATGACACCGGGAAATGAGCGAGTGGAAGGTTTTTTGCTTACCTTTGCTGAGTCGGGCGTTTTGGCTTTTATCGATCAGTTAGAAGGTTACAATTCGCAACGCCCACCCAAGCAGAATGAATATAATCGAAGAGTTATCCAAGTCTATAATATCTCGGATGAGCCTTTGGGGGAAGCTTGGGGGTATTTAATGAGTCGGGAGCGAGTTCAACAACTGGGAGGCGTGCTGCTACCTTCTGGGTGGTGGAGTGGGGAATAATTAGTAATTAGTAATTCGTAGTTTGTAATTACAAACTGATGTGTCAGACTGATGCGTCAATTAGAAGCAACGGCATTTGCTGATACATAATTCGCTCACTGGCTGCCTTACAGAGACCTGCTCTGAAATCCGTTTGATTCCCCATAGTGAAAGTCTCTCCGTGTCCCCTCGTCCCTTCATCTCTGCGTCTATCCTAACTATGAGGGGTTAACCAGACTTCACATTATTCGTAGTTGCTGTCACTTACTCCTGGATTTTCCGCTGTTGGCTTTAGCAATGGTTCTGGATAGATCAGGCGAGTCTGGGGAATTTCCACGGCAGGTCGATTGAGAACGAGCTGCAATTCGGAGTTCGTGTTGTTTTTGGGAGACTGGGCAACTTGGGAAACGGGGTAGTTATTTGTCGGCAATAGGCTCCATGCTGCGCCCACGAACAAAGCCGCGATCGCGCCTCCTCCCCAGACTACTGCTCGCCGAAGCCGATGCCGATCCGCTCGCTGGAAAACTTGCTCTGGCACAGGGCGACTAGATTTTTCCTGCTCAGGCAGTGGCATAGTTTGCATTCCCTGACGGAGTTTGAGCGCTCGAGCGTATAATCGCTGCATTTCGGGGTCAGTTTCTAGCCACTGTTGCACTTGTTTGCGCTCTGCTGCACTCGCCTCGCCGTCTAGGTAGGCACTCAACAATTCAAAGCGATCGCGTTGCCTGTCGTCCATTTCCACCTCATGTTTATACCTGCTATTACTCACTTGTTTAGGATTGATCGTTGCTCACGAGTCAATGACTAAGGATTAGTCTACATCGAGATAATTTTGTAGTACAGATTGGAGTCTCGTTCTTGCTCTGGCAATTCTAGACTTCACTGTTCCCAAAGAAACGCCTGTAACTTCAGCAATTTCTTCGTAGGGCATGCCTTCAATTTCTCGGAGAACAATGGTGGTACGAAAAGCTTCTGGCAAATCCGCGATCGCCACGCGAAGCTGCTCGTAAAACTCCTGTGTACTCAAGTCTTCATCAGGACTGGGAGCATCCGAGGCTACTTCCCACTCTACCTCACCATCGTCCATTTGGCGGGGAGCGTCTAAGGATAAGGGATGTCTAACCCGCTTGCGCTTGCGTAGCTCATCGTAAAACAAGTTAGTGGCAATCCGGCTCAACCACCCCCGAAACTTGGCGGGTTCCTGCACGCGCTTGATTTTGCGATATGCCCTAATCCAAACTTCTTGCGCTAAGTCAGCGCGATCATGCCAGTCTGGTGCCAAGTGGTACAAAATCTTTTCGACGTGAGAGTTATAGCGGTGCAGCAGTTCAGCAAAAGCTTCCCGATCAGGTTGAATTCCTTCCTGACATCGCAAAATCAAATCGTAGTTCGAGAGTTTGTCGCAGGGCACCGATTTTTGAGGAACTTTCACCTCAGCCGTTGACCAAGATACAGAAATTGATTGACTCATAGACTTGTCATCGGGGCGCACTTTACATCTTCTTACCCCAAAGACTTTCTTTTTGCGAAAAAGTTTCCACACCAAAAGAACAATTTTAATATCTGCTGAGGGATAAATGTGCCGCCATGACGGGAGATCACCTTAAGAGCAATCAAGGTTTACTTTTCTTTCAAGGGAAAGCTTACCACAAAAACGGTATCTCTAAACCGATAATTTACGATTCGGACGAGCAGGGGAGCAGAGGGGCAGGGGAGCAGGGGAGCAGGGGAAAAAATAGATCAATTTCTCTGCTGGGCACCTCCGCACCGGCTTCCTCCTTACTCCTCACTTGCCCTCTCCGCCCCTCCGCACCTTCACCCCTCACTTGTGATTGTTCATCTGGATTAGTTGGGTACTCTCTTGGCAACTCTACCCATCCTCCAAGTTGGCTATGACGACCACAGCAGAAGATCTTCTCCAACGGCTACCCCGTTTGAGCGATGAGCAGCTTAAACAGAAATACCTGAGTTCGGTGAGATGGAGAGAAGTGATCGCCCAAATGTTGCATCGGGTAGACGAGGAAGCCCAAGCGCTGCGGGTAGTGAGATTAGCCCTAGAAGCGAATTTGAGTGTAGGGATCAAGTTGGTAGGAGCAGTCAAACCAGCGTTTCAAGCGCAAGCAGTGGGTTTAGTTGCAACATGGGAAATTCCAGAAACCTATCGGATTTTGCTTCTGGGGATGACGCGCTCGGAGCAGGCAATTCCCGCGCTACTCGATGCCCTCAATTCGGCTCAGGTTCGCCGGAGTGTTCCGGCTGCGATCGCTAAGATTGCGACTGAGGGAGCTGTGGCAGCACTAGAACAAGCTCTACACCACCAAGACGCTGACGTTCGCGGTAATACTGTCGATGCCTTAGCAAAATTGGGTACTGAGACAGCGGTAGCTGCACTTCTCCCAGCTTTGAGCGATGCAGATTCGTCAGTTCGTTGGAGAGCGATTAATGTATTAGGCGAAGTTGGCTCCGAAGCAGTCGTTCCGTCACTGCTTTTATTTTTGTTTGACGAAGACGCTTATGCCAGGGAAAAAGCCTCCGAAGCACTGGGAAAGATTGGTTCTGAGCAAATTACGCCTGCGCTGCTGATCTTTCTAAATGATGAGGAGGCTGCGGTGCGAGAAAAAGCTACCGAGGCACTGGGGAAAATCGGCTCACAAGCTGCCTCTGGAGAGCTGCTGTCTTCGCTGAGCGATCAAGATGCTGGGGTGCGGGAAAAAGCTGCCGAAGCACTGGGAAAAACTGGCTCGCAAACAGTCGTTCCTTCCTTAGTTCAACTTTGGCATAGGGAAGATCCTCAAAATTGGGATGAGCAAAAGTGTGAGACGCTCAAGAAAGAAACCGAGGAAGATAGTCTTCAGGTGAGTACCAAAGTAATTGAGGCGTTGGGGAATATCGGTGGTGAGGCTGCCGTGGAGGCGCTGCTACGGGGTTTGCGCGATGAAGGGCAAGATAATTATTTGTCTTCGTCAATTGCCCAGGCATTAGGAAATTTTCCAAGTGAAACAGTGGTAGAGGCGCTACTAGAAGCACTGAACCATCCTAGCCCGAATGTGAGTGGGCGCGCTGCCCAAGCGTTGGGAATTATTGGAACTGACTCAGCAGTTTTGGCGCTCATTTCGGCGCTGAAGCGTCGACAACTAGCTGTGAGTGGGCGTGCTGCCCAAGCATTGGGAAAAATGGGGA
Source organism: Cyanobacteria bacterium QS_4_48_99 (assembly GCA_003021505.1). GTDB lineage: Bacteria > Cyanobacteriota > Cyanobacteriia > Cyanobacteriales > Rubidibacteraceae > QS-4-48-99. Next base: position 11,605 of record PXPT01000143.1, on the reverse strand, counting down.
GTGAGGCAGCCGTTCCTTTTTTGTGTGAGGCTTTGGACTACCAGGATCGCATGGGTTGGAGTGCAGCAATCGCCCTAGGAGAAATTGCCTCAGCTGAGGCAATTCCGGCTCTCTCTCAAGCTTTGCATCATGAAGATTTTGGGGTGGGTTGGAATGCAGCGATCGCATTAGGCAATATTGGCTCTACCGAAGCAGTACCCGCCCTCTCGCAGGTGTTAAACCAGGAGGACAGTAATTTGGCTTGGCGGGCTGCCAAGGCGCTAGGTATGATTGGTGGTGAGGATGCCACCGAAGCCTTACTCGGAGCGATGAGTGACCAACGTGGTTGTGTAGTCGGAAATGCGGCTGAGGGATTAGGAGAAATTGGGGATGAGGCAGCGGTTCCGGCGCTACTACAAGCGTTGCACAGCACAGAACCAACAGTTCGTTTCAAGGCAGCGGAGGCATTACGGAAAATTGGCGCTGCTGATTCACTGCCTCAGTTGTGGACAGTGTTACTCAACACGCCAGACAGTGATCGCTTTAGCATGTTACTCTTCTCAGTCATTTGTGATATTTCCCACCGTTTTCGGTAAAACTCATGAGCGCCACGAGTGATTTTTTAACGCAGCTCAATCCCTCTCAACGTCGCGCTGCCGAACATTTCTGTGGTCCTTTACTGGTAGTAGCTGGGGCAGGTTCGGGCAAGACAAGGGCATTAACCTATCGGATTGCCAATCTGATTCTCCAGCATAAAGTCAATCCCGAAAATATCCTGGCGGTAACGTTTACGAACAAAGCTGCACGGGAGATGAAAGAGCGAATCGAGATAATTTTTGCCCAAGGAATGGCGCAACAAAAACATGGGCAACGCCTGGAATTGCTGCCAGCAGCCGAGCAAACTCAACTGCGATCGCGTGTTTACAAAACGGTGACTAAACCGCTCTGGATGGGCACGTTTCACAGTCTATTTGCTCGTATTCTCCGCTTTGATCTCAATAAATATGAAGACGAACAAGGACGGCAGTGGACTCGCAACTTTTCCATCTATGACGAATCGGATGCCCAAAGTATCGTCAAAAATATTGTAACCAAACAATTAAATCTAGACGATAAAAAATTCAATCCCCGCACTATCCGCTACGCGATTAGTAATGCTAAAAACCAGGGGTTATCTCCCCAAAATTATGAAAAAGAACAGGCGAATTATCGCGGGCGAGTGATCGCCGAAGTTTACCAACAATACCAAGCGCAGTTAGCCGCAAATAATGCTCTCGATTTCGATGATTTAATCTTAGTCCCCACGAGGCTATTCCAACAGAACGAATCAGTTTTAGGGTACTGGCACAAGCAATTTCGTCACATTTTAGTAGATGAATATCAGGACACCAACCGAATTCAATACCAACTGATTCACCTATTAACCACAAATGGAGAAACTAGAAAAAGTGAATGGGATTGGCGCGATCGCTCTGTTTTTGTAGTCGGAGATGCTGATCAATCCATTTACTCTTTCCGCATGGCAGACTTTACCATCCTCCTCGATTTTCAAGAAGACTTCGGTGACGGACTGCCAGATGACGACACTCGCACGATGGTAAAACTAGAGGAAAACTATCGTTCCCGCGAAAACATTCTGCAAGCAGCTAATCACTTGATTGATCAAAATACCGAACGGATCGATAAGGTACTCAAACCCACGCGCGGCTTCGGAGAAAACATTTATTGCTACAAAGCGGACGACGAGTTAGTAGAAGCTAAATTTGTTCGCAACCAAATTCTCAATCTGGTGCAACAAAACCCAGAATTAGACTGGGGAAATTTTGCCATCCTTTACCGCACCAATGCCCAATCCCGTGCCCTCGAAGATGCCCTACGCAGCGATATTCCCTACATTATTGTCGGTGGGCTAAAGTTTTATGATCGCAAAGAAATTAAAAATGCACTGGCTTACTTACGAATACTCACCAACCCAGCCGATACAGTCAGTCTGTTGCGGATTATCAATACGCCCCGACGCGGCATCGGACAAACGACAATCGATAACCTCGTTGGTGCTGCCCAAGAATTAGGTGTTCCCCTGTGGGAAATTCTTAGAGATGAAACCTCGGTGAACACAATCGCAGGGCGTTCCGCCAAAGCCGTGACTCGCTTCTCCCAGTTAATTCAGCGCTGGCAAGAACAAGTGGAGATGATGCCAGCAGCAGATATTCTCCAGGGAATCATAAACGAGTCAGGATATGTCGAAGATTTGCAAAATCAAGGCACGGATGAAGCCGATAACCGACTGGAAAACCTCACCGAACTCTCTAACGCTGTTCTCCAATTTGCGGAGGAGAATGAAGATACAAGCTTAGAAGGATTTTTAGCAAATGCCTCTCTTGCCTCTGATTTAGACAACTTAGAAGAAGGACAACAAGCCGTGTCCCTGATGACACTACACTCGGCTAAAGGGCTAGAATTTCCCGTCATTTTCCTGATTGGTTTAGAACAGGGACTCTTTCCTCACCGCCGCACCCTTGATGATCCCGCTGCCTTAGAAGAAGAACGTCGCCTTTGTTATGTTGGGGTTACTCGCGCACAAGAGCAACTCTTCCTAAGCTATACTCGTGAACGTCGCCTCTGGGGTGCGCGGGAACCTGCTGTTCCCTCTCAGTTTTTGAAAGAGTTGCCAGAAGAGTTAGTCGAAACGAATGTCACCCCAGTAGTTTCCCCAATTGAAAGTCCTGCACCCACATCCTCCCATAATTCCAATTGGAGCGTAGGCGATCGCATTTTTCACCAAACCTTTGGAGAAGGGGAAATTACCCATATTTTCGGTTCAGGAAAGAAAACGAATCTTGCCATTAAATTCCCTGGTTTAGGACAAAAAATTATCGATCCCAGAGTTGCCTCAATGCAACGAATTAAATCAAGTTAGAATGCCAAAGGCAATTTTCCTTCTATAGCTAGCTAAATTGTTAACTTCGGTAGTAGCTAACGAAACTATCACTTAGGCTAGAAGACTCTAGAAAATCTCGGTGCTTTAATTAAGAAGCGTTCAGTTACTCTAGAGCTTCTCTGCCAACCTCAATTTTAGGCATCGCAATCAGGAAAACAATTTTCTTCCTTTCTTTGCGTTCTTTGTTACGGACAGCTCACGGCGGGGAAGTAAGGGCGAGCCACCGGCTCGACCTTACAGGCACCCTTGTCCTTGTCTTTGCGGTTCGTTAAATCTCTAGAGAAACGTTATCCCAGCCCAAGATAGGAACCTGTACATGAGCCGAGGCAACGAAAAACCAGAAGATAGCGAACTCACTGAATCTCGTGCGCGCGAGTTAGAATTAAGCGGTTCTGAGCAAAGGGCAATTGGGCAGGTTAATCGAACCAGCGCTGTTGTTATTCACGAAATTATTCGGATCGATGGCGAACTAGAACTGCGCCGTAGAGCGATCTCCCTAATGTGGTCCGGGCTAGCAGCAGGACTCTCGATGGGCTTATCAATGGTTGCTGAAGGTCTAATTCACACGCATCTGCCCGATCAACCTTGGCGTCCACTGCTCTCACATCTAGGATATAGCGTTGGTTTCTTAGTTGTCGTGCTAGGTCGCCAGCAGTTATTTACTGAAAATACTCTCACTCCAGTTCTGCCTCTATTATCTCGGCGAGATGCCCCTACTTTTTGGCGCGTCCTCCGGCTGTGGGCAATAGTATTAGTCAGCAATCTCATTGGAACGCTAATGTTTGCCTCAGTTGCGGGCAGCACGGATATCTTTAGCCCCGAAGCCCGACAGGCCTTCGCCGAGATTAGTGTTCATGTAATAGAAGGCGGATTTTGGACAAATTTGGGGCAAGGCGTTGTTGCGGGGTGGTTAATTGCCTTAATGGTATGGCTGCTTCCCGGCGTACAGTTCTCTCAGGTAATCGTTATTGTTATTTTTACTTACTTAGTGAGGCTTGCGGGATTATTACACTGTGTCGCTGGATCAGTCGAGACGTTTTACCTCATTACCACCGGAGCCACCACTTGGGGAGCCTATTTGGAATTTATAATACCCGCACTAGTCGGTAACACTATTGGTGGGGTGGCGCTAGTCGCTATACTCAATTATGGGCAAATTGCTCCCAGACCCAGAACAGGGCGGAATTTTTTAGGCAAAAGGAAGTAGGTTTTTAATTCGAATTCGGAATTGATTAATTTGCAATGTTGTTGTAATTCGATTGGAAAATTACTATTCCACGGAGATTGAGTATATCCAGTCTCGGTAACTAGGTTCTCTGTTTTCTGTAATTGCTGTCAATTTCTCTTTCAGTTTCTCAGTGATGGGGTTGCTCTGGGGAAGCTCATAGTTTTCAATTCGTTTCACTGGCGTTATCCTGGCAGCAGTACCACTCAGAAAGACTTCATCGGCAATATAAAGTTCCGATTTATCTACCGCTCTTTGTTGCACTGGGATTCCTAAATCATCGGCAATTGTCAAGATGCTATCTCTCGTAATTCCTTCTAGAATATCCTGATCGAATCCAGGGGCGATTAATTTTCCGTTCCTCACTAAAAATATATTCATTCCAGAAGCTTCACTAACTTTTCCCTGGGAATTCATTAAAATTGCTTCGTCAAATCCAGACTCGACAGCTTCGGTTTTAGCGAGAGAGGAAGTAATATAAGCTCCACTGATTTTTCCTCTTAGCGGTAAACTCCGATCTTCTTGCCGATACCAAGAACTAATACGACAGCTTACGCCATCAGTGGGCAAATAATCACCTAATTCTAACCCGTAAATCAAAAAGTTTTTCTCTACTTTGTGGAGCCTTGGAGCGATACCTAAGTCGGAAGTGTAGACAAAAGGTCGAATATAAAAAGGCGTGTTTGGCTGATTTTTTTTAACAAAATCAACGATAATTTCATGTGTTTTATCAACTGGTAAATCGTAGTGCAAAAACTTAGCACTGTTGCTTAATCTTTGACAATGACGATCTAGTCTAAATAGCAAGACTTGCTGAGGATTTTGCGGATCTAGAAGTCCTCGCAATCCTCCGAAAGCTCCGGTTCCATAGTGCAAAGCATGGGTAGCAATGGAAATATTTGCTTCGGCAAACGGTACGAATTGGTTTTGGAAGTAAGCAACGGGCAAGAAATTGTGCATAGTAAAATTGGAGCATCTTTTAAGATTACTGCTAATTAATTAATCAATCTAGATTAACTTTAGTCAAACCAGGGAAATTCCTTCCCAGGCAAGTATGCGGTTGACATGCGAGGCAGTGGCAAGGCGCGATCACACTTCACTCACTGCCTTCTCTCTACCGCTTGGGTTTATTATATAATGGCATTGTGCCCCATTTATGAAGGGTGATTGCTCCCTGCCAGCCATGCGTTTCTACAATCGCTGCTTCTATATCCACTGAGGGCAACTTAGATTGGGAAATAGCAAACCTACCTCTTCTAGCCATTTCTGCCATCTCGTCTGGAATCCATCGGAGTACGAACCGTGATGGAAAATCAACAGTTAAGTTTAGAGCAACTGAGTCATCAAAGTACAGAAGAGCTTAAGGATAAACTTTTGCAGCTCACCCAAAGCCGAGATGCAGAACCCCTCTCCCAAAAGGTGCAGTTCTCTAAAACCGAATTGGCACCAATTTTTGAGGAATTGAGCCGGCGCAATCCCTTTCCTAGCGCCCAAGAGCAAGCATCGCTCGTTCCTGGAGTTTGGCTACCAGTGTGGTCTACTATCCCATTTCAGGATACTCTACCAGGACGTGTACACGATCAGTGTTACCAAATTTTCCACGACGACGGCTACTATGCCAATATTGCCCGCTACGCACTAGGAAATCAACTTCCTGTCTTGAAAAATTTATCGTCTCTATTTACTTACGACTTAATGTTGATTCAACAATATAAGATTCAAGCGGGTGAGTGGGTCATTCAAAATGTCGGAATTAAGCAAGCTTTTAGGCTGGGAACCTCGCCTCTAACTATTACTAGAGCAAATCGTTGGTTTACTCAGGTGGTTGAATCTAAACAGGGAATTTCCTCACAAACTCCAAGCCTTCCTAAATTTCCCTTTTTAAGTAAACTGAATCAAAAGATTTCTAGGCAATTAAAAGGAGCCTCCCAAGCCACGCCTCAGTTCGAGCATTTATACATTGATCACAACTTTCGCCTCGTTAAAACTAAACGAGAAGCCAAACAGCGCCCTTCCTACACTATAGCCATTCGCAAACAGTAGCTAGGTTTAATAAGGCGATTCGGAGTTATTATCTCCATCCCGCAGCCGCTCTCGAATGTAGTTCTTTTGCTCCTGGTAGCTTTTACAGTTCAGCTCTTTGCCTACCTTCGTTCTGAGCGTACGCATCATCTCTACGGCGTCAAAGTCCTTCTTCGTTTCCATAGCTGATTGCCTCCGGTGGCGTCCTGATTTCTAAAAGCGAGTATCCGTAACGTAGGTTTACAGAGTTATATTTCTGTATCCGGTCAAGGTTGACAATGTGTTTAAAGTTACAGCTCACCAGTACATCCACGCGAGTTACAGTAGCAATAGCAATGTGCCGCGCATCATCTCGACTAGCTTCTCCTATCACTTTGGCTGAAACGTAGCATTCTGCCAGTTCGGCGGCTTCTTCTGTAAACTCTACCATTTCCTTGTTTTGCTTAGTACCCTTGGCAGAACAGCTCTGACGTTCTCTGGAACTTTTTCCAGTTGCAGTAAAGTTAGCTCCGATACTACAGCAGTTGCCTCGCCTAATTGGAACTGCTCGAATAAATGGCGCGAAGCGTCCTGGAATTCTACATCTTCACATCCCCAATGACTGAGGCATCTATGTAGACTCTCCTTCTCATTAATTCCTAGCTTTTCTGAAGCTGTATAACCTCTACCTAATTACCTTCAACTCCCGATGCCAACAATGCTGTTCCATAAGCCGCCTCCGTCTTTACTGATGACTCAACTGGCACTTGGAGATGACGCTCGCGCATAATTCTCCAATTGGAATTGTTTGCACCGCCTCCTGCTGTATAAACGCGACTTAGTTTAGTTGCCCCTAGTTGTTGCAATCGCTGATATCCTTGCGCTTCAATCCGTGCCATACTTTCGAGTAAGCCGTGGAGAAATTCAACCGGATTATCAGGACGAGGTTCTAGCTTAGGTGGCAATTGGGGATCGTTAATCGGGAAGCGATCGCCTCTCTCCAATAAGGGATAATAATCTAGGGGACTTTCGGTGTCAGCATCAATTTGTCCAGAGAAACGCTCCAACTCCTCATAACTAAAAAAGTGCCGTAGCACTGCACCGCCTGTATTCGATGCGCCACCTGTTAGCCACAATTCCCCTAATCTGTGACTATAAATTCCGTATCTGGCATCCTCTACCCGCTGATTGCTTAACAGCTTCAGCGCCAGCGTGGAACCGAGGGAAGTTACTGCCTCACCTGGTAACTTGGCACCACTGGCGAGAAATGCAGCAATACTATCTGTTGTGCCTGCACACACCCGACAATCCTGTGGCAATCCCCAGCGAGAAGCAATCTCACTTTTGATCTCTCCGATAGGCATTCCCGGCGCGAATACTTGCGGCAGCAGGGAGCGAAACGGCAACTGTTCTATCCAACCAGGATAGCAGAGCTTTTCCACTTCGTAACCGAGTTTGAGCGCATTGTGATAGTCGCTTATCCCGAGTTTTCCATGCAGCAAAAAAGCGAGCCAGTCTGCTTGGTGAAGGAAATAAGAGGCTTGATGATAGGCGGGTTGCTGATGCCACCAAAAAAGTTTTGCCAGACTAGAAGTAGCACTTAAAACCACATGATGGGGAGGGGCAATCTCCTTTAACTGCTTCAGCATCGTTTCCCCTCGCCTATCGTTATACAAAATTGGCGCATCTACCGGATTGCCCTGAGCATCGCAAAGGAGTACAGTAGAGGAAGTGCCGTTGATCGCGATCGCGCGAATTTCTGAGCGCACCTGTTGAGGAATCTGTTCAATCAAGGCAAATAAAGCCTTCTGCCAATCCTCCGCCGTATCCTGCGACGCTTCAATAAGACACTGCGCCTCTGCTTGCATCATTCTTTCTGCATCGACGACAATCGCTCTAGCACCGGAAGTGCCGAAGTCTATTCCCAGGTAAAAGTTCATCTTTTAATAAATAACCGCACCAGGCAAAGAGGTTCAGGTTGCAGGTTTAAGTTTAAAGGTTGAAAGTTATTCCAGTGAGGAGTGATTCCGAATTCTAAACTCTGAATTATCCCCGCGTCTTTCTTTTCCAGGTCCCCTGCTTCCCCTTTTCCTTAATTACCACTAATGTGAACCATAACCTCGCGCTGCTGACTATGCTGTCGGTGTTCCCACATATAAATTCCTTGCCAGGTTCCGAGCGCTAATCTGCCCCGCATGATGGGAATTTGCTCGGAAGTGTGAGTGAGGGCAGAGCGAATATGAGAAGGCATATCGTCTGGTCCTTCGGCAGTATGAATATAGCGTCGCGTGTCTTCTGGCACCAGTTCGGCAAAGAAGTTGGATAAATCAGTGAGAACGTCGGGATCAGCATTTTCTTGAATCAGCAAGCTGGCGGAAGTATGGCGCACAAAAACCGTGCAAAGACCAGTTTCTATCCCGGATTCGGCAACCGCTGCTTCCACCTTGGAGGTAATTTTATGCAAGGATTTTCCGGTTGTTTTGAGTTTGAGTACCTGTTGGTGATGATTGAGGACTTGTTGAGTCATAATTGGTCAGTTATTGGGTAGGCTAAAAAAGCTATTGCTCTTCCTCGGACTCTTTATGGGATTTCTCCGATTCTTCCTCTTCAGAGTTAGCTTCTGATGCTTGCCAGGGGGAATCGAAGTGATGCCAGGGTAGGATAGGCTCGTTAGGAAGGCTGTTTGTAAATACGGTGATGTTATCTGAATCAGGTTCGGGTAACTCGTCTTGCTCTTTCTCCTCGTTCTGGTTATCGTCAAAATAATTATTTTGAGAGTTGGTTGGCTCTTTTTCAGGACTCATTAGTAAGCACCTGGTCGCAACGTGGGATCGAAATATTCTAGGACTAAATGCAGTATAGTTAACGATGCCAATCCTATGGTCGCGTAGGCAGCATAGGTCAAAGACCGAGATTTATCGTCTAATCGCTGCTTATTGATATTATAGGTTTCTACCAGATTGACAATCATTTTTAACCGATACTCCGACGGTGGTAAATTGAGATACCGCTCCAGAAATCCTTGGTCATCTAGATTGGGACTAACCGCCACCTGACGGGGTAAAAAAGCATTAAATAGCAGAGTAAAACTGACTAAAAATCCTAGGGCTTCTCCAAAACTGAGTAGACTGGGAACCAAAATTAGCTTTGAAATAGCCAAGCTAGTTAGCAAACCCACGTTAACAGCGAACAGGATATTGAGCTTGGTTGTGAGAATTTGACTTTGCTCGCCTTGCTCTCCCATTACTCGGCAGACATCCTGGTAAGCTAAATCAAGGGTAGCTGAGGAATACCCGCCTTGTTTCTGTCCGGATGTTTGTGTCTGTGGAGACCTCGCTTTCTGTTCTGATTCTGCCGCCCATTCAGACACTTGGTGTTGTTGGGAGTTGGGCGCCTCTTTTGGGTTTGGTGGTTGTTTGTAGAAAAGCTCTGCTTCTGCCATAGTTGCCTTTTTACGACCGATTGCGAAAGTAATTGACGACAGCTTGGGCAATTACCTCTGTTCCATCCACAAGCAGAGGGGAAGCTTGACGAGCTGGCTGTGGCATTTTGCGAAGAAAATCCCAGTTGCCTTGGAGAAATTCTTCCGGGGTGAGGAGTTGATGCTGAGAATGGTTCTGTATTCCTTCTAACAGTAAGGCAGCTTCGGCAAAACCCTCGCGCGATAGAGAAACAATGGGGACACCCAGGCGTAAGGCTTCGGCAAAGGTGCTGTACCCCGGTTTGGACACCACTCGCCCACACAAGGGCATAAAATCGACAGGGCGATATTGATTATCCGTAACTTTAACTAGATTAGGAAAATCGGGGGCTTGGTGGTCAAAGGTAATGAATTGCCAATCGGGAAAGTATTGTAGGTTGTAATAGGGAATCTTCTGGAGTCCTAATCCGCCGAAGGAGAGTAAGACAGTTTTTTCCTGAGGCGTTTTTAAACCAAATTCAGTTCGCAATTGGCTTTCGCTAAAGTGAGGCATTCCGCCCGTTAATCCTACATCTGTAATCTCGGAAAAGGCACTCATCGGTTCGTACATAGGGAGGCGAAACAAGCGATCGCTTTTGCTATAACACTCACTCATCCAATTGGCGATTTCCACAAAGTCCCCACCCCAATCGCGGTAGATATAGTCCCAGCCAAAGTTACTCATTGCCCAACAGGGAATCCCGGCAGTCTTGGCAATGGGTGCAGCCAGTGGGGGAATATCTGCTAGCACCAATCCCACGCGATTCCTGCGAATAAAGTTCACTTCCCCGGCAATAATGGCATCCTGCCGAGAGCGAAGATGCTGTAATTTTTCTAGAGTGGCAGCGCGATCTATGGTGATGCTGTCCGATTGTACTGCACCAACATCATAGCTACGGGGGCGATGGATGAAATCGCCAGGAAGGTAGGATTCCAGTAACCAACGGGGCGTAGTAGTAACCAGTACCGGCAGGATTTCGGGGTTAAGCTGTTGTGCGGCAGCCGCAACTGAGCAAGCCCGAACTGCATGACCGAAACCATGGCTAGTAATGGCAAGATATATGACAGGGCGAGACATAGGTGATTGTGGGGCGTACTGAGCGAAAGCCTTTCCCGATGTCACCTTAGCTCAGAGTAAGGAAGTTTTATAACCGCTAAGACGCAAAGAGCGCAAAGGGAATGTCTTGCTGGCAGTAAGCGTTACATCCCAGGAACTAAGAATGGATAATCCCTAAATTTCTCCCAAAACCTTCCAGTGCCTCTCCATGATGGGGCTTGTGATCACCTTTTAGGGATGCAACTCCCTTCCGTTCCTTTGACTTCAGCAGCATCCCGAATTGTGGATTTAGTAAGCCTTCCTGGAAGGACTGTTGTGTACTGATATCCCCTTACTGGTAAACCTGATCTAGATTTACCTGAAGGTTGGGACGAAATTCCAGGAGCGAGTGGATGCACGCCGCAATCTTGTGGTTTTAGAGATCATCATAAAGAGCTACAAGCATTGGGCGCAGTTTTTTTTGGTCTTAGCACACAAAGCACAGAATATCAGCAAGAGGCAGCCTATCGGCTCCACCTTCCTTTCGAGTTACTAAGTGATTCAGAGCTTAATTTAATGCAAGCTTTGTGATCGCCTACTTTTGAGGTTGAGTCGATGAGTTTGATTAAGAGGCTGACCGAAACAATTAAAAATTAGCAAAATCACCGTAAGCCCCACGCCATCCTGAAGGGTGGCGCTGGGATAAACAGGTGCGTTAAGAGAGGGAGTTCGATACTTCCTCTCTTAACATTCTGGGGAGTCCAGCCCTCGAACATATCTCTCCAAAACTTCAAGGTTGGCACCACCTACCGAGTGAATCGCGTAAGAATTATTCCATAATTGTCCCAGGGCTATTTCATTCTCAAAAGAGATCAAACCTGCTCCAGGCCCAATCCACATTTTCCCTGTGCCTGAGCCATCTTGGTAAATACTGCATCTCGATCGAGATTCATAGCTACATTT
>PXPT01000142.1:5847-9092 GCA_003021505.1 Cyanobacteria bacterium QS_4_48_99 | reverse complement strand
ATGGGAGCGCAAGGTATCGCGCACTAGAGTAACCTCATCCATAGGGTTTCATTGGTTGCTAGCAATTCCATGAAACCCTTTTCCTGTTTACTCTTCAAGCTTTTGTCCTGTACAGAGGCATCTCTTTTAAGTTTTCCTTCTTGTCACTTGTCAATCACTGATTCTTCTGCCGAAAGCCAACTCCCTAGGGGATGTCATCTAAATTCATGAGTTATGGGTCAATAGCTCACTCCCCTAGGGTCTGTCATCAATTAGGTAAGCTGGGGCGGGCAAACTGGAGTGGAAGTAAGCGACGGGAGAAGATTTGCTGCCAGGGCAGGAAGGGAAAGTGGGAGTAACGGCTAAAGAGAATCGAGCATTTGTCGAAGCGGTACTCTATCCCTACCGGGCAGGAATTCCCAGCAGAGACTTGCCGGAGCGATGGGGAGATTTGGGAGTGATTCACACTCGATGCAAGCCCTTGGTCAAAAACAGGTGTGTGGGAGCGGGTATTTGGGCACTTGGCGGATGAGGCTGACAAGGAAGATGCCATGATTGACTCGACGATTGTCCGCGCCCATCAGCAGAGTTGGGGTGCAAAGGGGGGAAGCGATCGCAGGAAGCGATGGGACCCAGTAAGGGCCGATTAAGCACCAAGATTCATACAACTATGGATGCCTCCAGGGCTATTTCATTCTAAAAGGATGCTTTGTTAAAAACAAATGGAAGAAATGAGCGAACTTGCCCTTGTAGATGTATTCGAGCCCATGCCAGATAGTAGGCGCAAACCAGGAGAAATCGGGGCTTCCTTTCCATGGGGGACTGGCTCCAAGGTTCGCCTGGAAGAAACTGTTGGGTGTAGAGGGTTTGCCATCCTACAGTACCATCAGGCCCACCTTGCTGGAACTAGGGCGTGTTCGCAAAGTAGGTACAATGACCTAAAGTCAGTCAAATTAGGGGATTTGACCTATCCAATGCGCTCCCCAACGCAAGCTTGGCACCGGCGGTCGAAGCAGTTAGCGACGGTGGTTCAGGGACCGTAGCACCAGGGCATTTCGCGCCAAGGTGCCCCTGTGCGCAGGTTCCAGAAAATCCCATTGAGAACGCAGGGGTTCGTGCGCCGATCACCCGGTATTCGAGTTGGGTATCAGTAGCTGGGGCAGTCTCACTCCAATCGAACAGGTTAAATCCGCTCATGCATCCAACTTCAGGCCGCTTTACTTACTTTGCGAACACGCCCTAACAGAAGAAAACGGCTGCATTGAAGGAGCTGATTCTTCCAACATTAGTAATAAAGCAGTTGAGCGCGGTTTCCATCAAATTGGCACTTTGGGTTCTGGCAATCACTATCTGGAAGTGCAATTTGCTCGCCCGGAAAATATTTTCGATTGGGAGTTGGCAAAGGCGTTTGGGATTACTAAGCCCAATCAAGTGGTGGTGATGTTCCACTGTGGTAGTCGATGATTTGGTCATCAAGTGGCAACGGATTACCTGCAAGTCTTCTTAAAAGTGATGCAGAGCAAGTATGGTATCGAAATCCTGGACAGGGAGCTTGCCTGTGCGCCCTTCAATTCGCCAGAGGGTCAAGACTACTTCTCCGCCATGAAGTGCGGACTCAATATGTCATTTGCCAATCGGCAAGTGATCCTACACCGCGTTCGTGAGGTATTTTCCGAGGTTTTTGGACGTTCGGCAGAAGCGTTAGGAATGCATCAAGTTTACGATGTGGCACATAATACGGCTAAACTAGAGCATCACAAGGTTTACGGAAAAGAGCGATCGCTTCTTATCCATCGTAAAGGTGCTACTCGCGCTTTTGGCTCCCAAACCGAAGGCATTCCAGAGCGATATCAGCAGGTGGTCAGCCCGTAATTCTCGGGGTGGTATGGAGGCAGGCTCTTATTTGCTTGCTGGTGCGCCTAGTGGCGATCAAACTTTCTTCAGCACCACTCATGGCAGCGGAAGAACCATGAGCAGGACAAAGGCACGAAAAAAGTGGCAAGGCGAAAAACTCTGCAAAGATATGCAACCTCGAGGCATCTATAGCCGCAGTACCTCTGCTCGGGGAATGGCAGAGGAAGCAGTCGGAGCCTACAAGAATGTCGATGAGGTTGTGGAAGCAACAGAATTAGAGGGACTGAGTAAACGGGTTGCTCGCCTCACTCCGATTGGCAATATCAAAGGGTAGGCGCCTGAGGCGCGAAATTTATGCAGACACGCACACCACTTACACTCATTACCGGACCCCTCGGAAGCGGAAAGACAACGCTGCTGCGTCACCTCCTCAATACGATTTCCCAAAAAATTGCCATTCTCATGAATGAGTTTGGCGAAATCGCCATTGATACCCAAATCATGGAAGGGAAAAACGTACGCATGGCGGAACTCGGTGGTGGCTGCGTCTGCTGTTCCCTGGCGGGTGAGTTTGAGGCGGCTGGTGAACCACCCAACGCTAAGTTCTTACGAACTTGATTCGTGGGCTTCCAGATTCAACAGCATTTCCCAACACACAGGATTTAGGTTCTCTGGTTGGTCTGACCTTGCCTCCACTGGCAGTTGCCTCCCTCCCAGAGGCGAGGACACGGGTGCCGAACAAGTTCGGCACCGCGAGATGTTGGTCGAGAACTCGTAATCCTTCTTCCCTTATATTTATAGCGGCGTTGATCTCCCTATCGTGTGGTGTCTGGCAACTGTGACCACTCCAGCTACAAACATCAAGAGGAAGGCTATCAACAACATTGAGACAATAATTACAACTTTTAGAAAATGGGAAGAACTATCTATCTCCAGAAAAGTTTTCCCGTCTTCCTTGGCTTGGTACGAGACCAAGTTTACAAAGATGCCCCATCCACAGTCAGCTATAAATTTAGCTAGTTGATAATTACGGAGCATCCCTTTGACCTTGAGATTCTCATCAAGGATGACTTGGTTTTCCTCCACCAGCTTGCGTGAGAGTTGATGGTGAAAAGTTTGTCGGGCCTTACTTACTTTTTCGTGTGCCCTAGCTACTTTCTTCTGGCTTTTTGATAGTGATTAGAGCCTTGTTGCTTACGAGATAGATGTTTCTGTTTCCGTTTTAGATTTGCCTCATGTTTAGGTAGATGTTTAGGATTCTGAAAGTTAGAGGATTCTGAAAAGTTTGACTTACGCTAAAGGTCGCAACATTATCGGCAGCAGTGGAACCAGCCCCAAGAACGCTCTACCACCCCACGCCGGGGAAGTGGTACCAAGCCTTTGCTTGTCCCAGCTCGCATCACCACTTCCAT
>PXPT01000142.1:0-5668 GCA_003021505.1 Cyanobacteria bacterium QS_4_48_99 | reverse complement strand
GTTGGTGAGGGTTCACGGTCTTTGATCAGGCGCGACTATTGATGTAACTTATGGTTAATCTCCTGCCATGTTCGGTCTATGCGCCCACTCCGAAAATAATGATAGACCGTTTTCCAGCAGGGAAAGTTGTGGGATAGCATCCGCCACGCGCAACCAGCACACAGGATGTAGAGGATGGGGTTGATACCTTTTCTCAAAAGTAACTGGAGACTTGGTATAGAGTGATATTAATCAAAAAGCCAATGTCAGGAGTTTCAAAATCGTGATCGCCGAGTCAGCAGACACCTTAAAGTCTCTCATGAAAAAACAGAAAACGGCGCTAAATTATGCCAAAGTACAAACTCTCTATCTGCTGAAAATACAAGCAGCAGAAACGGTAAGATATTTGGCAGTAATTCTGGGGCGTTTACGGACAGCTCACGATGCCGAAATAATTCGGCATCCGTGTCCTCCTGAATCGACTATTCATCATTAGTTTCAATTGTACCGAACAGGTGGATTAGAAAAATTACTCGAATAACCACCAAAAACAGGAAGACTAAAAAAGCTAGAAATAGAAACAGTAGCTCCAATGCAAAAATAACTATCTGAACCCGAGGATTCAGTAGTTCTCACGAAATTAACTCTGGCTATCAACTTGCCAAGATTTGGAAATCAGTTATCCGACAATACACAGAACTGTCAGATATGAATTAGGAAGCAAACTAAAAGTACCGCGACCTCGCCATAAAAAACAAAAACTAGGAGTGATTGAAGTATTTAAACAGCACTTGCAGCCCGAGAATTAAAGGTCTAATTGGTAAAAATAGAGAAAAATGGGGTGATCATCGCGACCTTGCATATTGGTATCAAGATGAGGCCAGATTAGGATTTAGGACTGAATCTGGTCAGAAAATCACCCTCAAAGGAGTGAAACCACAGCAAACCTTACAGTGCACTATAATTTCTGTTATATTTACGGATTAGTGGAACCACTTGGTGGTGGAACTTTTTTTCTATTAATTTTGTCATTTTAACTCTGATTGCTTGGAATTATATTTAGAAAAGTTTCCCCAAAAAAAACAGGACGAAATCCACATTATTTAACTGGATAATGCCCCTGCCATACGGCAAATAAACTAGTGACATCAGAGAATATAATCTTGTTGTTTCCACCGACCTACTGTCCAGAGCTAAATCCTATCGAAAGGGTTTGGCAATATCTAAAAAGGCAAATCAAAACCCTGTGGTTAGATGACTTGGAGGAGTTAAGAAATAAACTAGCTAATCATTTAAACCATTTGTCGAAAAATCTCATTCGTTCTTGGACTGGTTGGCAATATATTACAGATGCTTTATCTCTCTAGCTACTTTTGATAACTGGTATTCTTTTTGGTCATTGGGACAAAAACCTGTGGCTACTTTTTGCAAAACTCGATGGGGTAATAATTTTTTCAGAACCCCGCTACGCGATGGCAGAGCTAGAAGAAGGGGATATCTCTGCCCAGCTCAATGACTATGAAGAACTGAAGCGGCTGTCTTTGCAGATTAAGCGCGATCGCAACCCTAGTGTAATTGTCTGGATTGGCACTTGCACCACCGGAATTATCAAGATGGACTTGGAGTGGCTCGCTCCCCAACTCGAACCCAAAATTGGGATTCCCATCGTTGTTACTCGTGCGAATGGGCTGGATTACGCCTTTACTAGACATTTTGCACACATCAAGGAAGTAAGCTCAACAAAAGGGATAAAACTAGACCTAGTTGGTTTCCTAAGGCGTTACAAAAAAGCTCTTAAATTGTCTTGTTGGGAGTTCAAACGGCTATATGGTGTGTCTAAAGAAACTTTTAGTACGATGATACAGGAAGTAGCCCCAGCCCAGCTAGGAAGGCGAGGCAGTGCTGACTTTGCAGTATCTACGGGAGTATGGAACTTTCTTCCAGATTGGACCAGATTGGGGAGTTCATGAATTCACGGCATGGCGCCTCGTAAAAAGAATGGAAGATGTTTTAGTAAAATCAGACAAATTCCGGTTACCAAGCAAGCGGCAACTTCAACCACTCATGGAAGATGTTTTAGTAAAATCAGACAAATTCCGGTTACCAAGCAAGCGGCAACTTCAACCACTCCAGGCGGGAATTGAAGTCATTGTTATTAATGTAGCAGAGACAAAAATCGAAACACCCAAAAAAACAAACAAAAACACTACTATAGTGGGAAACGACTCTGCCATACTATCAAAATGCAACTAATTATTAACCAACTCACCAAAGAAATTATTTGTACGGCTTTGGGCAAAGGAAGCAGACACGATTTTTATTAGTTCCAAGAAAGCAAAACTCCTGCCAGATAAAAAATAAAGCTTTGAGGTTACCAAGGTTATCAAGGGATTCACCATTACCATCTAGCTAGCAAAACTCCTCACCAAAACACCAAGAAAAAGAAGCTAATTCTCAACTAGCACCCGTCAGAGTAACGGTGGAGCATGTGATTACATCGAAGGAAGCGATTTGGTTTGCGAGTCAATTTGCTTGCCGGACTTTACAACTATGAGTTGAAATTAGCAGCTTAATGGGAATTCCGCAAGAGGTCTACTCAAGCCGAATGATACTGTGCTGGCAGCGATGGCGAACCGTTGTCCCAGTGAGGCTCCTAAAGAAGAAGAAAAAGAACAAGGCAACACCTTTTCTAAACTTCTCAACTTCGGGCGGAAGAAAGAAGAAGTGGAAGCCGAGGAAGCGCAATATGGGGATCATCCGCCGCTGGTACTCTTCAGTTCCGTGCTTGACCCCGTTGTTACCCAGCTTACCCTAGAGCTGAAAAAGCAAGGAATTAAAGTCTCTGGCTGGCTGCCTGCTAAACAGTTTACCGAGCTGCCTGTTCTGGAGAAAGGCTACTACGTTTCTGGAATTCATCCCTTCCTGAGCCGAACTGCCACCAATCTTATGCGTCGCCGCAAATGTAAGCTGGTTGGCTCTCCCTTCCCCATTAATCCTGATGGCACTCGTGCTTGGCTCGAAAAGCTCTGTTCGGTATTCGGTATTGAACCTAATGGTTTAGATGAGCAGGAAAACCAAATTTGGGAAAGCGTGGAAGACTACTTGCAGTTAGTTCGTGGCAAGAGCGTCTTCTTCATGGGCGATAACCTGCTAGAAATTTCCTTGGCTCGCTTCTTGGTGCGCTGCGGTATGACAGTGCAGGAAATCGGCATCCCCTATATGGATTAAGCGCTATCAAGGTCAGAACTGGCACTACTGCAGCAAACCTGTAGTGACATGGGCGTACCGCTGCCGAGGATTATGGAGAAGCCGGACAACTACAACCAGCTTCAGCGGATTGAACGAGATACTTCAGACTTGGTGATTACAGGTATGGCTCACGCTAATCCGTTAGAGGCTCGTGGTATCAATACCAAGTGGTCTACAGAGTTCTCCTTCTCGCAGATTCAAGGTTTCACCAATCCCCGTGACCTTTTGGAATTGGTCACTCGTCCCTTGCGTCGCAACAACAGTCTCAAGGATCTCGATTGGGATAAGTTGGTTAAGGAAGAAGCGAACGCATAAACCACTCATCTCCATTTTCGGGAATAAATTAAGTATAAAGGGTGATCGCGTGCGATCGCCCTTCTGTCTTTAACCGACAACATTGAACGTGGAGTGGAGATGAGAAGCGAGTGCGAGCAATGCCTCGTAGAAAACTATTCCCCGTAAATCGTCACCATAATACAGCGCTGGCGGAGTTTAATGTCGCATTCGAGATGAAAAATTTGCTGCCAGGTTCCTAACTCTAGCTTCCCGTTACGCACCGGGACAGTCAGTGAAGGACCAAGAGTAGTGGCTTGAAGATGAGAGTGCCCATTCCCATCATGCCAGGTTTGCTCGTGTCCGTATTCCCGACTGGGCGGCATGAGCTTATTTAAGGTTTTAGGAAGATCCTGTTGGAGTCCGGGTTCAAACTCGATAGCGCCAATTGATGCGGTGCTGCCAATGTTAAAAATGTGAGCAATTCCTGTCTTCATTCCAGATTGTTTGACCGCAGCATCAACCTCTTTAGTAAGGTCGTGCATATCTCCATTTTTATTAGTTGAAAGCTCGATTTGCTCTTGATGAATCATACTTATCCTTCTACTCAAATAAATCTAGGGGCAAATGACCGTAAGTTCCAGCAATGGCATCATCTTCCGATTGACAAGAGACTAACACGCCGCGAGAATCTCCAGTATAAGACTCGCAAAAATGAGACATTCGCTGAGTATTGAATTTGATATAGCAGGGGTTTTCTTCGCTGGGAATGGAGTTTTTGTTAAAAGGAATTTCGTAACCTAAAGCCTTTAAGTAACTTTCCAAGGCTGCAAACCCCTGGATGGCATTATCCGCGCAGATTCCGAGGTTTTCGGATTCTGATAAATCTGTGATAAGCAATAACGCTTGACGCAGCCGCTCTTTTTCTGCTTCGGATTCTACAGGTTTAATCTGGAGACAGCTATATTCTCCGAGTAGTTTTCGAGCTTCTGGAACGGTGAAGTTTGTTGGTTGCTGAGTAGACATGAATATAATAAATTTTGGCTAATTTGCAGCGCACTTTACTGAGCTTTGGGACCATAAAGGGAGGAGCTATACAAAACTTGTTGTTGATGCGTTTCTAAGACGCAATCAGACAGCGGATAAGCGACGCAAGTAACAGTATAGCCTGCTTCAATTTCCGGTTCTGTCATAAATATTCACTGACTTTGATTGACATTGCCACTAATAATTTTGGCAATACAGGAAAACATTCCCCTCGCAAGCATCCGGAGGGCAAACGGATGCCAGCTTCATCAGCCATATCTAGAATATATTGGTCATCTGGAAATTCAATAGTGCGGTTTAGATTTCATTCGGGATTCACCAGCCGAACTTGATCAATTGCCATTTTCTACTCCTCAAATTGGTATGCTCGCGTGCCCATCGGCAATCACCTCTCTGGTTTCACTATCTGTCTCAATTGTTTCAATTACAGACAGTAGCGCGGGAAAAACATCCTCCAGTGTACCTTGTTGGTAAAGCACTTCATTCGTAATTGAAGTTTATAAGAAACAGGCACAGTTCAGGAACCACTTGTGCTACCGAAGAAATTCGCCCAGTGTAGGCACAGTTTTAGAGCTGATTTATAAAGTATAGCAGCGAGCTAAGGATAGTTGACAATCAAGGGAAAGTCTAGTTTGATGAGTTTTGGGTGGTGGCAGTTGCATACAGTAAAGATCTTGGTGAAGGTGCCTTGCGGTAAATGGCGAGTGGAAGGTCGATGAGCCGAGTTAGTTGGCTACTGGATGTGAGTGGTTCTACCCTCTACAAGTGGCGCAGCCAAGCTAACTCACGGGTTAGTGGAAGCCCCATCCCCTCACCCTCCCATTCCCCACCAAAAAAATCAGAATTGGCAAGCATTTCGAGAATTTGTGGCTCCACATGGTAACTAACTACCGAACAAATGGCTCCCAAATGGGGTAACATGAGCCGCCATACCATTGCTCGAGGACTGAAAAAAATTGGCTAGACACGTAAAAAAACGTACAACTACCTCGAACGAGATCAAAAACCCCGGACTGAATTTACGGAAAGACTCCCACTATACCAACCAGAGCAACTAATCTATATGGATGAAAGTGGGATTGACAGTAAGGAAATTTCTCCTTATGGCTGCTGCGAACCA
>PXPT01000141.1:4287-11347 GCA_003021505.1 Cyanobacteria bacterium QS_4_48_99 | reverse complement strand
CCGACTAGACGAGTCGTTAATTTCACTTTGGGCTTGGGCAACTCCTCGTAGAATGCCTAGAGCTTTGTTTTTGTCACTGCTTGGTTTTGCGGGAACGACAACAGCAATTTTATAGGGCTGGGCTTGCGGCTCAGCAAGTAACTGGGCATTGTTCAGATAAATTCTGGTTTCAGGGTCATTACGCTTAGCTTCTAGAGATAACTGAAACTGGTTGGCAGCAGCGACAAAATTTTCATTAGCAAATGCCTGTACGCCAGCTTCTTGATCGGAAGTGTTTTTTTCAATCAAAATCTTCTCTCCTAGGCTGATTTGCTCTGGTAGTTCCCTAGGTGATTCCGAGGGTTCGGGAAGCTTCAAGCGATCGCTTAACCAGGAAAACCCGACCACTAGTAAAGCTACCGTGATGAGCAAGGATGCGATCAGAATAGGTGTTTCGTTGTTCTGGGACATAGTTCAAGTTTGAGCACTGCAACAACAAGTAAGCGAGTGGGATAAAGACTCATAGCATGGAGAGAAGATGCTACTCAACGTTGGGGAGAGTCAAAGCAAGGGGCTCTTTCTGGGAGGTTGCGATTAAGTGCAATTGGGAAGTGCAGTTGCTACCAAACCCTCGATAGCAATTGATAGATTAAGCGAAACAGTGCCGTCGCTGCGATCGCACCTGCTCCCCCTAAAATAGATATCACTACCACTATCTCACTCGGAAAGCTACGCAGAAAGGACAACAACAGCACCAGCCCCAGAGTGATACCTGCAATAATCGGAAGGTCAATTTTTTCAATAATCCGGCGATACTGGCCAAAAATTAGCCCACCCAAACTCATTCCCCACAATCCTATGCTGATCGAGTCCGAGGAAAATAGGCTTTCCAAGGCGATGAACAGTAGAGCGCCCTCAAATCCAGTGAAAGCAGCTCCCCCAAGCATTTCGAGTAGCGTAAAATTAGGTAAAGTAGGTCGTCGCATTAAGATCTCCTGAAGACACTAAGATAAATTGAGGCCTAGGTTAATTGCCTGTGGGGTTTTAGGAAAGCCCATAATACCTATCGCTACCTGTCAGCGCGTTGGTCTCGTCATTTTATTATTTGACCATACCAGCATATGTTATGCACAATCTCTTACTTCATCGCCTAGCTCTTGCTTTATATAACTCACCACTGTCTCTACGTTTTCCAGATTTTTGCCAAAATCAACTATTGTTGTTGGTAACGACGGTGAACTAGCAATTTTGATCAGTGTTCTGCCATCGGCTAAAGGCTTGAGCGATATCTCGAGAGTTTCTCCAAAGCTATTCCAAGACATCCCCATTTTGGCAATAAGAGTGCCCGTCTCTGTATCTTCCTTTTTTAGAGATGAGTGTTTGATCAAAAGAATTGCCTTCTTGCACGTAGGAATTAGATCCCTGGCTGTTCGAGTTACAGAGATTTTATGCGAGCGGCGAACATGAGCACTACTCGTATCAATTCCTTTCTTTTTCAGTTTTTGGTCTGAGAGATAGGAAAGCGCCGCCATACTAACCCCAAACAAGATGCCTGTGACCAAGCCACACCTCACGCCCGCAGAAACATTCTGGTACTGGAGAGTATAAAATAACCCCATTGCCAAACCGAAAAATCCTCCACTTCTCAGAAAAATGACTAAATATTTATTCATAGGTCTTAGTAATCCTTACGCATAACACCATTGAAACTGAGCGGTACGCAGACAATAGGCAAAAATGTATTTTCTGCTGACCGAGATGATTAGAGAACGAACTCCTACTGGAGTTTTTGGATTAGAGTCCGTGTGCGTTCGTAGTTAGCCTGCTCTCCTTGGTCTAGAAACAGTTGTGCAGCTTTTTGTAAGTCTGCGATCGCTTCCTGATCCTCGCCCAGTTGGTAGTGAGCAAGACCCCAATAGAAGTAGGCTCTGGCAAGGTTAGGATTAATCTGCAAAGCCTGATCAGCATCTTCTATTGCTTTCTGGTATTCACCAAGCCCCAGGTGAGCGGCACTACGGTTGAGGTAGGCTTTGGCAAGGTTAGGATTAATCTGCAAAGCCTGGTCAGCATCTTCTATTACTTTCTGGTATTCACCAAGCTCCAGGTGAGCGGCACTACGGTTGAGGTAGGCTTTGGCAAGGTTAGGATCAATCTGCAAAGCCTGGTCAGCATCTTCTATTGCCTTCTGATAATTGCCCAGTTGGTAGTGAGCTCTTCCCCGGTTGTAATAGGCATCGGCATATTCAGGATTAATTTGTAAGGCTTGAGTAAAATCAGCGATCACTTCCTGATACTCTCCTAATTGGGCGTGAGCTATTCCTCGGTTGTAATAGGCTGTAGCATCTTCAGGATTAATTTGCAGGGCTTGGTTGTAGTCTGCAATCTCTTCTTGGTACTCGCCCAGTTCAGCGTGAGCCAACCCCCTCATGAAGTAGGCATCGGCATCTTTGGGATTAATTTGCAGGGCTTGAGTAAAATCAGCGATCGCTTCCTGATCCTCGCCCAGTTGGTAGTGAGCTATTCCTCGGTTGTAATAGGCTGCGGCATATTCAGGATTAATTTGTAAGGCTTGAGTAAAATCAGCGATCGCTTCCTGATCCTCGCCCAGTTGGTAGTGAGCTATTCCTCGGTTGTAATAGGCATCGGCATATTCAGGATTAATCCGCAGAACTTGGTTGAGGTCTGCAATCGTTTCTTGGTACTCTCCCAGTTTGAAGTGGGCAACCCCCCGTTTGAAATAAGCTATGGCTAAGTCAGGATTGTTCTTGACCGCCTCGGTAAAAACTTCAATTGCTTCCTGATAGTTTTCCCGATTGAGTTTCTCTATGCCACGCTCAACCAGCCTTCCAGGATTTGCCTGCACAAGATCTTGACTTCCCCTAGACACAGTCAATGTAGACTTGTGGAGTTCATTGATAGCTGGTAAAACCATAACGCTAAAAACGACAGTAGTAGCTAGGGTTTTGCGAATATAATGGGATAACTGCATAACTGTTTCTCTCCTGCAATCGCTGAGATGAGGAAACTTGCTTGCGAACCTCTATTGTCTTTTCAGGCGAAAGCTACGAGTAGATGCAGAACTTAACAAAGGTTTACATTTAATCTCTGACACCAGGCTGGTGAAACCTGATTGGAATTTCCCTTTCCCCTTTAACCCTTAACCTTTTCCCTACCCTCAGCAATTGATGATGCGTGCAAGAGGTCTATTCACGCGAACTTGAAGCGCAGTCACTAATTTGCAGAATTATCTATTCTTAGCCTGATAAATCAGTAGGAGGTGAAGGACGAACCAGCTCAATAGTTAGTCCATCAAAAGAAGTTTGAGAAGAAACTGGGCTAAAACATTTTGTCTTACAAAAGGTGCGCCCGAATGATTTTCTACGCAAAAAAATTGCTTCAAGGAGAGGTGCCAGAGCGGTCGAATGGGCTCCCCTGCTAAGGGAGTGTGCCCTTCCGGGCACCGAGGGTTCGAATCCTTCCCTATCCGCATATTTCCAACGAAATGAAAAATTAAGGAGAGAGCGAGTCCATGTCTGCACTCGCGTGAGGGATTCAAAAGCCACAACATTTGAAAGCCACAACATTTGGTGGGCTCTACAGAATCTAGTATGCTGATGTGATAGAAGCTACAGAGTTAAAGTGATGCAACCCTTCTTAGTCAACATTTAGGGTGCTCTAGAGTTAATGTTGGCGATTGCTTCGGAAAAAAGCAGCATAGCCGGGCACTGGCACGACTGCGAGTACGAGTAGAATATGTTATTTGTCTTGCCATCGACTCTACCGACCTACAACTTCACGCACCCCATCCCCTCCGAGCACATCTTACAGCAGGCAAGCATCTCTATGAAGTACAGCGTTTCACTCAAGGGTTAAGGGGGAAAGGGGAGATTCAAAAGCTAGCTTCACTAAGTTCAGTTTCTCACAATTTAACCCGTTCCCCAATCAGTGCCCATGAGGGTAAATCCATTAGAGATTTTGAAACTTTCTTTGCCGATTATTTCTAAGCTTTTTGACAAGTTGCTTACGCCGTTTCTTTAATTGGCGAACACGAGCAGAGCCTCCTCTACCCTTAGTATTTCTTCCTTCTCGTCTCGGAGATTCCCATCGCTTCATTCGTGGCATAGTAACGCAACAAATTTATTGTTATTCTACTTGATCTTAATTTACAGAAACTTGACGCACTATCAACGATTTATGCCGCTGCAATTTTTGCTTCACCAGCCTCGAGTCTAAAGCTTGAAGCAAGCCAGGTTTCAATTTCTTTAACACTAAAAGCCAAAAGTTTGAGAACAACTGATTCGTTGGGCTGTGTTGAGAAATCTACTGCCAACCAGGTTTGACGACCTGCCATTGTTTGTCCTAGTTTCTGTTGAAGTTGATAGCGGTCTTGCAAGACCTGTCCTGACTCAAACATTACATCTCCTTTGAAGTCTCGACTGCGCTGAGTCTCAACCCGAGAGCCTGATTCAACTCAGCTTGAAGGACTTGCAGCGCTACTATGGCAGCGAAAGTTCAGCAAGCGTTGTTAATTAACCTATAGAAAGAATTGTCCTGACTACTGTAGGAGTTCTCTAATTAGGCTTTGCGCTACTTGGGAGCCAGCCTGATATAGAAAAATTTCTCCTGCTTTTTCTAAGTCTTCATCTCCTGCCTGCTCGTTACCCAGTTTGTAGTGGGAAATTCCCCGATTGTAATAAGCCAAGCCCAGGTTAGGATTAATCTGTAGAGCTTGGCTAGCATCTTCTATCGCTTTCTGGTATTCACCCAGCTCCAGGCGAGCGGCACTACGGTTGTTGTAAGCTAAAGCAAGGTTAGGATTAATCTGTAGAGCTTGGCTAGCATCTTTGATCGCTTTCTGATATTCGCCCAGCCCCACGCGAGCGGCACTACGGTTGAGGTAGGCATCAGCAAGGTTAGAATTAATTTGCAGAGCTTGGGTAGTATCTTCTATCACTTTTTGATACTCACCAAGCTCCAGGTAAGCTGAACTCCGGTTGTAGTAAGCTGTGGCAAGCTCAGGGTTGTTGCGAACCGCTTGGGTAAGATGTTCTATAGCTTCTTGATAGTCTTGTTGAGCAAGTTTTTCTCGACCACGATTGACTAACTCTTCAGCACTAACCTGCGCAATAACGGATGTACTCGTTGCAGGGTCTTGGAATTGGCTGAGAGCTGGTGGAGCTGCGATAGCGCTGAAAACAACAGCACTAGCTACTGTAGTGGGTAAAAAAGAAGACAGTCGCATCACTTTTTCTCTCCTGCAATTGCTGAAATAACGCTGGGAAGTTTGGGTTTTGCTTCTAGCGTTGGGTTCAAGGCGAACCTCTACGGATTTATCGGTTCCAGCGCAAGAACTGATGCAGGAATTT
Organism: Cyanobacteria bacterium QS_4_48_99; assembly: GCA_003021505.1. Taxonomy (GTDB): domain Bacteria; phylum Cyanobacteriota; class Cyanobacteriia; order Cyanobacteriales; family Rubidibacteraceae; genus QS-4-48-99. The sequence goes on along the minus strand of PXPT01000141.1, from coordinate 6,002 downwards.
ACAAAACTTTACTTTATCGCTCGCTACCCATTAGACCTGGTTGTTATGGACTAGCTGAGACTTACCTTAGAGCCAGCATCTCAGACTAACTGGGAAGTTGGTTGCTCTTGTTCTTATTTGCTCGTAAAAACTTATACAACAGCGTGTCGTACACCGTCATAAAAGGGATGATGACTAGGTATATAAAAACAAACACCACCGACACACCTGTAAACCTAAATATAGAGATAACTTGAGAATTAGCAGAATCAGGTATGAGAGTAGCACCAATCAAAAAAATACCAACATAAATTGGGGTTAGGAAGATCAGGGAAACTATTAGAACAACAATCATAGCTATAAAAGTAGACCACCAGTGTCCTTTGACTAAATTCCAACTGTGACGAATGCCTCTTGTAAAAGAAAGGTTATCAACAGTAATTCCATGTAAGACAAATCCTAGGCGCACGCTTAGATAAATCCCAGGGATAATCAGGATAATCAGTAAGTAAGGTGCTGAGATCGACAAAATCAAAAGCAGCAGAAAATATCCTAGGATCAACAGGATCAAACGACGGGTTTGGCTTATTGCTCGTCTAAATGCGCTACCAATACTAATTCTGTTTCCAGATAGATACTGGTAAGTATAATAAATCACTGCACTGTAAACCCAGCGGGAAAAAATCAACCTCAACAGGATAGTCAAGACAGTAATCAACGGTGCCCCGATTAAAGCCCCTAGACCTACTGCTGCCACTACTGCCAGATCAGATAAGCCAAAAACTAGGAGCGGAATATATATGGAACCAATTGTCCTAAAGGTATCTTTTAACAAACGTCCTGGATTGATGGACTGAGTTCGCACCATGCCACTTCCTCAATGATTTCCAGTAATGTGCTATTTTCGTGATCCAGTTTTTTGCTATGCCATAATCCCTTACTCGCGTGCAGCGAGGGTGAAGCTACGCAACATGACAGACGAGGCATTTTTAACGCTTCGGGAGAATTACTTTTACCCTGCGATTCTTTTGGCGACCTTCAGGATAATCAGACCCATCCGGGTGCTTGTTGGAGGCAACTGGTCGGCTCTCGCCATATCCCTTCGTCTCTAGACGGGCGGCATCGATCTCGCCTTGCTGTGCGAGCCACGTAGCGACAGCTTCCGCACGACGCCTAGATAGCTTCAGATTGTAAGTCTCACCACCCTTGGAGTCCGTATGCCCGTTGACTTGCACCAGACCTTTGCCAATTTCCTTAATCAATCGAGCAAGTTTCCTCAGCTTCGGCAAAGCAGAGGGTCGAATCGTTGCCTTGTCAAAATCAAAAAGCACATCGCTGGGAAGGTCAATAATAATCTTGGTTTCGGTTACGCGCCCGTTTAGCTCAGAGACTAGTTCTTTTAGTTCACTTACTGTGCCCGTAAGCGTGCTTCCTTGCGCTTCCAGCGAAGAGGGATCTTGCTCGGTGCCCGTAAGCGTACTTCCTTGCGACTCTAGCGAAGAGGGGTTTGGCTTGGAGGCGCTTTCTGGCTTAGCACGCTCTTTTGAGTTAGTTTCGTCTGGCTGCCTAACTGGCTTAGAAGCTGTTAGTTTTGGGGTTGACCCCGATTCAGTAACTTTGTCGGTTTCCCCGCCGCACCCCTGCAAGAGAAGAACCAGAATGCTGAAGGCAATCAGATCTACTCGCCTCATCGCCGCACTTTTACCTTGAAAGGACCGACTCCAGGGACATTGAGG
>PXPT01000141.1:0-4168 GCA_003021505.1 Cyanobacteria bacterium QS_4_48_99 | reverse complement strand
ATAGACATACTGAATCTCCACAGTCAGGAGTTTGCCTGTCACGTCAGCTTTGATCAAATTGACCTTCATACCATCAGGACCTCGTTGCGTCTGCATTACCTTGTCCGTCATAGGAGTCCCTGACTGTTCCACTGCCTCTTTCTGCTGCGTTTCTACAGATGGCTGCGGTGTGGAACGATTCACACTGCCTTGGGACTGTTCGGTATCCGTGGTGGAAGTACCGGACTGGCTTACTGGCTGCTGTGCTTCTGCCGGCGCCGCAGCCGGTAGTTTCGATGCCGAACGCTCTACACTGTCCTGGAAGTTTTCGGTTGCTTGGGCTGCCTGGGTGTCAGATTCTGTTGCTGGTGAATTCTGGTTGTTTCCTTGACATCCCAGCGGTGTCATCAAAAACAGTAAACCTGCGAAAAAGGAAATTTTAGTTCCTTTCATAGTAGTCGTCTCCTTTTTTCTGAAATCAAGGTAATGCCGATAGTAAACTGTAATGCCAATAGTAAACTCTAGGCTATGGAACGATACCATACAAGCTTAAAGCTATCCTTACAAGTAAAAATTAAGCGCTCATTCTCTATTATCTAGTAGACTCTTTCGTATTTTTCGTATTTGATGATGGAGTCACAGCAGATTGCTGCAAGTTTTGTACACGAAGCGTTGCTTCTTGAATTTTCTTGCGTAGAAGAGAAAGATTAGATTCCATAATCTTCTTCTTAACTTCGAGCGTTTCGGTTCGTTGTTGGATGTAATTCATCCTGGCGTTGTGATTCTCCGTGCGTCCTGGTTGAAAGACGACGCCAAAGGAAACCGTTACATTAGAAGCATCTAACGTATTGACCGCTGTTGAAAGGTTGAATCCCCAGTTGTTCTCCGTATTGACGGGAGCGCTTGCGGGAGGGTTCAACGGAAAAACCTCAGGATAATTAAACTCATTGACATTAGAGTTAGTAACTGAAAGCTGCGGATTGGACTGCATAATTTGATTGAAGTTGGAGGAATTTCCTATCTGGTTTGACTGGTTACTTCGCGTAGTTTGGGAATGAGCTGGTCGAGCGACAAAAGCTTCTGAAACAAGTAGGGCTAAGGAAGCAGAAACCAGTATCTTGGGAAAATTATTTTTAAAAACGGGTACAGTTTTAGTTTTCATGGCTTTTAAGGCGTTTACTATAGATTGAGCAAAAGTTATGTTATGTGGCTGAGATTATCTGGTTAAAAAGGCTCTAGATGAGCAAATAGCTAGCGTACATCAATAACTAAGGTTTGTCTGAACACGCCGCTACCACTCATTTGCTGAGTAACTTGTGTATGGGGACTGGAAAGTTTGACTCGAACCGAAGACGATTCTGGTTGGTAAGTACCTGCAATTTCAATGGTTTGTCTTCCCCTGCTTAAATAGGGCGAGAGGTCAAAGGAAACTTCGCTACCTTGAAGTTGTTTAACCAAATTTCCATCAACAGAAATTTTTCCAGTAAGTTGCGTGCGTGGCGAAGCACTAATGTTTAGAAGGTGAGGCACACTCAGATTAGATGAGTCTAAGTTGATAGTAGTTTTTTGTCGCTGAACAGCATAAGCATTCGATTCTTTGATATTGACAGTATGAGTTTTTGATTGGCTCGCAAATCCGCTATCTTTAATGGCGATATAGCCTCCGGCGAGCATGGGACTTATACACAAAGCGGAAAGAGATGTAAAAAGTAATAATCTTTTGGCGTTCATAATCAAAATTAGTAAATTTGAGTTTTTAAAAACAAGAAGAGAACCTGGCCGACTATTGGATGTTCATGCACTAGCACGCCTATCACTCTATAAAAGAGGAAATTTGTTCAGGTAGAGATTGAATATTTCCAAGCCGACCAGGTATTAATTTTCCGCAGGAGACACTTGAATGAGTGTAGGACAACGACTTTAGCTAGTCCCCAGATAGTGCCAACTCATCCATATTCAGTGCTATTAACTATGTTCTCTGAGTGGTTTCTAGGGTTATGAGCAGGGCTATACACGTCCGTTTTCGTTTCAACTGGAACCTCAATTGTGGGACCACTTACTCCTGTTTCATCATCCTTACTACCAACAGAATGACTACTGTCTCGCGTTTGCTGTGCGTTATTAGAACCGGTGTGGACTTGCGTTGAGGTGCTTGTAGTCGTATTTCCCAGGCATTCATCCTCTGTCTGCATTTCCACGTTGTTGGTTTGTTGGGATGGTTCTTTGGAACCGTGGATGGAAACTTGATTGGAAACGTCAGTCGTTACGCAAGTTGCAGAAGCAGAAGAAGTTAAAGAAGGCGCTAAAGTCAACATGGAAAAAGAAAGTAAGCCTAGTGAAAGTAAGTTGAATTTCATGTTTTTACCTCTGGGTTAAAGTTGCCATACGGTGTGCTACTCGAATGCACATTTGTAGATGTATAGTGCTAAAGTGACGGGCAAACGAATACTGGATTTACTAGAGTATTTGGCTAAACCTTACTGCTAGCGCTACATGGAGTAGCTTTCTCGATCTCAGTTTGGTTGGTGCTTGGGAGAGCCGGTTTTTTTTGTTGAGGAAACCGGCACAACCTCATCTAGATAGCGTTAGTCGAGCTCGACTTCAGTGGCACCAGCCTGCTGTTGCTCCATTTGTTGGTTTTCCTGGCTAATCTCATTGAGGTCACCAACAGTGGCAGCAGTCTGCTTGCTCTGCTGTACAGCGTCTGCATCAGCTTCGGCTTCCTCCTCGCCAATCGAGGTAGCATTTACTCCCTGCTTCTCCAGTTGGAAGTTTTCTTGTCGAATTTGGTTACCGACGCCAACGCTGGAAGAAGTTTGCTCGCTGCTTTGAATGGAATCGGCACTTGCCTCACCTGCTTGGGCAGGGGCAGAAACCAATCCGAAAGCAGAAGCAGCTAAAAGACCGAGCATGCAAGTTTGTTTGAGCATATTTCTAAACCCTTAGAGTTCATCAACAATCTGGGCTTGCGCCTCTATGGACTTTTCGGAAAAAACCGCAAGCGTGACGCAGAACTTAACAAAGGTTTACATTTGGAATTTCCCTTTCCCCTTTAACCCTTAACCTTTTCCCTACCCTCAGCAATTGATGATGCGTGCAAGAGGTCTATTCACGCGAACTTGAAGCGCAGTCGCTACTTTGCATAATTGTCTACTCCTAGCCCGATAAATCAGTAGGAGGGAAAAGACAAACCAGCTCAACCGTCAGTCCATGATGTATCCCAGTCAAATGACCGGAGGCAACAGTAGTGTCCTCGTTAAGGAACCAGAGATTGGTGAGGTTCTTGGTAAGCTAAAACCCAACCATGCTTGCTCTTGTTTAAACCAATCTGCAATGAATGACCAATCTGCAATGAGTGAATTCCACGAACAGCTACGTCAACTGGCGAGAGAAACTTGTCAGCATCCGCCTGGTAGCCTCGAGCGCAACAAAGGTTTAACTAGACTCATTCGAGAGATCCAACGCTCAGGCAAGCTCTGGCGAGAGAATACACCTTACTATGAGGATGCTCTGCAAGAAACCTTCATCTATTTCATCGAAAATATTTGTGAAGGGACGACAGGAAAACCATATGACCCCGATCAGGCTAGTCCCATAACCTTCATAAATTTCTTTTTGAAGAAGAGACTGCTTGATCGCTACAGAAAGAAAGATAACGAAGTTGACCCCTACTCGCCACCTGACTCAGAAACAGGCGAGGAGACTGACCTATTTGAGACTCTGCCAGCACCACCTGACCCTCCACAGGGAGGCGAGCAAGCGAAGAAGCTAGAAAAAATCAAGCATTGGGTTAAAACCGATCCCGATGGAAAGTTGCGCCGTACCTGCATCCAAGGCTATCTGGGAATCACTTGTCAAGTTTTAATTTGGAGACGAATGTCTTTAGAGACTCGCTGGAAGGACTTGGCAGAGGAATTTGATGTGCCTCTGTCAACCTTGAGCTGCTTTTATAACCGAAAGTGTATTCCGTGCCTACGCGAGTTTGATCAATCCCAACAATATTAATAGTGGAGGTTTAGATGATGACTTTTAGTACCAGTGAAATAGAAGAGCTGTCCTTACCCCTTCCCATCACCCAAGCTGAACGTCGAGTAGCACAGCAGTTTTCTCAGCAGCAGTCCACACCTCAAAAGGCAGAGCAAGTCCAGCTTAATACCCTAGCAGTGTGCGTAGTGCATAGTTATTTGCA
>PXPT01000140.1 GCA_003021505.1 Cyanobacteria bacterium QS_4_48_99 | reverse complement strand
CTGCCACGCACTTGGGAGACCTTCATCTACCTGGCCATGATTGAGCTCATGCTCAAACGAGTTGCGGGGACCTTCGCTACTTCTAAAACACCCTCTCAGCTTCTTCGCTAGACCAAGCAAGTAATTCTGGAGTAGCATTAGAAGCCGCAGGTTGAGATTCATAAATCCGCCGCCAAGTTACGTAAAACCGCGCTTCGTGAAAATCTACCCGTTCTCTAAAATTTTGAATCGGCTCTTAGTGCTAATATTTGCAGAGTTATTTACTAATGACTAATGACTATTGACTATAGGCTTTTGAGCAAATCTCAGCTTCGCAGAACGAGAGCGGGAATTCTGAGCTTGTTCCTCTGCTTGAGCAGTAATAGGCTTTTTGGTGAGAACCTTCAATTGGGAAGAATCGCGTAGCTGATGCTTGACAATGCGGTCTTCTAAACTGTGAAAACTAATTATGCCTATCCTGCCGCCTGGTTTAAGTAAATCGGGGGCTCGCTGAAGAAAAGACTCAAGAGACTGGAGTTCGGCGTTGACTGCAATGCGTAGCGCTTGAAAGACGCGAGTTGCCGGATGGATTCTCCCATAGCGATATTTGCGGGGAACGCTATGGGCGACTGCCTCTGCCAATTCCGTTGTTGTCTCAAAAGGACGCTGCTGAACAATCCGTTTTGCAATGCGCCGCGATAGTCGTTCCTCCCCATATTCGTAAAAAATATCTGCCAGCGACTTTTCCTGCCAATGATTAACAATCTCGGCTGCGGTGAGTGATTGTGTGCCATCCATACGCATATCTAAAGCAGCCGGATGCCGAAAACTAAAGCCACGCTCTGGAACATCGAACTGGGCAGAGCTAACACCTAAATCAGCAATAATTCCGTCAAATTCCACTCCTTCTGGCTGATAATCGGCAAAATTACCCCAAAAGAAGTTAACGCTTTCACTGCCATACTTCCCCAGCCGAGCCTTCGCCGCCGCTAGTGCCTGTTCATCGCGGTCAATTGCGGTTACTATAATATCCGGTGCTACAGCCAAAATTAACTCGCTATGCCCACCCCCGCCAACAGTAGCATCTAAATAATGCCCTCCCGCTTGCACCTTTAACCCCTCGATTAATTCTCGACTCAACACAGAGACGTGGACAAACGCTGCTACCCCTGTCTCCTTCTCTGATGCGGAGTTGGCAGTATTTTCTTCCTGCATCACTTCTCGGTTGCTCGCGCTTTACAAAAAGCTAACTTCTCCCTTCCCCTATGATGCAAGAATTCTGTAGCTAGCTAGCTAGAGAAAGTGTCAAAATAATAAAAGAGTCGAAACAAAAGTAAACATACGCCTCAAGCTGCGGTGTGGCTCCCCTGTGAGATTTGGGAATTTCTCAGACGCCACCGAAGCAGCAAACGCACTTGCCGGAATATTCATGAGAGGGGAATTGCTAATCTATGGCAAAGATTGAAACTCGAACCCAACCCATGGTGATTAACATGGGTCCTCACCATCCCTCGACGCACGGCGTCCTTCGCTTAATGGTTACTCTAGACGGCGAAGATATCATCGATTGTGAGCCAGTCTTGGGCTATCTTCATCGCGGGATGGAAAAGATAGCCGAGAATCGCACCAATATTATGTATCTCCCCTACGTCAGTCGCTGGGACTATGCTGCGGGGATGTTTAATGAGGCAATTACGGTCAAAGCGCCAGAAAAACTAGCAGATATTGAAGTGCCCAAGCGTGCTCAATACATCCGCGTAATTATGCTAGAACTCAACCGAATTGCCAATCACCTGCTCTGGCTCGGTCCCTTTATGGCTGATGTAGGCGTTCAAACGCCCTTTTTCTACATCTTCCGAGAACGGGAGTTAATTTATGACCTTTGGGAAGCCGCCTCAGGGCAACGGATGATTAACAACGACTACTTCCGTATTGGCGGAATAGCTGTGGATTTGCCCTATGGTTGGGTTGATAAATGCGAAGACTTCTGCGACTATATCGAACCCAAGATTGACGAGTACGAGAAGCTGATTACCGATAATCCTATCCTCCGCCGTCGTACCGAAAATATCGGCAAAATTGAGCGCGAGGAAGCGATTAACTGGGGACTTTCGGGTCCCATGCTGAGGGCATCCGGCGTTAAGTGGGACTTGCGTAAAGTTGACCACTACGAGTGCTACGACGATTTCGATTGGGACGTGCAGTGGGAAACTGACGGAGACTGTTTTGCTCGCTATCTAGTACGGATGCGCGAGATGCGCGAGTCAGTCAAGATTATTCGTCAGGCACTGAAAGGGTTGCCTGGTGGACCTTACGAAAACCTGGAAGCCAGACGGATGGCAGAAGGCAAAAAGTCGAAGTGGAACGATTTTGATTACCAGTACCAGGGCAAGAAAATTCCGCCGACATTTAAGATTCCTGAGGGCGAACATTATGTCCGCCTAGAAAGTGGAAAAGGGGAGCTAGGAATCTTCCTCATTGGCAACGATAATGTCTTCCCCTGGCGTTGGAAAATTCGTCCAGCCGACTTTAATAATCTGCAAATTTTGCCTTACCTCCTCCAGGGCAACAAAGTGGCTGACATCGTGACAATTCTCGGCAGTATCGACATCATTATGGGTTCAGTGGACCGTTAATCTTCTCTTCCCCTACCCTACAGGCGTAGTATGCTCTAGGTTGAGGGAGACACGGGGACAAGGGGACAAACAATTCAAAATGCAAAATTCAAAATGCAAAATGGAATCCCTAATTTTTAATTTTGTACGGGCGAGGCGCCGGCTCGCCCCTCCCTTAATTTTTAATTGCTCTCCCCCCTATCTCTGCGTCATCCCCTCCCGCATTTTCGCTGGTCACTGAAGCTGAGAGCGTGCTGCTCGTCTCCTTTGAATTTGGCTTTTTTGAACTTTGACTTTATAGGGGTCAGCATCTTTGCGCCAGGCGTAATTGATGCCCCAAGATGGTGGCACAGTGGTCTTCTAAACATTGCAACCAGCCAAGGCGATCACTAGTGGCACGGGGTTGATCGAGAAGTCCCCAATCTTGCTCCTGGCGGGTGAGTTTCGCAAATTTTTCGTAGAGGGAATAGTCGGGGGTAACTAATGCACCCTTGCGATGCAGTACAGGAGGATTGGTGCGCTCGTATTCCCAATAGCTGACCCAAAAATCATGGGTCTCAAGCCCCTTCCTTTAGGAAGCCCTGTGTTTTGAGATCGGGGAAAGTATCTGGATTTAGTTCCGTGCTTTCTAGACTCTCCCGTAGAAGCGAGAATCCCCACGCCTTTAGGCTGGGGAGTGTCAATTGTAAATTCCGCAGGTCAACCTGCATACTAGTGTGCAGCGCTGGGTGGGGTCTGTATCAAAGTCTGGATAGAAAAGGTAGGAAATTTTAGGTTGGCGAATGTGGAATTTGAACAGCGTTACAGATTCTAGGCGACCGATGGTGCGGCTGGCGCAATTTTCGTAGAGTCGCAGTAGCGGGTCAAGGGTTTCTAAAGCACTGATGTATACTAGCAGATAATTTCGGAGCTTTTTGCCGAGGGAGCTTTGTTTACAGAGTTCAGCAACTATATCGGGATTTCCTAGGCTAAAAAGCATTTGGTCAGCCTAGTTGCAAGCTTGCTTGTAACTACCAAACAAAGCTTTGATGTCTTGTTTGAGGTCTGGGGCAAGTCCCCCGGACGACGGTGAAATTGGGACAGTGCTAAGTAAACTTTGAGGTCTTGACGACGTTTTTGAGCGATCGCTTCCCACTCTTGGTCACTCGTCACCTGTGAAATAACCTTAAAGGCACGGCGCAGCGTGCCAAACTCGGCAGTTATATCCGATTGTTGCGGCAATTCCCCTTATCCCCGTAGGCAACTTGTCCTCGGTTGCAGTCTTCAAGAAGGATTTGGTACCATTTTCCTAAACACCTGCGACACTCAGCAGAAGTGAAAAGAGAGTCTCGGCCTGTTAAAGGGGCCATGACAGAGGCAAAAACTTGATTGTCTAGGATTTCTCCCACTCTCACTCGTAAGTTCTCTTAGCAATGAAATCATTCCCACTGAGAAGGTCGTTAAGATACTGCCTTCTATGGTAGGAATTTCTCGAGAATGGGAAGGTTGAAA
>PXPT01000139.1 GCA_003021505.1 Cyanobacteria bacterium QS_4_48_99 | reverse complement strand
TCCATTTTTGACCACATGAGTGGAATGACACTGTAGACAGTTCATGCTCTGAGCGAAGGTTCTCGAACAGCTCCAGTTTACCTGCTTGTCATTACTATTCAGGACCACCGATAGTTGTTAGCTTAGAATGTCCACTTTAGTGGTTAGCATCGCTTGGCATCGCTTAAAAAACTGGCTCTAGAAGCGGTTTCACAACAAAAGAGCGACGCTACAGGCAGCACCTACACCAAACTAAACAACTTGCTCCACCAGCAACCGTCCTTCAACGCGCTCATACTCATCTTCTATTGACACTCCCCAGCCTAAAGGCGTGGGGATTCTCGCTTCTACGGGAGAGTCTAGAAAGCACGGAACTAAATCTAGATACTTTCCCCGATCTCAAAACCGCTCAGCGAGCTCGGGACAGCCCGTCCCTACTTAGAAGTAATTAGATCACAGAGCTTCCTAAAGGAAGGGGCTTGAGACCCATGATTTTTGGGTCAGCGTAGCAGGGGAGTCCCCACTACTGACAGAGGCTTCATACCACTTGGCTAAAGCATCACCAATGCCTGCAATCAGTGTCCGTCGCGGTGCAGTTTGGGAAGTGGAGAGGGCACCATCAAAGTCTAGCAAGTGCAAGGGAAGTAGTGGGCTTGGAGGTGTAGGCAATTGTTTTTTAGTCCTGAATGTTAACGTTTGTGGTTGGGGCAGTTGACTCTGACTGTCGAGTTGTTATCCTCGTGCGTGCCGTATATCTATGTTGATGCCATACTTGCCAACTCCCCCGAAACCAATTCTTCCCTATAGATAATAATGAGAGGCGGGGAAAATAATTACGAATTACCATGCTATGGCTTGTCTGGATTGGAATTATTGCAATTGTTGCGGCTGGGGTAGTCTTAGTGATACGCCAGCAACGCTTGGAACCGAGTAGCCAACAGGGAGAAACGCCGCCGCTAGAGCGCACTATTTTCACACTGCAAATTGGCGATATTGTGCAGTATATGGACGCGGATTGGGTGGTGGAAGGAAAGCTAACTTACGAGGAGGATGGCTTTAGCTGGTATGAGTATATGTTACAGGATGGCGATCGCATCCGCTGGCTCTCAGTCGAAGAAGATGACTTAGTAGAAGTGGCGTGGCTAGAGGCAACCAATTCCCTCGATGTGAGCAGCCACCCACCCCAGCAGATTAACTTTGCCGGAGATTCTTATCGCTGCATGGATTCGGGAGTGGCACAAATGACGCGCAAGGGAAATGTTCAGCGACGTAAAGCACAACAGTGTCGCTTTTTTGATTATGAAGCGGCTGAGGGCAAGGTGCTTTCAGTAGAAGACTGGAATGGGGAAATCGAGGTAACAGTTGGGCAGCGCATCCGTCCTTCTGATTTATCCTTACTACCTGGTAGCGGAGGCAGCATTTATCGCAGTTAAGGAACTTTACACTACTTTTGTAAAAGTAGAGACGAAAGGTGATAATCTATGGATACTAGTTTTTTCGATCAGTACCAAAAGCAGATTTGGGAAAACTATTTCGATCTGGTACGGAAGACACGAAGCCAAACAAAAAGTTCTTAGCTCCATATTTAAGAGTTCTAGCACTTCTTTGCCACCACCAGATGCGATCGCGCTCTGAGGGGTTCTCTATAAAATACCAATAACAATGGGTAATCAACTGACTGGCGTTGCGCGCCCGTGCCGATTCCCTATTTCGAGATCCCCACGCGGCTGAGTAGTTTCAATCGCTGCGGTGGGATGCTGGCTTGGATGAGAAATACAATTGTCAAGCGCGCAATTCGCAACCCTTCAATTAGGGTTCATGTCATCCCCTTTTAGGATATAAAACTAATGAAGAAATTCCATTTTCAAGCTTGTTTCGTTTACGAGACGAGTTAATTGCCGGGCTGCGAATTGTTAACCGACGCGCAGCCCAGAGAGCGAGCATCGGCAAATTGGTTTGACTTAAGGGTACGAAATGCAAGACGCGCTCAATAACCCCGAACCCGAAGGGCGGAGTAATCTTTGATTTGAGCTTCGATGTCTCGTTTTTGTGACTATTTTTTGATATGCGTCTGGGCTTCCAGTATTAATCTATCCCATTTTGGTTAAATAGACAACAATGTTTTTAACCAAAAAAAGAATTGGTGTCAAGTAATTTTAGGTTGATTGCGCTAACCTATTACTTAATATTTATATTTTGTGATTGCATCTATAAAGCGGTTTTCGCGCGAATGCAACAGAAATAACTTTCCCTATCTTCTTTGAGATAAGGAGAGGGGAAGGAAAAAATATGTTTATTTTCTTTGTCACGCAATTTCATTGCATCAGAGTTTTACCAATCATGTTTATCAAATATAAACATTTATAAACATTTATCAAACATTTGTCCCACTTCTTTTACCCTTTTAAGTTTAATCTATGCGTTACTCTGAAAGAGCTTGAATGACAAACTCGCCCTTTAAAAGAGGAACCAAATTGACATTTTGGGCTAATTTGATGACTTAAACATCTAAAAACAATAACTCAAAAAAGTAACAACAACTACAAAAAGAAGTAAAGGAGATATGCCCGAAGTTTATATCGTCTCGGCAGCACGTACACCTCTTGGTCGATTCGGAGGTGCCCTAGCAGGCTTTTCCCCAGTAGACTTAGGCGCTCATGCTATGCAAGCTTCCCTGGCACAGGCAGGAATATCAGGAGAAGCGCTAGACTTGTACATCTTGGGTAACGTGCTTAGGGCGGGGCATGGACAGTCGTTACCCCGTCAGGTAGCTTTCCAAGCAGGAATCCCAGAGACGGTAAACGGGTATGCAGTGGATATGGTTTGCTCTTCAGGCATGATGAGCCTGATGAATGCCGCCACTGCTATTCGAGCAGGAGAGGCGGATCTCGTTCTTGCTGGGGGAATGGAATCGATGTCTCAGAGTGGGCTTTTCCTTTCCCACCGTGCCCGCTGGGGTTACAAACTTCTCATGGGAGCCCCAGAGCAGTTAACCGACATCCTACTCTGCGACGGTTTGACTGATTCCACCACCGGGGAAGCAATGGGAGAGCAAACGGAGCGGCTCGCAGCGGAACACGAATTTAGCCGCAAGGACTTAGATGAAGTTGCCCTATCTTCCCAGCAACGCGCAGCAGCAGCAACGGAGCGAGGCAGCTTTAAAAACGAAATTACACCGATTGAAGTCAAAAACAAGAAAGGCACGCAACTGCTGGATCAAGATGAGGGGATTCGTCCTGATACTACCTTAGAGAGCCTTGCCAAACTACGCCCTGCCTTTAATCAAGATGGGGTACTGAGTGCGGGGAACAGTAGTCAAATATCAGACGGGGCAGCAGCCCTAGTTTTAGCCAGCCAGTCAGCAGTAGAACAGTATGGACTGAAGCCCCTAGCGAAAGTGATGGGAGGAACCTGGGCAGGCGGGGAGAGTTGGCGCTTTCCAGAAGTCCCCATTTCGGCAACCAAAAAGCTTTTGGAAAAGCTCAACATGAAAATATCGGACTTTGAATTGTTTGAGAATAACGAAGCCTTCGCTGTGAGCAGTTTGCTCTTCAACCAAATACTGGGGGTTCCTCACGAGAAACTGAATGTCAATGGGGGCGCGATCGCCCTAGGACACCCCATCGGTGCTTCCGGGGCGCGAATTGTCGTCACCTTGCTTCATGCCCTAAAAGGGGAAGATCGCAACCTCGGCATGGCAGCCCTCTGCCACGGCACAGGTGGGGGAACCGCGATCGCCCTAGAGCGGCAATAGTCTTACCTACTTTAAACGTATTTCAAAGGAGAGTAAATCATGCAAAGGAGAGTAAATCATGGCATCTCTAGGACTAGAAGATAAAGTGATTTTAGTCACTGGTGGTAGTCGAGGCATAGGAGCTGCGATTGTTAACTTGCTCGAAGATATGGGAGCAAAGGTAGCTTATACTTGCCGCAACCCTAGCGAGAGTCAGAATGGAAAACTCGCCATTGAAGCCGATGTCACTGACTTAGCAGCAATGGAGGCAGCAGCCCAAAAGGTGGAAGATAAGTTGGGACCCGTTTATGGGGTAGTCGCCAATGCCGGGACTAACAAAGACAACTTTTATACCAAACTCACCCCAGAAGACTGGGATGCAGTGAGCAACGTTAACTTGAAAGGAGTTAACCACACCATCAAACCCTTGATATCCGGGATGTACGAACGGGGAGAAGGTTCTATTGTCTGCACTAGTTCCATTTCGGGAGAACGAGGAAACGTTGCTCAGACAAACTACGCCGCCACCAAAGCCGCTATCATCGGTTTAGTCAAGTCTCTATCCAGGGAAGCAGCCCGGTATGGAGTGCGTGCCAACGCTGTCGCCCCAGGATTCATCGATACTGACATGACTATTGCGCTCCCAGATAAAGTCAAAGACAAAATTATCGCCGAGATTCCTTTCCGTCGCTTCGGCAAACCTGAAGATGTTGCCTGGGCTGTGGCGTTCCTTCTCTCGCCAGTCGCCAGTAACTACGTCACCGGGGAAGTGCTGCGAGTTAACGGCGCTCATCACACCTAGAGTTTGTGGTGCAAACTTTTTGGTGAAGATAAGCAGAGGGGCAGGGGAGGCAGGGGAGTAGGGAAAGAAGATTGCTTCGTTTTTCTCTGCCAAGTTTAATTATAACTAATCAAACGGAAAGGACAAATGGCAAAAGAAACGAATGGCTGGAGCAAAATTGCCAACGCTTGGGCAGAGACAGGCACTCAAATGTGGAAAAGCTGGTTTAACCTCATGGGTTCAGTGCCGAAAAGCAACCCCGTAGCCGATGCCCAACCAGAAGGCGAAGATGTTGCTCAACAGTTCGCGGACAATCAGGAGTTACTAGGGCGCTTTCTCACTCTCTCGTTTAATGCCTGGAAGGACATCTCTCCGAAAGTGGAAGCTGGCGAGGACTGGCAACAGCTATTGAGCAAATATACAGAGCAGATACGCAAGCAGGTAGGGACATTTACTCAAAACACAACGGAGTTGTGGCAGCTCTACATCCAGCATATGCAGAAGTTTAGCCAGCTTTGGGCATCTTCAATGTGGGCATCCGTTGCACCGATGAGTAAGACGGCAACTGGCACTAGCGAACCCTGGATTGAGCTAAACAACATCTACTGGAACCTACTGTACGAGGAGAGCTTTGGCAGCCTGATGGGGAGTCCCTTTCTAGGACCAACCCGTGAGTTTAACCGCAAACTAATGGGGGCTTTCGATGCCTGGACAAATCTCTATCGGGCAAGCGTTGACTATCAAGCGGTGCTAGCTGAGATTCAGGTTCGCTCCTTTAAGAAGCTCATGCAGGAGTTAGTCTCCTTGGCAGAGCAAGGTGAAAAGGTTGAGAACTGGAAGCAGTTTCAGCAGCTTGGAAGTCGCATCGCTGATGGAGTATTTCAAGAGGCGTTATCTTATGAACATAATCTCAAGATTCGCGGTAAGTACCTAAACGCTCTCAATACTTATCAGCTCCACCAGCAAGAAGTGATGGAACTGTGGATGAAAAAAATGAATATGCCCCTACGTAGTGAAGTGGATGAGGTTCACCAAAGCATCTACGAGTTGCGTAAGGAGGTCAAAGCCCTCAAAAAAGCTTTGGCAAAAGATAAGGCTTCCCAGCAACAAACCCAGCCGCAGCGCAGCGAAATGGATGAGCTTCGCCAGAGCATCGAGGAGTTGCGTGAGGATATCAAGACTCTATCTGAGGCTCAGAGGCAACCGAGCAAGACAACAAGCCTCAACTCCAACAATAGCAAAGAGCAATAACTCGTATCGTTGCGTTTAAGCACTTATCCTAAAAGTCTCTCCCTACCTTCTAATTTCCCCATTTCCCCATCAGCCCCTAACGAGATAAGGGTGAATGGGGATAGTAGTGCAAGCAAAAAGCAGGCGCGGTATTAATCAGGAGAAGCTATGCTTCCGTTTTTAACGCAGATGCGTTTTGAAGATGCTACCAACGAGTACGCGGAACTAACTAAAAAATGGGTCAAGGGGCTAGAAAACTTAAGCCGCCTGCGGGAGGAGGATCTCGAAATCGGTGTCACTCCCAAAGAAGAGGTTTACCGAGAAGATAAAGCGGTGCTGTATCGCTTTAAGCCGACGGTAGAGGAGCCATTGAGCATCCCCGTCCTCATTGTTTATGCCTTAGTTAACCGTCCCTTTATGGTTGATTTACAGGAGGATCGCTCCTTAGTTGCCAATTTGCTGAAACTAGGTATAGATGTTTACCTGATCGACTGGGGCTATCCCAGCCGAGCTGATCGTTGGCTAACTCTTGACGATTATATCAATGGCTATATTGACAACTGCGTCGAGGTGGTGCGTAACAAGCACAGCTTGGACAAAATCAACTTGTTGGGGATTTGTCAGGGGGGAACTTTTAGCCTCTGCTACAGTTCCATTTACCCCGAAAAAGTCAAGAATGCGATCGCCATGGTTACTCCGGTAGATTTCCACGTCCAGGAGGCACTTCTGAATCTGTGGGGAGGATGCACTCTGGGATCGGAGGCTCTAGATGTGGATCAAATGGTGGATGCGATGGGGAATGTTCCCGGCGACTTCCTAAACTCGGAGTTTTTGATGCTGAAGCCTTGGCAGCTAGGATATCAGAAATATCTTGACTTCCCTGAAATTATGGGCGACGAGGAGAAGCTACGCAACTTTATGCGTATGGAAAAGTGGATCTTCGACAGTCCTGATCAGCCGGGGGAAGTTTACCGACAGTTTATGAAGGATTTCTACCAAGCAAACAAACTAATCCAGGGTGAGGTAAAAATCGGGGAGAAGCGGGTGGATCTAGGAAACATTCAAATGCCGATTTTGAACCTTTATGCAGACAAGGATCATCTTGTGCCCCCGAAATCCTCTTGGGCGCTAGAGAAATATATCGGTAGCAAAGATTATACAGCGCGTTCCTTCCCGGTGGGACACGTGGGGATGTATGTCAGCGGTAGGGTGCAGCGAGATTTACCGCCTACTATTGCCGATTGGCTGAAAGCACGAGCGAGCTAATCATCCGGGCAGAATAACCATTAAAATGATTGCTTAGTGCAAACAATCTCTACTTCTAGTCTGGTACTTTGACACCAATTCCTCAACGCAAGCACCATCCTCTCAAAATTGTTGCTCTGGGAGATAGCCTCATTTATGGCTTTGGAGATTACGAAGGTGGCGGCTGGATAGAGCGACTGCGACGCCAGTGGTTGCGCCCAGATAGCCCCAGTCATGCTCTCTATAATTTGGGCATTCGGGGTGACAGAGTTGCTCAGGTATCCCAGCGGCTAGAGCAAGAATTCTGCCGTCGGGGTGAACTGCGAAATCGCTTTCCAGACTTGATCATTCTCTGTGTGGGAGTCAACGACTCACCTCGCTTAAGACATCCAGATGGGCAGCTCTTTACTGAATTCGATCGCTTCCAAGCACAGCTAGCAAACATGTTAGACAAAGCACAGCAGCTCTGTCCCGTCCTATTTGTGGGCATGCCGCCAGTGAATGAAAGCAAAATGCCTTTCCTGAATTGTTTGTATTACAATCACATCGACCAGTACCGCTATAAAGAAGCCACCAGAGTAGCTTGTGAGGCACGCCAGATTCCTTATCTCGATATTTTTAATCTCTGGCTCGGACGAGGTGAAAGCTGGGCAGATACGCACCTTGCCTCCGATGGTCTTCATCCTAATGTCAGCGGCTACCAAGCCTTGTTGCAAGATGTCCTCGACTGGGAGCCAGTCGCTCAACTAGTGCAGCTTGACAGAAATCACGCATTAGTATAGGGCATATATGCCTTAACTGGGCTGCTCATTACCCAAAAATCCCTTTACTTTCTTTAAATAAGTAGGGGGATCTTCTAACATCGGGAAGTGAGCAGTTCTCGGGATTTTAAAAAACTCTATCTTCTCATTAAGGGCTGCCATCTGCTTCCCCATCGCTGCCAGTGCAACAATGTCTTTTTCTCCAGAAATCATTAGCGTCGGTACGCTAATTTGGGCAATTTTTGGGGGCATTTCCTTTGCCGCTTTTTTACTGACAGCGGAATACATCGTACCCACAACCGCTTCATAATCGGCTGAAAGATAATCTTCAAAAAAAGCCAGACTATCCCTACGAGCGATGGGACGATACAATAAATGCGTCATAAAAAACTTGTCAGCAAAGGGAACTTGCAAAAACCAGTTAGAACGGAATCTAACCGCGTAGCTCACCGCTTGATAGAAACTGCTGAACACCTTTTCGCTGCACATAAAAATGCTGCTACAGGTGAGAATTACCCGCTTGACTCGCGCAGGATAGCGATTAAAAAATAATGTCGCCACCGACGCTCCCATCGAATGAGCGTGGAGATAGACAACATCTAACTGCAAAGCATCTAATAGAGCAGCTAAGTCGTCAGCGTAGTCCTCTAGTTCGTAGGTCAAACTTGGGTTTGATGGCACACTTGGAAGAGAGGAGCGCCCAAACCCCCGCAGATCGTAAAGCAAGCAATCAAAACGATCCGACAGCGCATTTGCCGTACTCCGCCAGTACCGAGCTGAACCTCCCCAACCGTGAATAAATACCATTATCGGTTTTAGTAGAGAGCTCGTTGGTTTGCAGATCCATTCGTAGTAATGATTGACGCCACGAATGTTAATAGTTTGTCCTTCGCCATTGCTCATTATTATAAAGACACGGGTTCCGAATAAACCCGCAAACCTGGAGTGTCCGTAATAACCACTGAACCTGAATCGCAGAAGCTATTGGTTTGCTGCAACCCCAAAACCCTTGATTGTGTAGGTGCGCTCAGGTAGTAAGCGAGTTTTGATATCTACCAGTTCCATTCCTGAGCAACTTAAGTCTAGATTTAAATGCATTGTATAGTGTTTGAAAGCCTACTGTGTTAGGCTTTTGTCCAAGTACAGGACAAAAATTGTACAGCCTCTAAGAACTGCTCGAATTTACAGTCCAGATTGAGTATTAGAGAGCGAAGATAGTCTAATGACCGCTCCGCAATGCCCAAGCTAGAGCCATACTCAGGAGGGCGAAAAATAAACTCCAAGCGTTGAGCATCTCGCAAGTGAGTGTCTTTTTGGGAGAAGCTGCCACTCTTAAAAATCCCAAAAAGCCTCTCAATTCCCCAACAGTAAGCATGAGCAGCGATCACCGCTTGGGGTTGGCACTGAGTAGCCACCACCAGCAAGGTTCCATCTTCGAGTCGCACAGCAGCAACGTGGAGTCCGAAATAATTAGGAACCCTTTTCCTGTTTACTCTTCAAGCTTTTGTCCTGTACTAAAGTTTTTGTGATAAATTAGTTGGCTCTATAGGATGGAACAGTCCCATCCACGAGTTCCACTCCGTTCAAGTTGTGGGCTTCCATTTGCGGCTACCAAGCCTTGTTGCAAGATGTCCTTGACTGGGAGCCAGTCGCCCAACTAGTGCAGCTCGGCAGAAATCACACATTAGTTTAAAGTAAATCTCCAATGTATGTCAGCTTCCACAGTTACAGTTACAGTTCCCGCCACAACTGCCAATATCGGACCCGGTTTTGACTGTCTGGGAGCAGCTTTAACCCTTTATAACCAGTTCCAGTTCACTTCCCGCGATGCTGCTGACACTGCGGTGAGGATTACAGTTACCGGAGAAGAAGCTCCACGAGTGAAGACGAATGCAAATAGTCTGGTTTACCGTGCATTCGTAAAGCTTTATCAACAGCTTGGGCAAACACCGCCACCAGTCGAGATTGCAATTCAGTTAGGAGTGCCGCTTTCCAGGGGATTGGGAAGTTCAGCAACCGCGATTGTGGGCGGATTAGTGGGAGCCAATCAGCTCGCGGGAGAGCCGTTGGGGTTATCCGAGCTAATGCAATTAGCAATTCCCCTAGAAGGTCATCCCGATAATGTGGTTCCAGCTTTGTTGGGAGGGTGTCGCCTCGCTGCCCAGGCAACTGACCAGAATTGGGAGATTTGTGAAATTCCGTGGCACAGCAATCTCATTCCCGTGGTGGCAATTCCTAACTTTGAAGTGTCTACCAAACAAGCGCGAGCAGTGCTGCCTACTCAGGTTAGCCGTACTGATGCGATTTTTAATCTTGCTCACCTAGGATTACTATTGCGTGGCTTGGAAACAGGCAACCAAAGTTGGCTAGAAGCAGGCATGCAAGATAAGCTCCATCAGCCTTACCGTCAGACCTTGATTCGAGGTTATGAGGCAGTGCGCGACGCTGCCCTATCTGCCGGGGGTTACGGGATGGCAATTAGTGGTGCTGGACCGACACTGCTGGCTTTAAGCAATTCCCAACAGGCAGAGGCAGTGGCATCAGCAATGACAGAAGCTTGGCAGGCTCACCGAGTAACGGCACAGGTGCTTACGCTTTCGGTGGACACTCAAGGAGCAACACCAGCGAAAGTGTAAGCGATTTTACAGCAGTTTTCCACTCTATGAGGTTAGTCTTGTTTGGAATTGGAAAGGGAAATAAGGTGAGGAGTGAGGAGGAATCTTGTGCAGAGGTGCGGAGTTGCCGAGGTGCGGAGGGGGAATAGTTTCGGAGTGCGTTAGTTATTCTCCTCTGCTCCTGGAGCTTTTTCTCACACTCTCACGCTCTCACACCTCACTATTGTGGAAGGAGTCTATACAAGAGAACCCTGAACTCGGGCAACGCTACCCGCAGGCAGGGGGATACGCACACGATCGCCGCGTACCTGTAGCGTCACTGGGGCAGAGAGATGCACGAAATCTGGCTGGGCAAAGGTGTTGTGTGCATGAATATCCTCGGCAGCCAAAGTTACCACTTCCACTTCCTCGCATTGGGCACGGCGCAATACTAGTTCTAACTCCACTGCTTCCGCTGGATGCGTGTTGACGACAGTGACGCATAGTACACTGTCCCGCACTGAAGCCGACCCATGCACGGCACGTAACGCGAATGGTTTGGGGTTGCGATACCGTGTTCGGCAGTAGGGTGCTGCTGCACCGCCATCGGTGACTTTATCCGCATGGGTAATGAAACGCACCGCTTGAGCGCCTTGGTGAGGCTTATATAAATCGAAGACGTGGTAAGTTGGTGTTTTAATACACTGATCCTCTGAAACTAGCAGTAATGCCTGCAAGACATTAATCAGTTGGGCAATATTAGCCATGAAGAGCTTGTCGGCATGGTTGTGGAAAACATCTAGCGTCAGAGCCGCAACGCAAGCATCACGCATGGTATTTTGCTGGTAAAGCCCGCCGGGTGGCTTGCCTGCTTCGACAGGATGCCAGGTTCCCCACTCATCGAAGATTAATTTGATGCGACGCTCTGGGTCATATTCGTCCATAATGGCACGGCAGCCTGTAATTGCGCCCTCGATCGCATAGGCTTTTGCCAACAATTCCAGCCATTGGGCATGGGAATATTGTGTGGCTGTACCGGCAGTGCCGCAGTAGTAATGAGCAGCAACCCCTTGCACTAAACCCAGGCGGTTGAGGTGGTTGCGCTGCATATACTCAAAGAAACGGCGCGTCCAGCCCCAATCAGCACTGTTTTGACCACAGGCGATCGCCTGCATCTCTGTCCCGGAATAACTGCTAGCGTAGTTACGGAAGCGACAGAACTCGGCGGCGTATTGTTCCGGGTTCATGTTCCCGCCGCAGCCCCAATTCTCGTTACCGATCCCCCAAAACCGAATCCCAAAAGGCTCATGGGCACCATTAGCACGGCGTTCCTCAGCGAGTGTGGAACGACCAGCAAAGTTGCAATACTCGATCCAGTCACTCAGTTCCGCAGGCGTGCCAGAGCCGACATTACCTGCGAAATATGGCTCCGCACCAATCGCTCGGCAGAACGCCAGGAACTCATGCGTGCCAAAATAGTTAGGTTCTTCAGTGTGTCCCCAGTGCCGATTGATACGTAGTGGACGCTGCTCGCGCGAACCAATGCCATCGCGCCAGTGGTAATCATCCGCAAAGCAGCCACCAGGCCAGCGTAGGACAGGAATGTGTAGCGATTGCAGTGCCGCCACCACATCATCACGAATAACATCCGTATTGGGCACTGTGCTGTCGGAACCGACATAGATACCAGAGTAAATTAATTCACCCAGATGTTCGGCAAAATGCCCGTGTAAATACGGTTTAATCTGGGCGATCGGTTCCTGCGGCGAAACGACAACCCGTTGGACAGCTTTCATGAGTGCTCCTTAGTTAGTCATTAGTCATTGGTACTAACGTTGATCTAACTTTACTGATGAGGAACCACAAAGGACGAATAACCAATTTTTAATTTTGTACCGGCGAGCCGCCGGCTCGCCCCTCCTTAATTTTTAATTGGAAACGCGCTAGAGCAAGATCTAGATAGGTTTGATTACCCGCATCGCCAGCTAGAACCGTAAAGGGCTGTTGGGGATCTCCGAGATGGTCTAACACTAACCTCGCTTCGGAAAAATCCTGGTTCCGCGTATAGTCGTTAACAGTAACGATAGTATCCAACCCTGCACCTAGGGCAGCTTTCAAACCGTGGGGTGAATCCTCAATCGCCAAGCAATCCTGCGCCTCTAATCCCATCGCTTCTAGCACGTACTTATAGATATCAGGCGCTGGCTTTTTCGCCGGAACGACATCACCCGCAGCAATGACTTCAAACCAAGCCGAACCCGCAGGGGCAAGGGCGTTTTCCAGCAAGGCAGTCGTGTTGGGGAGAGCACTGGTGGTAGCAATTGCTAAACGGACTCCCTGGTTATGAGCTTCTGTGAGTAATCGCCGCACCCCAGGACGCAGGGGAATGCCTTCCTCGCCTAACAGTTGTTGGTAATGTTTAGTCTTAGCTTTGTGCAAATCAGCAACAAACTGATCCCAATCCCCAGGCGGAGTAAAATTGGGGCGGTACTGACTCAAGTAATGTTTAATGCGCTCCTTGCCCCCAGAAATAGACAGGAGTTTACCGTACAGTGAAACCGACCAGTTCCAATCCAGTCCAGCTTCTGCAAAGGCACGGTTAAAGGCAACCAGGTGCCCATTTCGCTCCGTATCCGCTAGCGTCCCATCCAAGTCAAAAATCAATGCACGCAGTTCGCTCATTCCAGCTCAAGGCTAATCTGATGATTTCTGGCAATTTTACATCTTTTCACATAATTACTAATTCCGCATTACGAATTACGAATTAGTAGATATGCGCTCTAGAACCGCGACGCATTCTAAGTGTTTGGTTTGCGGAAAAAGATCTAAGCCCACCATTTCTTGCAGACTGAAAGTTTCGTGGCAGAGTTGGCTAAGGTTGCGGGCGAGGCTTTCGGGATTGCAGCTCACGTAAACAAGCTGTTGGGGAGGATGGCGTAGAATCTGCTTGAGAACTTTTTTGGGAAGCCCACTACGTGGTGGATCAACAATTAAGCTCGACCCTTCACGGGGAGCCTGTTCGAGCAATTGTTCCAAGTGTTGTTCGGTGTTTCCCTCGATAATTTGGAAGTTTTGCAGCCCGATGTTTTGTTGGTTGCGTCGTGCTGCTTCTACGGCAAGAGAATTACCCTCCACGCCCATGACTGTATGCGCGACTGGGGCACTCATTAATCCAAACAGTCCCACACCACAGTAGCTTTCAATCAGCATCTCTGGTTGAGCTGCCTGGATAGGTCGCACCACTTCTTCGACAAGTCGGGGAATCATGGGCGTGCTTCCTTGCCAGAAGGCATGTGCAGGGACAACGAATTGGTTACGTTTGCCAGTGAGAGGATTTTCTAGTTCTTCGGTTAGCCAGCTAATCTCCTCTTCTGGCTGTTCAGCACCGACGTAGACTTCGCCCACTTTGGTGGCGCGGATGATCACGTTATTGATGCCTTGTTCGGTAAACTCAATAAAGCCTTCGCTGCGCTGTTTTTGCAGGTTCTCCTCAACTTGGGGGACGCAGATAGGGCATTCTTCATTGCGTAGCATCTCAATTCCCTTGACTTGCCAGAAACCTGGCTCACCAGGACCGTGGACGGTGATGCTGTTACGATAACCATAAGGGTTAGGGGAGGGAATAATTGATCGCAGTGGCAGTGGGGTGATCGAGGTATCCTGGAAGTATTCCTCTAGCCGCGATCGCTTAATTTCCAGTTGTTGTTCGTAGGCGATATGCTGAAACTGGCAACCAGCGCAAATTCCAAAATGTTTGCATTCAGGCTCTACCCGATTTTCGTCGGGAACCAATATTTCGGTAGGTTTGAGAAGTAATCGCCGCTTCCAGTTACGCAGTACCTCACCGCGAATGGTTTCTCCTGGAATTGCTCCTGGAACTAGAATGGTTTTTCCCTGTTGGGTTGCCTCACCCAAGTATTTTTTGGTAAACCGCTCAATTTTGACAGTGAGGGAATCTCCCTTTTTAAGTTGCTCAATTTTGACAGTTTCTGGTTCCATGGCCTGCCTCCGTGAGGTTCCCAGCTTGCTTATCCCTACGATTAGCCTTCAAAAAATTATATTTTTATTAAAAATTACAGTGCTAGTGTTTAAGGGAAGTACAAGAAATGAGAATGTACAGTGCTAGTGTTTAAGGAAAGTAAAAGAAATGAAAGAGCGATTTCTTAATTGGCTAGATCGATTGTTAATAGCTGATTTTTTCCTGGTCTTATTGAGCTTTTTTTGGTTTGCGATCGCAGTGATTGGTCGCTCTGTTGAAATTCCTTTGGGTTTCAATCTCTGGTATCAGTTATGGCAACCAGTATTCACCCCCGCGATTGGCATTCTTATCCTTGGTGCGGTAGCTAGTGGAGTGGCTCGCCAAATTTCCAAGCGATTCGGTTCCGGTTCGTAGCCTAGCGAAAGTCGGCAAGATGCTCGCACTATTTTTAAGTTACTCAGGACAGAACTTGTGCCTTTGAGTCATACCCATGCCGTAATACACTAGACTTTTACTTCCTGCAGCAGCTCTTTCGCGCCACTACTGCAATCCACAGACAGCAAAAAAAGTTCACAGCGAAATGAGTGAAACTAAAGATTAAATAAGTATTAAATCGCTATGAGTCTTTGGATACATAGTATTGTTCTGTTGCCGGGAATTATTTGCTTTGTAATAGGGATTTTTCTCTCCTTCAAAAATAGAGTTTTCGTTATATAATCAGCA
This sequence comes from Cyanobacteria bacterium QS_4_48_99, assembly GCA_003021505.1. GTDB lineage: Bacteria > Cyanobacteriota > Cyanobacteriia > Cyanobacteriales > Rubidibacteraceae > QS-4-48-99. The sequence continues at coordinate 7,960 of PXPT01000139.1, read as the reverse complement.
AAGGATGCGTGATCGCTTGAACTCAGCTTGACCCATTTTTTACTCTTGCGAAGGGAGCCAACAAACTCGCAGATGAGAATTGCTGAGGCAATTGTAACCTAAATGTAAGTAAATTGTAGTTTTATTAGTAAATTGGGGAACTATCCATAGATAAACAGCTATCAACGTTTTAACCTAGTAGCAAGATTAAGGGTTAGTTGGGCAACTCGACATCGAAAAGGTTATAAACGTTCTAGCCTTACTATTAAAATAAAACCTTGGCACTGGCAATTACTAGGGAAAAGACGGTAGCAGTATGCCACAAACCACTTATATAAGCTCGCTTAGACAGGTAATTCAGCCCCTTACGGGGTTCACGCTGTTGACTTTAATCAGCGTTATTTACCCTTCTGCGGGCATGGCTCAGTTGCCGAATATAGAAGAGTCTCAGCCCACAGATGCCTCGGGCGGAAATGTAGCTCAGGCAAGGCAAGAAGCGCCCTATACCTTAGGAGGGGGCGACCAAGTCGCCGTAACGGTATTTAATTTGCCCCAATATAGCGGGGAGTTTCAAGTTTTAGCCAATGGCACGCTGAACCTCCCTGTAGCTGGGGATGTATCAGTGGAAGGAATGACCCTAGAGGAAGCTTCCAACGCCATTGCTGCTAAATATCAATCTGCTCAAATTATCAGAAACCCCACTGTATCGGTTAAGTTGCTGCAAGCGCGTCCCTTGAACATTGAGATAGCCGGCGAAGTGGCGCGTCCTGGGTCCTACACTCTGAATCTCCAAGAAACTGGTGGCTTGCCCACTGTCACCCAGGCACTAGAGGTTGCTGGAGGAGTAAGGCTATCTGCGGACTTGCGTGACGCGCGGGTGCGTCGTTCCCCAAGATCAGGTTCCGGTGAAGTAGTTAGTATCGATCTTAAGCAACTGCTTCAGACTGGCGCTACCGGTAACAACATCAAGCTCCGCGATGGCGACACCATTGTTATCCCGGCTGCTGAGAGCATCAACCCGGCAGTAACTTCGCAAATAGCCGATGCTAGCTTTTATGCCGATGAAGCTGAGTCGGTTAACGTTGCCGTTGCTGGCGAAGTTTTCCGACCTGGTAGCCATGCGGTGAGTGGAGAGACAAGAACGGGTCAGGCTGGGCGGACTGGCGGAACTGGCGGTAGTCGTGATCGTGTCCCACCCACTGTCACTAGGGCGATTCAAGTAGCTGGTGGCATTAGACCCACAGCCAACGTGCGCGAAGTTCTGGTTCGCCGGCCCACCAGAAACGGCTCCTTCCAAACCATCAGAGTAGATCTTTTTAAACTCTTACGGCAAGGCGATACGAGTCAAGATGTGGTTCTTCAGGAAGGAGATAAAATCTTTGTCCCCAATGCACAAGAAGTTACTCCCACAGAATTGACTACACTCGCTAATGCGAATTTTGCCCCCAATACAATTCAGGTTAGCGTCGTGGGAGAGGTTAACAACCCTGGTCCTGTAGAGGTTAAACCTAACACGCCCCTCAATAAGGCTTTGCTGGCTGCTGGAGGAGTTGACCAACAACGAGCTCATGAGGAAACTGTCACCCTAGTTCGCCTCAATCGCAACGGCACAATTTCTCAAAGGCAATACCCACTTAATTACGCTAGAGGAATCAATGAGCAAACCAATCCCCCACTGCGCAACAACGATGTCATCATCGTGGGCCGCGACACGTTAGCTGGCATCTCAGATACGTTAGGAACGGCACTCGAACCCCTGAGTCGGTTTTTCTCGATTTTCAATTTCGTCGATATTTTTAGAGACTAGCTTAATTAACAAGGTTTGCTGGCAAAACACTATCCAAACAACGAGGAGTAAAACCAAATGAACACCGGACAAAATTCTCAATCACTGCCGCAAGGCAAGGCAGACAACCAGTCTTTTGAAATTGATGAGGGGGGATTGAACCTCAATCAAGTTATAGGCTCTCTGCGGCGTCACGCACTGCTAGTTGCTGGTGTAACCGCTGTGGTAGTTTCTGGCACTGTGGTGAAAGTTCTCATGAGTGAGAGCGAGTATCAGGCTAAGTTTGAAATCTTAACGCAGCCTGTAACGGTTTCTACAGAAGTGACTTCCTCAGTTCCTGGCTCCCTAAGTGAGCGGCAACAGAAAGTGGCGACAGTAGACGAGACATTCATTCAAGTCTTGCGAAGCCCCAAAGTGCTGATGCCTGTGGTCGAAAAACTTCGGAGTCAGTACCCCAACCTTACTTACAACTCACTTATCCGCAACCTCCAAGTCAAAAGCAACTTAGACAGCAGGGAAGAGGTTGAAGGCAAGATTATCGAAGTTACTTACCACAATGATGACCCGACGCAAGTGCGGGATGTCTTAAACTCAATCTCAGAAGCTTATCTCAACTATAGTCAGGAGCAATATAGATCACAAGTCCGCCAGGGAATTGAGTTTGTCAACGAACAACTCCCAGAACTTCGCTCACAGGTTAATACTAAGCAAGAGCAACTGCAAGAGCTTCGCCAGCAAAATAACTTACTCAATCCAGCCACCAGAAGCGACCAACTCTCAGAGCGGCTGAATAGCTTAAAACAGCAGCGACAAGAAAATGAGATTCAACTCGAAGAAGCTCGCGCTCTCCATAACAACCTGCAACAAGAACTAAGTCAACAGCCAGTCGGCGCGGCAGCCTCTTCGGCGCTAAGCGATAATAGCAGCTACCAAAATCTACTGACTAGGCTCCAAGAGATAGACGCTCAGATAGCCCAAAAGTCAGCCCTCCTTGGTGGAGCAAGTCCAGAACTACAGAACTTACGCCAGCAGCGACAGAACCTACTCCCCTTGCTACGCCAGGAAGGGAAGCAGGTCAGGCGAGAGGCAGCTAACCGCATCGAGTTGCTGCAAGAGCGCCGCCAAATCCTGAATCAGAATATAAACAGCTTAAATCAGCAAATCAATCAAATGTCAGGAACTCTCCGCGAATATACTAATATTCAAAGGGAGTTACAGATTGCCACAGAGAACCTAAATCAATTTCTCACCAAGAGGTCGGCTCTGCGAATTGACGCGGCTCAAGGAGAACAACCCTGGAGTTTACTGGTTCCTACGACCCAGCCTGAACCTGCCGCAGGTAATGTCCCGCAAACCTTGGCACTAGGAACGATTTTAGGTCTGCTGCTTGGTGGAGGCGCAGCTCTGCTGGTAGACAAGCTCAGTAACGTTGTCTACACCTCTAGGGAAGTTAAAGAGTTGACGAAGCTGCCACTACTGGGAACGATTCCTTTAGAGGAAGAATTGGGAGAATCTTCTCCCGCTATCAACTCGGCTGACCTCACGCAAGCAGACAATGATGGGCAGGGTGAGCTTCAGCAGAACAACGGTCATCAGCTTCAACCCTATAAAGCACTTCCATTCTTTGAAGCCTTCCGCTCTCTGTGTACTAGCGTTCGTCTGCTTGGTTCTGATTATCCCATTAGCTCTTTTGTCATCACTTCAGCTGTGCCCGCAGAGGGTAAATCCACTGTCGCTGCCCACCTAGCACATGCGGCAGCCACTATGGGGCAGCGGGTGCTACTAGTGGATGCAGAGCTACGTCGTCCCCGTTTGCATAATCGAGTGGGAGTAATGAACACTTACGGCTTGGCGGATCTAATTTCTTCAGGTCAAGACTACAATAATTTTGTTCAGCGATCGCCACTGGATGACAACCTATTTGTGCTGACTGCTGGGTCAATTCCACCAGATCCGGTCAGGCTCCTAGCATCCCATAAGATGCAGGACATTATGCAGAAAGTGCAAGCAGAGTACGATCTCGTCATCTATGACTCGCCGCCCTGTCTAGGGTTCGCAGATACTCGCCTGATAGCATCCCAAACCAATGGTGTCGCGTTAGTTGCTGGTTTAGGTAAGCTCAAACGTTCCGAGCTAGAGCAAGCACTGAATGAGTTCGAGCTTTCTGGAACTCCTGTATTAGGAACAATCGCCAATGGCGCTAAGGATTCCTCCTCTCGTTACTCTGATTACTACGACAGATACTATGGCGGAGACGACGAAGACGAGCCTCGTGACCCAGGCAACGGGCAGGGTAACAATGGTTCAAGCGCTCCCAAGCGCGAGGAAGAAGAGGTTAAGCAGCCAGCTCAACCTCTCAAGTCGCAGTATCAAGCCAGTGCTACCTCCTCTCAAGGGTCAAGTGAGCCAGATGCTCCCTCATCGGGAAAAATGGCTTTCTCATCGGAGTCTCCCCTTTCTGGCAACGCCACTTCTCAACCAGCTCCGGTAGAGAATGGGAGTGGTTCTGCAAGTAGTATGGCGATACCGGAAGGGCATCTAGGAGCTTCTGGCGTGCTACAGCCTAACTTCGCTCAGGAAGAATCGGCTCCCAAAGCAAAGGCGAAGCGGGCAAACCATCTGCTTACTTCCCTAAGAGCTAGCTCAATTGTAGCTTTGCTGGTTGCGACACCCGTGCTAGGCTCGACACTAATCGACTCGGAGAAATTAAGTCGTTGGGATTGGTCGCTTCAGTCGAAGTCTTCGACTGCTGATGGAGGTTTGACAGAAGCCTCATCTTCTCCCGCAACTAAGGAATCGGCGAATTCGGAGTTGAATTCTTCTAGTCCCCAGTCCGCCAGTTCCTCTCCTTCTTCACCTAAGGAGACTACGACAGAGACAGCCTCTTCTTCACCTAAGGAGACTACGACAGAGACAGCCTCTTCTTCACCTAAGGAGACTACGACAGAGACAACTTCTAACAGTGCCACGCTTGCAAATGCAGCGCCAGCACCGAAACGTAGTGATTTCTACTATGTAGTCGCTGACTACACAAGCGATCGCTCCCTAGAACAGGCACAGGCAATTGTGCCCGATGCTTATCTGCGCAACTTCTCCCCAGGAGTGCAGATCCAAATGGGAGCTTTCTACACCGAATCCGATGCGAACAGGTTAGTCGCGCAACTCAAGCAGCAGGGCGTTTCTGCTTCGGTTCATCTTCCCTAAAAGAAGTAAAAAGGGGGCGAAGGGCTAGGAAGATTCCTATCCCCAATCCCCCTTTTTTATGCATTTCTATATAAAATCGAGCCAAAACTTTAGAATGAAACTAACTAGAAAGTTAAGTTTTGATCGCCACAGCCCGATCACCCCGGGAAAGTTATGAAAGTAACGAAAGCTACCCACTCTACCCAACTCAAGTCGTTAATCGATTCTCGATTCTGGCTGTTGGGCATAGCAGCCGGCTTAATTGCCATTCACCTCACTCTCACTTGGAGAGCTGACGACTCGAATTTACTTAGCAGCAGTTTCCTGTTTTGGCTCGCAGCAGGATGGCTAGTGTGGGAAAAACGCGACAGCCTAAATTTCCAAAGTGGCTTATTTTCTAGTTTAGCGGGCATTCTACTCATTGCGATCGTTGCAATCAGAAGCGTCTCGCTTCCCAGTATTAACTTCCTGAATGCTTCACCTTTCATCTCAGCCCTAGGTCTGGCTCTGCTAGCCTCCGGCATAGTAGGATTAAAGCAATATTGGCGGGAATTAACCATTTTGTTTGCTCTCGGTATTCCCAAAGTCTTACTCGCGCCGCTGATTGAGACTAAGATTGCTCTATGGACTGCCCAGTTTTCCACCTTTCTCCTTTGGTACACAGGATTTGATATCTCGCGCGAAGGGCGCTTTCTTTATATGCCCACTGGAGCAGTTGAAGTTGATACTGCCTGTTCTGGCGTTCAATCAGCTTTCCAGCTATTCAGCATAGCAGTTCTGGTTTTAGTAATGTTTCCCACCAATGGGGTGAAAAGAATCTTTATCCCCATCCTTGCCTTCCTTCTGGCCTTTGTGGTTAATACGTTTCGGGTGGTTCTGATGGCTCTTCTCGCCGTTTCTCAAAATGAAGGAGCATTTCACTTTTGGCATGAGGGTGAGGGCTCTCTCATTTTTTCGGTGATTTCAGTACTGCTTTTTGGCTTACTCTATTTTGGCTTGCTGCAACAAGCAGACGGTGAAAATCAGGACGCTGAGAAATTGTAAAGGCTATGATTCTCTCGAAACCCCTCCGAATCCCGATGCTGGCTATTACCTTTGGTGGCGTCGTCTTTGCTCTAGGACAATCAATCCTGGCTCCCACCATCAGCACAGATAAAAAGGCTAGCTCCTTTTCGTTCCCCTCAAAAGTCCCGTTACCAGGATGGCAGCTTGTGGAAACTCGTTCCCTTAAAGATCCTCCTGGAAGGAATTATCAATACACCCGGAATACCCTCCCGATGGAAATCGAGATGCGCTATGTGGCTAAGGCATTTCCCAATCAGATGCGATTCAGAAAGTATAACGAGTCCACTCCTTCCTCTCCCGAGAAGGTTGAGGTGGTTCGTCAGCAAGAGAAAGTCGGTTTCTACGGTCTCTATATTGAGCAGCAGCAGGCTAATTTAAGATCTTGTATCAATCCTCGTGGCGGTAGCACAATTAACTATGAACAGTTCATAAAAAACCGATATACCTACGACTTGCAGCCAACTCGTCTAGTCCCCTGGTTGTTCGGTCAGGAAACGTTGAAAGATGAGCGCTGCCTCTGGACACATTTATCCATTCCTTTAGAAGATGTTTCCCCGAAAGAGGCTTACCAAATCCTCGAAAATGCCTGGTTTAAATGGTATCAGTGGTGGTATCCTCGCTTTCGGGAAACCTAAAGTCCAGTTCACAAAAAGTATCCACTGCCATGACTCAATCATCGAGCGACCAATCCACACCTTCTCAGCTCAATCGACCGTGGTCTGCTGCCCTCTTTCGCTGGGCTGGCTACGGTCTACTAGTTTTAGCGTTACTTGACCTGATTGAGATTCTTATCCCACCACAATTAACAAACCCTAAATGGGAATTTCAAACCATAGGATCGATTGTCGAGCGTATACCTGTTCCTTTGTTGGGATTGGTGCTGATTTTTTATGGAGAAACTGCTTTTCGAGGGAAATTTGAGCAATTCATTGTGAAATTTTTATCTTGGCTTTCTTTAATCTTCGGAATATTTTTGCTGTTATTAGTCCCCCTGGGGATTAGCGACACAGTACGGATTAATAACCAAAATACCTCCCAATTAAGTGCTCAATATAACCAACAGGTTTCTCGCGTTGAACAGCTAGAGGAGCAGCTTAACCAGGCGACACCTCAGCAGCTCAATAATTTCCTTCAGCGTCGGGGTGTCTCCGAAAACCAACTTTTCTCCCAAATCGAGGAAGCTAAGCAGGCAGCGCGGAGCCAATATGAGCAAACTAAGGCACAGCAGCGCCGTTCCCTGCTAGAAAATTCATTCAAATGGAATATAGGAGCCCTGATTTCGGGAGCTTTGTTTGTTTATATCTGGCGTCTGACTCCCTGGGCACGACGAGCTAAATCAGGGAGCGAGCGGACGCGGAAAAAGCCATTCATGTCATGGTTCAAAAAGCGCAAAAAGAAGCGCAATCGGTAGGGGTTAGAGTCTTTCCAAAAGCCAGATTCCGGCATTACAGTTTGTCCAGTTAGGGTTAAATGCTCTGACTGGACAATTTTTATGTGTTTATCGCTGAGTTTAGATTACAGCAGTTTCATCTGGGCGAGCTATACTGCTCGGTTTTAAACAAGCAGACTTGTGGCAAGGGAAAGACAACTAAATTCTCGCATTCTGAATTATTTTCTCCTTGTCTTCTGCATCAGAGACGTCCCTGCGGCAAAACGCAAACCGCTATAACTACCCATAAAAATTTTTTCCACCTCCCTGTGTGCCCGCCTCAGCCTATAATTATAGCATTCAATCGGACTAGTGTCACTGCTTATTTCTCACTTTTCGGTCATCCGCATTGGTCGGTAAAAATAGCTTTTCAAAAATAATTTTAGAACAATTATTTTATATTAATTAATTGTCGCCATAATATTTGTGGTTAGAACAGGAAGTCAACCAATTTAGAAGGGATAAGTCAACTATAGCAATCCTAAACGAGATTAGAGAAAGCTTCATAGGTAGTTAAA
>PXPT01000138.1 GCA_003021505.1 Cyanobacteria bacterium QS_4_48_99 | reverse complement strand
CCAAGAAACTATTGGAACTGTTTATTGAGTACCGATTGTTTACAGTTCCTGATTGGAGTACCTCTCATGCTTTCTCTAATCTCATTTAGGACTACTATAGGTGTTGCTACGCCACCATTCGTCATGAGTCATATGCGATCGCTCACTAGTTTCGCATCAAATCAAGGCTTGGAATCGTTTTAACTTTTGCTATTTTGGCTTTTCACTTTAAGATGTGCTGTACCATCAGGTTAGCTGGGTATAGGCGAGGAAAGCATGGATGCAGAATCTATCCATTCCTGCTCTAGCCATAACTCTGCTTGCTAGGGCAATTTTCCTGGAGTCTAGAAAAAACTATCCTACTGAATATCGACTTATATACGCTCAAAATGCAATTTTCAAAAATTTTAATTGCTAACCGAGGGGAGATTGCCCTGCGGATTCTGCACGGCTGCGAGGAAATGGGGATTGCCACGGTTGCAGTTCACTCCACCATTGACCGCAATGCCCTCCACGTTCAGCTCGCCGACGAAAGCGTATGCATTGGACCTTCCCCCACTAGCAAGAGTTATTTAAATATTCCCAATCTCATGGCTGCTGCTCTCACCCGCAACGTCACAGCCATTCATCCCGGCTATGGATTTCTAGCGGAAAATGCCCGCTTTGCCGAAATTTGCGCTGACCATCGCATTACCTTCATTGGTCCTTCTCCCGAAGCAATCCGAACCATGGGAGATAAATCCACTGCTAGAGAAACGATTCAAAAGGCGGGAGTCCCAATTGTACCAGGGAGTGAAGGGCTGCTAGAGAATGAGCGAGAAGCACGAGCAACTGCTGCCGATATGGGCTATCCGGTCATGCTCAAAGCGACTGCGGGTGGTGGTGGTCGTGGGATGCGCCTAGTACGCCAGGACGAGGAGTTGAGCAAGTTGTTCCAGGCTGCCCAAGGAGAATCGGAGGCGGCTTTTGGAAATGCGGGGGTATATCTCGAAAAATTTGTCGAGCGTCCCCGCCACATCGAATTTCAAATCTTAGCCGACAGCTTCGGCAACGCGATTCATTTGGGGGAACGAGATTGCTCCATCCAGCGGCGTCATCAAAAATTACTTGAAGAAGCCCCTAGTCCAGTTCTTGATCCCCTATTGCGGGAAAAAATGGGCGCTGCGGCGGTTCGGGCGGCTCGCTCCATTAACTACGTTGGTGCGGGAACGGTGGAGTTTCTCGTTGACGATTCCGGGAATTTCTACTTTATGGAGATGAATACCCGCATTCAAGTGGAGCACCCTATCACCGAGATGATTACCGGAATTGACCTGATTGCGGAGCAAATTCGCATTGCCCAGGGAGAAAAACTCCAGCTTACGCAAGAGCAGGTGGACTTTAGAGGTCACGCGATTGAGTGTCGCATTAATGCCGAAGACCCTGACCACGATTTTCGCCCCCATCCAGGACAAATCAGCGGCTACCTACCCCCAGGCGGTCCGGGAGTACGCATGGATTCCCATGTCTACACTGATTACGAAATTCCGCCCTATTACGACTCTCTGATTGGCAAATTAATCGTCTGGGGACCAGAACGCGAAGCAGCGATTATGCGAATGAGACGAGCCTTACGACAGTGTGCGATTACAGGAGTACACACTACAATTGGCTTTCATCAAAATATTCTGGAGACCCCAGCCTTTTTAGCAGGCGAGGTCTATACTAATTTCGTAGAACAGCATCTCATGCAACGTTGAAGGTTAAAAGTTGCATGTTGAAGGTTGCTCATAACCTGTAACCTTTAACCTGTAACCCGAACCTATTACATCTGAAGCGCCATCTTAAGTAATCCCTGCTGCCCCAAGAGGAGTTCCCGTAGTAGCGTAAAAATCCCTACCCAGATAATGGGAGTAATGTCCACTCCGCCAATGGGCGGTACGATTTTACGCAAGGGCACAAGAAAGGGTTCTGTGGGCCACGCGATTAAATTAAAGGGGAGGCGATTCAAATCTAGCTTGGGATACCACGTTAAGACAATCCGAAAGATAAACAGGAAGGTCATCACTCCCAAGAAGATACTTAAAAGCAAAATTGCTAGGTTAGCGGCACTCATAAGTAAAAAAAATGTCGCGCTCAACTATAACTTAAGGGTTTTCCATCGCTGAGGGAGCTACCGACGCGCTTTATTGACAACCAAACAGTCAGTTTCATTGCCTGGCTCTATTTTAACCAACGGTCGCAGCTTCGGCGGAGTAATCTGCAGCTCGCTGTTGCCTGCTGCTGCTGCTGCTGCTGCTGCTGCTGCTGCTGTTCTCTATCACACGAGTAGGTAATATGCTTTAGTTTTGCGTGCAAGATGGGATTAGGGAGAAATCAAACCAACTTCTGTGCCGGAATCTTTCTCACGTTCCCACATCTTTTAAAATTAGAAAGAGTAAGCGCATAACTCGAGAAGGGTTAAATGTCTATGACTCCGTCTTTAGTGAATTTTTTCTACAGTCTTTTGGCTGGTGTAGTGGTTGTCGTTGTCCCAGTTGTGGTAGGACTAATCTTTATCAGCCAAAAAGATAAAGTCACGCGTTCTTAATGCCTGTTTGAGATAACAACCTCAGTTTCTCGCTCATGGGGAAACTGAGGTCTAGTAAAATTTGGGTAAGAATGGCGTGGTTGCGAGCGGCTGGTGAGCTAATTGAACTGCGATAAACTGGTAGCGGTTTACCCTTGGCTAGGTAGGAATTCAGCCAACTCCCATAAGGAGTGATGGCTTCTCTAGTAAGGAATAAGCTCTCTTAACAAACTCAGAATAGTTTCGTAACGATATTAATTACAGCATCTCCTAGCGCTCCTAGGTCAGCATAGGTTACTATCTCATCATCAGAGTGGTTTAAAAAAATTGATCTAACGGCGGCATACTACAACTAAACTCGCTACCATAGAACTGACTAAGGAGAGTAGCAATGGTAAATTTTGGGCTGAACTCAGCCAGTGTTCTGGGCATTTTTTTGGCAGTAGCAGGAGCTTCGCTCTACTTCATGCGCTCGATGCGTCCCGAGTTATCGAGAGACCAAGACATCTTTTTTGCCGCAGTGGGGCTACTCTGCGGCTTCATCCTTCTGTTTCAGGGATGGCGGCTTGACCCCATTCTGCAATTTGGTCAGTTTCTGCTGACTGCCGTATCGGTTGCTTTTGCTGTGGAAACCATTCGCTTGCGTGGTGTTGCTACTGAACAAGCCAAACGTGACACCCCCATCGTGGATGACGAACGTCCTACTAGCAAGGTGTATCGGGCGGAATTGGATGAACTCGAACCTGAGGAAGAAGAGGAAGAGATTAGCCCAAGGCTGCGAGGAACGCGAGACTCTCGTTCCAAACGCACAGAAGGGTACGAATATGATACGGAAACGCGCCGTATGCCGACTCGAAGCCGTTCTGAGCGATATGATTCCGGAGAACAGCCTCGTAAGCGTCGTCCCCGCCCCTCTTCAAGTGAATGGTATGAAAATGAAAGAGAGTCTCGGGATGATTTTGAGGAGCGTCCCTATCCTTCCAGGCGTTCTCGTTCTCCTCGCCGCTCTCGTCCAGAAAGTTATACCTCTGATGCTCCCCCAAGACCAAAACGCTCACGTCCGCGTCCCTCGGATGAGAGAATGGCATCCCCAAGAAGGGAATCTAGGAGAGCTACTGGGGATTATGTCGATTATCAACCCGTAGGTAATGCCTATTACGATGACGCCAGCGATGATTTAGGGGATTCCGAGTATTGAGATTTGTGGAGCAATTATTTCCGCTGCTATATGCCCTGGAGCTACGAACACGTGGGTGGAAATTCCTACTAGCGCACTCCTAGCCAGGTAAAAAAGTCGACACCAGTGATTAGCTCAATTGATAACAAAGCGACAAAACCAATCATGGCAAAGCGCCCGTTGATGCGTTCCGCATAAGGTGTCCATCCGAAAGCAGGTTCTTCGATTTGGGGAATCAAAGATTGATCCTCGGAAGCTACTTGTTCTTCGGAATTCATGACTTTTTGTGTTCTCCATTTATACTCTCTGCTTACTCCGCATCAGATGGGATGGGGAGTCAATCGATTCTGGATTAGGGAATAGGCATAAGCCCCAAATAAAATCCGCAATCCCAAATCTAAAATTATTTGTCAGAGGTTTGGGAGTTTTGGCGTTGCACTGCTTCAATCAGCGATCGCACTTCTTTCGTTCCCTGGGAAGGCTCAAAGCGTAGGGGAAATTTCCCGCTCGCTAACATCCTCAATCCCAGCGGAGCAAGACTAACTAAACCGCGTAAGTCTCGAAGCGTGTTGCTGACTACCAAAAGAGCAAACTTGCGCTCATCGAGCCAACCTCCCTGTTTAACTAAGTCTATAAACACTTTCCGATGGCGAACAGGGCGACTATCCTGGGCATCTTTTCGCTCTAAAATTTGCTGTTTAACCTCGCCAATTCTATCCATGGGCTCAACGCCCATTGGACAGACGGCATTGCAAAGATAGCAACGGGTACATCCCCAAACCCCCTGAGTTCCTTTGTTATACTCTTCCAGGCGGGCTTCGGTATCAGTATCCCTGGAGTCTTCCACCATCCGCTGTGCCTTGGCAAGGGCGTGAGGACCAACAAAATCGGGATTTACCTCGCGGGCATTGCATTCAGAATAACAAGCGCCGCACATGATACAATTACCACTTTGGTTGAGGCGCGATCGCTGCTCGGGGGTCTGTAAAAATTCCCGCTCTGGGACTGCGCGAGCCTGGGTGCTGACGTAGGGTTCTACTGCTTCTAGGTGTTCCCAGAAACGGCTCATATCAACCACTAAATCCTTGATTACAGGCATATTTCCCATGGGAGCAACGGTGATTTCTGGAAGTTTCGCCGCCGATATTGCCAGCTCGTTCATCAGTTCATTCTTGACTTTTTCCTTACAAGCCAAAGCCGAACGACCATTAATTCTCATCGCGCAGCTACCACAAATTGTATTGCGGCAATTCTTGCGAAAAGCAAGGCTCCCATCTAGTTCCCACTTAATCCGATTCAAACCTTGGAGAACTGTATTCTCAGGATCAACATCCAAGGGATAAGTCTGAACGCTAGGGGCTGTATTCTGCTTCTGTCGGATTACTTTAAAAAGGACTTGCATGTTATACGAGCTGTCATTTCCAACTTAGATAGAGCTGCCAATCACTCCACCCAGACAGAGTGAAGTGGTCTAAATTTCCCTCGCCCTTACCAGTCTAAGACAATTAGATGTCACTGCCGAATCTTACCAGCTTGTCTTGTCGGTCTAAAAAAAGCCAAGTCGCTAAGTACAGATTAACAACGAAGAGATTAACTTATCCTGGTCAGCTTAGGTTTGAATTTCACAAATTTCACCGAAAAAATACTGTTAACTAAGCGGTATTTAACGATATATTGTTAACAGAACAAACAAGAAGCAAAAAACTGCTTCCACAATCAAGAACAATTGCAAGATATTTCTGTAAAATATGAGTGAAACCCAAACTGCTCCCTTAACCGGAAAAGCGCTGCTTCAAAAAGTAAAAGAGCTATCCCACCTACCCCGGCGCGAAACAGCGATGCAATGTGGGTATTACGCGACCACCAAAAACAATCAGACTCGCGTTAATTTAACGGATTTTTATAATGCCGTCCTTGCTGCCAAAGGCATTCCCCTAGACCCAGAGGGAAGCAGAGACGGACGAGGTCGGGAACCGACCTATCGGGTAAGCGTTCACAGAAACGGTCAAATTGTTATTGGTTCTACTTACACAGAGGCAATGGGATTAGAGCCTGGCGATGAATTTGAAATCAAGTTGGGCTATAAGCACATTCACCTTAAACAGTTAGATGAGGAGGAGGAGGAGAATGGGCAGGAAGCTTAAAAGATGGAAACAGTCTTTTTGTTGCTCTGCTCTATTGATGCTTCCTTGAAGGCAGCAGCTTCAATTGTTGATGGCGATTTTTAATCCACCACCTGCTGCGATTGTAAAAGTAATCGCTTTTTTTGCTGCCTGGACAATTTTTTGGTTGCCTGTGGCAATCCCCTTAACAATCCTGCTTAATGGGCGGGTGGCAAATCCCTTAACAGTCAAACAAAAACTGCCCATAATTTCTTCCCTTTACCTAGTTGCTCCTCTTATTGTTGGGGGAGCTAGCTGGGTAGAGGGAACCTCTTTTTCCGATTATGGCTTAAGTTGGCAACCGTCTATTTTAATATCTTTAGCACTGGGATGGGGCTTAAGTGTTTTCGGGATAGCATGCGTGTTTGCTGTGGAGTGGTTACTGGGCTGGATTGAGTGGAACCCCAACAATCAGCAGCCTCTAGCGTCAGTTTGGCTGCCCCTACTGGGGTTAGGGCTTTGGATTGGAATTACCGAAGAATTAATTTTTCGTGGTTTTTTACTCAACGAACTCAGCCAAGACTATTCCATCTGGTTAGCAACGGCAATTTCTAGTGCTATCTTTGCCCTTCTACATCTGGTTTGGGAGCAAAAAGAGGTTGTTCCTCAACTGCCAGGACTGTTTTTGATGGGAGTGGTGCTGGTTTTGGCACGGTGGGTCGATGATGGCAGTTTAGGTTTAGCCTGGGGACTCCACGCAGGCTGGGTTTGGGGTATATCTTGCCTAGACACAACTGGATTAATTTCCTATACAGGCAAGGGAGCAACCTGGATTACGGGTTGGGGAGGTCAACCTTTGGCAGGGGGAGCGGGTATGCTCTGTTTGTTAGGAACTGGCGCTTTTCTATGGGTTTTATGGGGTTAAGCAACGCGACTACCTAGGGGAAGTGAAATCGGTTCTCCTGGCTGAGGCTCGATTAGTTGGGTAGAAAGGTTGTGCTTGCTCAGTTGCGATCGCAATTCCGCTGCGCTACCCTCTGTGCGTAGTAGAGACATCACCAATCCCTCGTATTCCACATCCCCACCTGCTGCCGTAGGAAGCATCACTTGCGGTTTTAGCGACTGGGCGAGCTGTAAGGCACTCGCTTTGCCTTTGATAATTGCTCCCGCCACTGGTAGTTCCAGATTCACCACCGGATTAATCACCACATCTACGGGAGCGTAATTTTTAATCTCTGAGGGGGGAAACCCGTGGGGTTCGTAGTAGAGCGTCGCCTTGCTCTCCCATTCTTTGAGAAGATAGGCATTTTCTTTTTGCAATCCAATCGGCGCTCCTGGCAAGGCACGGATTTCGACTTGGTTGGCAAGGGTAAAAGTTTGACCAGGAGTTAACTTCGTTACTTGAGTGTAGCCCAACTCTTCTGCCACTTGGGCAGCATTAGCAGAGCCCACCACGGGAATGGTTTTGTCGAGTTGCTTCAGGGTGGGTTGGTGGGCATGGTCTTCCAACCCTTGAGAAAGCAGAATGAGGTCAATGTTGTCAGGGAAGGAACCTAAACCGATGGGCTGACGGCGCTCCCCTTTGAAAAACCACTGAAGATTGCCAAAAACTAACGAACCCACTAACCAGGGGTCTACCAGTATCCGTTGCCTTCCGAGTTCGAGCAGCCAGCTATTGGCTCCAAAATAGGTTAACTGCATAAGGCGACAGTTGAATTAACTTCCTATTACAAATTGTAAACGAGGAAAGTCTGTCAACGGCACACGCGTAGGTAAAAAAAATCATGCCTTTACAAAGGCAAGCATACTTTCTTTTCTTGTTTTTCTTACTTTTGCCTTTTGCCCTTTTCCTTTTGCCTTCTTTTTCAAAGTGTCTGAATTCGAGCATATTTCGCCAGTAACAACATATAAATTGCAAAAGCTACTAAACCAAGTGCCACTAACGCGAGAAGAAACTTACCGTAAGGCTGCTGTGCGAGGGGTTGTAATGCTCCATCTAGTCCTCGTGCTTGCTGAGGATTGGACTGGCGAGCCGCCTGAATCAAGAAAAAGCCAATGATTGCCAAAACCACAGCCCTTGCTGCTCAACCAAATCGGCAGATGCGAATTGCCCTGGTTGTTGCTTGAGGCTCATCCTATCCAAATTGAGTTCTTCAAGGAATTTCATACTGTAGGATTTATAAAGCTGATAGATGGCGACGACAATAATGAGTGCCCCTATGATTCCGACTAACCAAGGACCAAAGGGCTGTTGAAGTAAGCTTGCCGTCTTCTGTTGGGTACGGCCACCGCCACCACCACTGCCAGAACCCATTGCCAGTCGAACGGCAGTAACCGCTAAACCAACATAAATTAAGCCGCTGGCTGTATAGCCCAGGCGGGATAAAATTCCCTTGACATCTGTGCCTCTATTTCCGGGTTCCATTATTGCCTGTACAAAGCACCAAATGATGTACCCGATCAGACCAATCGAGAGTAAAGCTAATAAAAACTTTCCGAATGGCTGCCCTGCTATTGTCTGGATAGCCCCACTGCTACCAGTGGTTTTCCCTCCCGAACCAAACGCTGCCTGTACTGCTAGCACGCCAATTACCACATAAACTACTCCATTCGCGGCGTAGCCCAATCTTGCCAGTGTCTCAATCAAACTTCCTTCCTTCCTCGCCTAGTTTCCCACTGAGCAACTAGCTCCATCTCCGGGAAAACTTTCGCAGGCGCTCAATTTATTTATGCAGGCTAGTATACCACTCAAGGTGACACCGATTGGGCAGAGGCAAGACAGTTTTATTCAGTTTCTAAACATACTGAAACACTGCCACACAAGATGAGATTAAGCCGCATTGAAAATGCCAGGAGGCGGATTTGAACCGCCGACACGAGGATTTTCAGTCCACTGCTCTACCGACTGAGCTATCCCGGCAACTGCGCGTTTCAGCGCTCTTTTAATTTTTGTGCTTTACTAAGCTAACAAAATTAACGGGGCTTGGCAAGTTTGAAGCGACATTTACCGCAACACTTAATTTCCCCTTTAGGGGGATGTAGGGATGAAGTAATGTTACTTATTCCCTAATGCATCTACCAGCAACGGCTAGTGTACCTACCGAAATGAAAAGCCCTCACTGCATGCCCTAGGAGAGGATTGTCTAGTTCTGAGAAAACTGGTTTGCTGTAGTAATTGCAACTACGTCTGAATGAATCAGAATTGAGCAATCCTACGTTTTGCGAAAGTGTTGAACGGGTGTGAGCTACATAATGATAGGAAAAATATTCTGGAATACTCTGCTTTTCAGCCCAGTATTTGTGGGAGTGACGTATATCGTTTCGGGTAGTGCGATCGCCACCGAGACAACCCCGGAAACTCTTGCAGAAGGCAGAAAGGAAAAGGCTAATGTCTTAGAAAAAATACGCCGCTATAGCAATAACGACATCGGGCAAGTTAACAGTGCCTCTCAACTGCGGGACGTTTCCCCTAGTGACTGGGCTTACGAGGCGCTACGCAATCTCGTCGAACGCTACGGCTGTATTGAAGGCTACCCCAATGGTACTTTCCGAGGCAACCGAGCAATAACTCGATATGAATTTGCCGCTGGTTTGAATGCTTGCTTGCAGGAGATAGAGGGTCTGATTGCTGCCAGTGCCGACGAGGAAGAAGGAAAACAGCAGCAGGTTGCCCCCGAGGACTTGGAAACCTTGGAGAGGCTAGTTCAGGAATTCCAAGCGGAACTGGCCACCCTGGGCACGCAAGTGGATAATCTCGAAGAGCGCGCCTCTGTCTTAGAGGAAAATCAGTTTTCCACTACAACCCAGCTCATTGGGGAAGTTGTTTTTGGATTGGGAAGTGTCCTGGCAGGAGAAGATGTTGATGAGGGTGAGGAACTCGATGAAGTGCCAGTTTTGGGACACCGAACGCGCCTAGAGTTAGAAACAAGCTTCACTGGTGAAGATTTGCTGTTTACGCGACTCTCGGCTGGTAACTTTCCTCAATTTGGTGGAGTTACTGGCACTCCTCAGGGTGAAATTGCTTTTGCAGAGGGTCAGGTTACTTTTGCACAAGGCGAAGGTAATGATATTGGTCTTGAAGTTCTGTTGTATAGCTTCCCTATTACTGACAGCAGTGAAGTTTGGCTGCTTGCCAATGGGGGCGCTGCCGATGATTTTGCTGATACTGTCAATTTCTTAGACGGAGACGGTGGCAGTGGTGCTGTTTCGGTGTTTGGAACTCGCAACTCGATTTATTACGGGGTGGGAGATACCGGGATTGCCCTCAGAAACGAATTGGGAGACAACTTGGAGTTGAGTCTAGGATACGTGACGAGTGAGGCGAATGAGCCATCACCTGGAAATGGTTTGTTTAATGGTCCCTATAGTGCTTTAGCTCAACTAGTATTTACACCGAGCGACTCCTTTAACCTGGGCTTAACCTACGTTCACTCCTATAGTCAACAGGACACTGGCACTGGGAGTGATCTTTCTAACTTCCGCTCGTTTACGGATGAGCAGTTTGGTGTAGGAGCGGTTCCTACTTCCAGTAATTCCTATGGTGTAGAACTATCTTGGCAGTTGAGCGATCACTTTGTTCTGGGAGGTTGGGCTAGCTATAGGAATGCCACCACACTCTCTACCCTAGGCGGAACCATTGAGCGTGGCAATCTCTATATTTGGAACTGGGCGGTTACTCTAGCTTTCCCCGATTTGGGTAAGGAAGGCAGTCTGGGCGGCATCGTTGTTGGTATGGAGCCTCGGGTGACTGACTCCAGCATCAATTTGCCCAACCTCAGGGACGAAGATGAGGATAGTTCGCTGCACCTGGAGGCATTCTACGAGTATCATTTTACGGACAATATCGCAGTTACGCCTGGAGTGATATGGGTGACGGATCCCAATCATGACAATGACAACGATGACCTTGTAATTGGTGTTGTCCGAACCACTTTTACTTTCTAGGTAATTACAGCGCTTTGCATCTGTAGTGTAGTAGTGAGGCGCGAGGGCGTGAGCAGAGGAGGCAGGGGAGTAGAGGAGGCAGGAAAAGCAGGGGGAGCAGGGGAAAAAACTTTAACCTTTAACCTTTAACCTGCAACCTTCACTCCTAACTCCTCACCTTTCCCCGATTTCCTACCCAACAGAGACATAAAGAAAAAAAAAGAACCAACTGTGCCGCAGTTGGTTAGTATCTTCGTTTTCGTTGTCGTTATGCTCGAAAGAAATTTGCGCTGCGCGATCCCATCTCAGCACAGCACTTCGTTTAAATTTCTTTGCCCAAACTGTACTGTAACAGGAAACACGGATTGTTGTGAACAAACTTAATTTTTTCTGGACGATTCATTTTCCATTCGGTAAGAGCTAGCTTCTTGCGGACGACCCCAGAGGACGCGCTCTTGCTCATAAATCACCATACCAGGCTTTGCTCCTTTGGGTTTGGAAACGTATTTAGGTTCGGCGTAGACAACAGGAACTTGGTCACTCTGACGCGCTCGACTGTAGTAAGCTGCTAAGTTAGCAACAAACTGTAAATCTGCTTCCTCTGGCACAGCCCCCGGCTGTAAACGCAGCAGCACGTGACTTCCTGGAATCTCTTGCGTATGAAACCAGAGGTCGTAATCACTAGCCGTCCTAAAACTGAGCTGGTCATTTTGGCGATTGTTGCGCCCAATCAACAATTCCCATCCGCTAGGTGTGCGATAGCAATCGGGTTGAGATTCATCGCTACTGCTACGGCTGCGCTCTTTCGGGGGAGTGAGATACCTTTGCTGAATGAGTTCCTCGCGGATTTCTTCTAATGCCTTTAAGTCTTCTGGGCGACTGTATTGCTCCATCTGGCTCAGGGCAGCCTCTACCCGGTCAAGATACTCGATCTCTTCTTTAGTTTCTTTGAGTAGCGGTTTAACGGCAGTGCGAGCGCGTTTGAGTTTTTGGTGGCGCTTGTAAAGGGCTTGGGCATTCTGCACGGCGTTATTTTCTGGATTTAGGGAAATTTTAATCGGTTCTCCGGTTTCAAAATCTGAGAGAGTGATGGAGGTTTGCCCCGGTTGGCAGTATTGCAAGTGAGCCATTAATAAGTCGGCTTTTTGGCGATACGCTTCCGCCTCGTCCGATTGCTGCAAGCGTTCAGCAAAGGTGCGTGCTTTTTGACGCAATTTTTCTCGCAAGCTGCTGACTTTCTGCACAAGCTGGTGGCGCAGTTGTTTGAAAGTTTGTTGATTGAGGGCATCTGTGTAGTAGCGATGGAGTAGGATTTGTACATCCTTGGCTGGCTCGGTGATCCCCCAACCGAGGACAGTGTAAGTCTTCTCAGTCCAGCCTGGTTGAAACTGGGCGGTTTCTAGCGCCTGCAACCATTCTTGCCAGCGTTGAAATAGTCTTTGCCAATCTGAGGCGGTTAAGCTTTCGGTAGATTGGTTGGGGTCAATGCCAGCGACTTTGACAAGGGAGTCCACTAGCGCGGGACTTAATCCCCGATAACTCTTGAGAAGCTGACGTTTGATCGCTCCTGGAACCAGGCTAACGCGCTCTTGCCAGTGTGGTTGGGGTTCGCTCAAGCTGGGCGTTGTTTCGGTGAGTGGGGGAGGAGGCTCATAGGGCTGCCCGGTTTGTACTGGGCGGATGCTAGATTGTGCTGGGCTGACTTGGTGAGCAGCGGTGACAATCTGGTTGTCGGCATCCGTGAGAATAAGATTGCTATATTTCCCCATTATTTCGGCATAGAGATGCCAGAGGGCTGGCTCGCCTGGACGGGAGGCGAATTGAAGGTCTAGTACTCGCTCCCAGGGAGCGATCGCTTCGATCGCAATCAGTGCCAATCCGCGCAACTGATGTCGCAATTGGTCACTAAAGGTAAAGGTATCCGGGACGCGCGGTGGTGAATCGCCTATGCAAATCCGGGCGGCTTCAGGATGCCAGGAAATTGTTAGCCAGCCCCGCTGTTTGAGAGTGCGTAAGGCGAGGGCAATGGTGTAGCGATCGCGTTGATACACTTGTTCGGTTCGTGCCGGAATCCACTCACGGCACAGTTCCGCACAAGTAGCATTTAAAGTGGTCAAGTCAACCGGTTGCATGTAAGATTTTTGGCGATCGCTACGGCTGTTAGTTTAGCGCTAATTCTCCCGAGCCAACTCATTGCGATAATCAAGGGAGGTGGATTGCCTCTCGATCATGGAATTGTGGTAATTCTTTTTAATCCCAAATCTAAAATCCCAAATCCGAAGTTCTTCTGTTATGAGTAGTAATACACCATCGATTGGCATTATTATGGGCAGCGATTCCGATTTGCCCACCATGCAAGGCGCGATCGCTATCTGTGAAGAATTCAGCGTTGAGTATGAAGTGGCGATCATTTCTGCCCACCGCACCCCAGAACGCATGGTGGACTACGCTAAAACTGCCCACCAGCGAGGGATAAAAGTAATTATTGCTGCTGCTGGTGGAGCTGCCCATCTCCCCGGTATGGTGGCATCTCTCACCCCTTTACCAGTGATTGGAGTGCCCATCTCAACCCGCCACTTACAAGGAATCGATTCTCTCTATTCCATCGTACAAATGCCACGGGGAATTCCGGTCGCCACCGTCGCCATTGGTAATGCGAAAAACGCGGGCTTGTTAGCAGTACAAATCCTCGCCTCTAGCCAACCTGAATTACTACAACAGGTTCAGCAGTATCGCCAAGATTCAGCGCAGTCGGTATTAGAAAAGCAATCCCGCATTGAAAATTTAGGCGTTAAGCAGTATCTCGCCAACAACAATGACGACTAAATCCATCATCTGCATGGGGTTATCAGGCAAAATGTATACCTTGATACAGAAAATCGGAACGCAGAAATACAAAATTTGTAACGATTGAGGGAGTCGCAGATTACTTCGCCGTAATACGGCGGAGCACAGCACGCGACCGTTGGTCAACAGGACTGTGAGTTTTTTCAAATTCTCTATTTTGTGCGATCGCTACTTAACTTTGGGCACAAATTCAAGTAAAGCTCCACTGTCAACCCGAGCAGCGAGTTCTGTTGAGTTCCACTAACAAATGAACCTAGTAACTATGTAGTGACCACTCCGATATAACCAGTGATGATGTCTAAGTCAACACAAAAAAAAAAGAAACTGACTACCGAAAGTCAGCAACCTAGTTCGCGAGTACGCTCCTCACCGAGTCGGGATACTTCGTATGTCGAGCCTTTGAAAACAATGGGGCGACTGTTTTCTCCCTACTGGATTGCCTGCATTCCTCTAACCGCCATTATAGTCATTGTTTGGAATCAGGCTGCCTCAGCTCAGGGAGCGCCACCCGGCTTCGAGTCGCCGGGAAGTGTGGAAGAATTAAGCACAACTCTCGATGCCATCTTTCTTACCATCGCAGCCGTTTTGGTAATTTTCATGAACGCCGGGTTTGGGATGCTAGAAACAGGTTTCTGTCGCCAAAAAAATGCTGTTAACATCCTCTCCAAGAACCTAATTGTATTCGGTTTGGCAACAATTTCCTATTGGATCATCGGGTATGCCTTAATGTATGGGGCCAATGGAAATAGCTGGATTGGCTGGGCAGCTCCTTTCTTAGCTGGCGACCCAACTGCCTATGGGCAAGAGCCATATCCGGCTAACGTCCCCGTCGCTGTATCTTTCCTGTTCCAGGTTGCCTTCGCCGGAACCGCAGCAACGATTGTTTCTGGTGCTGTGGCAGAGAGAATTAAATTTGTGGACTTTATCATCTTCAGTGTGCTACTTGTAGCCATCTCCTACCCCATTACTGGACACTGGGTTTGGAGCGGCAGTGGCTGGCTAGGAAATGTTGGTGAGAACGGCTTCCAAGATTTTGCAGGCTCCACAGTCGTTCACTCTGTCGGTGGCTGGGCTGCCTTGATGGGAGCAGCATTGTTAGGACCGCGCGAGGGCAAATACAGGGAAGACGGCAGAACGAAGGCCATTCCCGGTCACAATATGAGCCTTGCTACCCTGGGGTGCTTGATTCTCTGGATTGGCTGGTTCGGCTTCAACCCAGGCTCGGAGCTAGCAGCTACGGCGAATGTGCCCTACATTGCTTTGACCACAAACTTGTCAGCAGCAGCAGGTGCAATCCTTGCGACGGTCACTTCCTGGGCAAAAGATGGGAAGCCAGACCTTTCCATGATTGTCAACGGCGTACTCGCTGGTTTGGTCGGAATTACAGCGGGCTGTGCCTCAGTTACTTTATGGGGTGCAGTGGTAATTGGTGCAATTGCCGGCATCATCGTTGTTTTTGCCGTCGCCTTTTTTGATGCAATTAAAATTGACGACCCAGTGGGCGCGATTTCAGTCCACCTCATTTGTGGCATGTGGGGAACCATTGCTGTGGCTATCTTTGCCCCAGAGTATCGAGGTTTCGAGCAACTTTTAATCCAACTCCTCGGTATTGGCTCAATTGGTCTTTTCACTGTGATTGCCAGCAGCATTTTCTGGATGGCGCTGAAAGTATTGGGAGGAATTCGTGTGGGAACCGAAGAAGAAATTCAAGGCTTGGACATTGGCGAACACGCCATGGAATCCTACAGTGGATTTGTCAAGGAAACTGATATTTTCAGTGGCAGCAGTGTAAGTAGCATCGGTAGCAGCAGCAGTGACGTTACTCGTAGCTCAGAAACCTAAAGGTTCTTCTAACTGGGTTGACAGCAGGTTTCGACTCTAGGTAAAGAAAGAGGTGCGGAGGAGGCAAGTGAGGAGTGAGGGATGAGCGAATGAGGGAGAAAGTGGGCTTGTTTGCTCGAAAAATTTCTTCCTATTTCCAACTCTCTCACGCCCTCACGCTCTCACTTCTTTCTCCCCTGCTCCCCTGCCCCTCTGCTTTTTTGCACGCCCTCACGCGCTCACGCCTCACCCTCTCACTTCTTTCGGGAGTTGCCTCGAGACAAGCCCGCCTGATCTTAGTCGAGGGCGGGCATTTTTTGGCTAAAAAGTTATTTTAATAAGCAGCTTCTAGAAAATTACCGGATATGGAGAAGTGGTGCTTCACCTTCGATAATTTGGCGCTGGCATCCTATCATTGAAGAGAATCCGATTAACTGTACATTGTTAGCACAAAATTAATCGCAAATGGATACAAAAGCTTTTAAGCGATCGCTTCACAAATCTGAAAATTATCACCGCAAGGGCTTTGGTCATGAAGCCGAAGTTAGTGAAACTCTTAAGTCAGAGTATCAAAGCAGTCTCATCACCAAAATTCGCAACAACAACTATCGACTGCAACAAGGCGATGTCACCATTTGCCTAGCAGAAGCATTTGGTTTTTGTTGGGGAGTGGAACGCTCGGTGGCAATGGCTTACGAAACCCGCCAGCACTTCCCCAATCAGCAAATCTGGATTACTAACGAAATTATCCATAACCCTTCGGTGAATCAGCACTTGCGGGAAATGGAAGTGGGCTTCATTCCAGTCGAATACGGAGAGAAAGACTTCTCTGTTGTCGGTAATGGCGACGTAGTTATCCTACCAGCCTTTGGCGCTAGCGTCAGCGAAATGCGACTTCTCAATGACAAGGGTTGCACAATTGTCGATACCACTTGCCCTTGGGTATCCAAGGTTTGGAGTTCGGTGGAGAAGCATAAAAAACGCCGCTATACCTCCATTATCCACGGCAAATACCATCACGAAGAAACAGTTGCCACCAGTTCCTTTGCCGATAAATATCTGGTTGTACTCAATCTAGAAGAGGCAGAATACGTTGCCGACTACATTCTCCACGGTGGGGACAAAGAAGAATTTATGAGCAAATTTGGGGAGGCAAGCTCGGCTGGATTTGACCCCGACAAAGATTTAGACTACGTCGGCGTTGCCAACCAAACCACCATGCTCAAAAGCGAAACAGAACAGATTGGGAAGCTGTTTGAGCGCACCATGCTCAAAAAATATGGTCCTACCAAGGGAAATAACCATTTCATGAGCTTCAACACCATCTGCGATGCCACGCAAGAGCGCCAAGATGCCATGTTTGATTTAGTCAAAGAAGACCTCTCCCTTATGGTGGTTATTGGCGGCTTTAATTCCTCAAATACAACTCACCTGCAAGAGATTGCGATCAAGCGTGGCATTCCTTCTTATCACATTGATAGCGCCGAACGGATTGGTTTGGGAAATCGCATTGAACATAAGCCACTTGGCAAAGATTTAGAAGTGAGCGAAAACTGGCTTCCCGAAGGGTCAACTGTCATCGGCGTGACCTCTGGTGCTTCAACCCCGGATCGAGTGGTGGAAGAGGCGATTGAAAAGATTTTTGAGCTAAAAGCACCAGCAGTCGTGGGGTAAGCCAAGCCAGTTGTTAATTGTTGGTCACACGAGTTCAGAGTTCTGAATTAGTTTGTTTTGCCATTTTGGGTTGTTGGGATGATGCAAAAAGCTACCTTTGGTGCTGGCTGTTTCTGGGGAATAGAAGCAGCGTTTCGCAAACTCGAGGGCGTGAAATCGACGTCCGTGGGATACATGGGTGGGCATTTTCCGAACCCATGTTATCTCGATGTTCTATCTAGGATTACGGGACACGCAGAGGTTGTACAAGTAGAGTACGACCCGGAACAAGTGAGTTATGAGGAGCTGCTGGAGGTGTTTTGGTCGATTCACGACCCTACACAGCTTAACCGCCAAGGTCCTGATAGAGGGGAACAATATCGCTCTGTCATCTTTTTCCACACTCAGCAACAGGAGGAAGCAGCCAGGAAGTCAAAGCGCAAGCTTGCCAATTCGGGAAAGTTCGCATGCGAAATTGTCACCCAGATTCAGCCAGCTTCTACCTACTACTTAGCCGATGAGAGCCATCAACAATACTGGGAGGCGAGGTGTAAGAGCGTGAGAGCGTGAGCGCGTGAGAGAGTGACAGAAAAGGACATGGGTACGCGCGGACGCGCAGACGCGGGAAAGGAGTGAAAGCGTGAAAGCTGTGAGTGCGTGAGAGTGTTGGAAATAGAAATAAATTTTTCTATCAAACCAGCCCATCTACCTCCTCACTCTCTCACTCCTCACCCCTCACCTCATTTACTAACTGAGGTAGGTGTAGCTATTGAGACCGCGCTCATAGTTTTGCAGCAACCGCGCTTGCTCTTCTAAGGTAATGCGCTCCTCTTGTAAAGCGTGCTCTGCGCGACGGCGAATGCTCTCTACCAAATCCTCGGCATCGTATTGCACAGAGCCGAGAACTTCGGAGACTGTATCCCCTTTGACAACCTGTTCAATCTGATCCCCCTTGGGGGTCATCTGGACGTGAACCACGTTGGTGTTACCAAAGAGGTTGTGTAAATTCCCCATAATTTCTTGGTATGCACCCACCAAAAACATTCCTAAGTAGTAGGGTTGTTTCACTCGGGAAGAAGATGCGGTTTCGGAAGACGCGGAAGGGGCGACTCGCCGAGTCGCCCGTACTCCTTTTGCCCAGCAATCTGTCTCCGTGTCCCCGCATCCCCTTGTCCCCTTGTCCTCCTCCCGAAGAGAATGGAGTTCTAAGACTCGCTTGGATTGACCAGTCTGGGGGTCGATAAATCGGTCGATTTTACCATCGCTATCGCAAGTGAGGTCTGCCAGAATTCCCCGCTGGGTAGGTTTTTCATCGAGGCGGTGGATGGGCAGGATGGGAAATAGTTGATTGATTGCCCAGGAATCTGGTGCAGAGCGGAAAACTGAGAGGTTGACATCATAATTTGACACCATAATGTTTTCCAAGTCTTTGAGGTCATCGCTCACCGAGTCCTGATAGCGGACGATGGGGAGAATCTTTTCACAGCAAGCCCAGTAAAGTTGCTCTGCTCTGGCTCGTTCGGTGAGGCTGAGATAGCCAAAACTAAACAGACTGACTGCCTCTTGTTGGAACTGAATGGCATCGTGGTAGGCTTCTTGGTAATTTTCGGCGCTAATTGATTCGTAGGTTTCCCAGAGGTTGCGGATGATGAGGTGTTCTTTCTGCTCTACAGGGGGAGGAGGGGTAGAGGCAGTGTCGCTGCTGCCCAAAACGTCGAAAATGAGGATAGAATGATGGGAAGCGATCGCTCGCCCACTTTCACTCACCAGCATTGGCGCAGGAATTTCCCCAGCTTCGCAAGCTTCTTTCACTTCTGCCACAATGTCGTTGGCATAGTTCTGCATGTTGTAATTTTTCGAGGCGTGGCTTCTGGTTTTAGAGCCGTCGTAATCCACTGCTAAACCGCCCCCAACATCGAGATATTGCATATTGGCTCCCAATCGTCTCAGTTCCACGTAAATCTGGCTGGCTTCACGGATGGCATTTTTAACCGTGCCAATCGCCGAAATCTGCGAGCCGATGTGAAAATGCAGCAGTTGCAAACAGTGCAACATCCCAGCGGCTTGGAGCCGGTTTGTGGCTTCTAGAATCTGGGGAATGGTCAAACCAAACTTAGTACTTACGCCACTCGAATTTTCCCAACCCCCTGAGCCTTTGGTAGTGAGCTTTGCCCGCACTCCTAACACGGGGGAAATCCCTAATTGCTGGCTAATCTCGATAGCCAGGGGCAATTCTTCGAGCTGCTCAATTGCGATTATGGGCGTTTGTCCCAACCGCGTTGCTAATAGGGCTGTTTCGATATATTCGCGGTCTTTGTAGCCATTGCAAATTAGGAGGGCGTCTGAGGCAGGCTCTAGAGTCGCTAAGGCAATCATCAGCTCTGGCTTAGAACCCACTTCTAAACCTAATTGATGAGGCTTGCCAGATGCGACTAACGCTTCTACCAGATGGCGATGCTGGTTGCACTTGATGGGAAAAACCCCCTGGTAGCTGCCAGAATATTGATAGCGAGCGATCGCTTTAGCGAAACAAGTATTTAACCGCTCGATACGGTCAGCCAAAATATCGGTAAAGCGAATTAACAGCGGCAGTCCCAGATTGCGCTTTTGTAGGGCTTCTACTAGTTCCCATAAATCTAGAGAACTGCCGTGACTCCCTTGAGGCGAAACCGTAATATGGCCCGCAGCATTAATCGAAAAGTAAGGTTCGCCCCATTCTTGAATTCCGTACAGCTTCTTGCTGTCTTCAATTGTCCAAGACTTTTTAGTCATTTCCTAATTTTTCACTGCTAATTGCTAATTGTCCGCCTGCTCATTGTCGATTAGCGATTAGCCATTAACAATTGAAAAAGACTTGACCTCCAGTACGGGACCAATCATGGCAAAGGTCATCACATCCTCGCGGACTTCCCCTTCCACTCGGACTTGCTGTTGAGGTTGGCATAGCTGTTGGGGGGCATCCTTCAATTCGTAGGTTTCCCCCTGCTCAGTCACAAGTGCCCAAGTTCCAGGACCTAACTCCCGATGTTCGACAGTACCAGTAACCGTGACACTCATGCGGCTTGCTTCTCCCCTTTACTTGCCAGATAAGCTAGTCCGAAACAGAGGAAGGCATTGGTAACTAGAAAAAGGCGAGCAACTGCGCCACTGCCTAATCCCGAAACGGCTGGTGAAACCACTGCATTCACGCCCAGACAAGCGGCGACTCCCAGTGCGGAACCAACAGCGAACCATTTCCACTGCGGGTGTCCCAATAGCAACGCCACCAGAACAATCGGAATCAGCGCACTTGCAAAAATGGGATTCAACGATGTGGTTCCAGCCACCGCATTCCCCAATTCGGGAATGGAACTTCCCATCGCCCGGAAAGGCCACTGGGGAAGATCAAAGATGTAAATGCCCCGCAGAAAGAACAGTCCAGAACTGCCAGCAATCACTCCACTGGCAAGAGACCAACTCCAGCCGAAAGGAAAGTAATTGCGTAGCAACCAAGCGAGGATGTAACCTCCCACCACCATTGCAAGCTTCAGCGGCAAGGTGACAACTCCCCCATCAATCCAGAAGCGTGGATTCAGATAACCATTATCGCGCACCCAACGGAAGAAGTCCCGGAAACTAATTTGCCCGCGCATCGCTAACTTAACTGCGCCAGTTGCATTCAAATGACCCGCACCAAAGTGGTTGAGGGGGTCTTCAGCAACTTTGCGTACCGACTGTTTGAGGACTTTCAAGACTTCCTCTGGTTCCGAGATACCAGCGGATTTCACCAAAGCAGCAACGCCGGCAACGTGAGGGGCTGCCATACTCGTGCCCTGATACCCAGCGAAGGTAGGTTGCTTAGTTGGTGAGTTAATCGTGTTTTGTAAGATTTTTCCGGCTTGAGAGCCACCAGGGGCAGAAATATCAACTCCTGCGCCAAAATTGGAATAGGGAGCTTTTCCATCAGCCGGGTCGAGGGCAGAGACACCGATAACGCGGGGATAGCGTGCCGGATAAGCGGCGGCATTGCGATTAGCGTTTCCCGCTGCGGCTATGACAACTACCCCTTTGTTGTTGGCATAGTCAATCGCTTCTTTCATCAGCTTGCTTTCCCCTGCACCGCCTAGACTCATGTTGATGACGTCGGCATCATGGTTAGCAGCAAAGCGGATGGCTTCGGCAATATCTGCCACTGTCCCGCCACCACCAGCACCTAATACCTTAATGGGCATCAGGTTGGCTTCGTAGGCAATGCCTGCAACACCATAGTTATTATTCGTCGATTGGGCAATGGTTCCAGCGACGTGGGTTCCGTGCCCCACATCATCAGTAGCATCAATGCCATCATTTACGAAGTTGTAGCCTTTGACAAACTTCGTCTGTTTTAAATCCGGGACTTGGGTAATGCCTGTGTCGATTACTGCTACCGTAATTCCACTTCCTTTGGTATCGTCCCACGCCTGCTCTAGGTTAATGCTGCGTAAATTCCACTGCTTGGCGTAGTCGGGATCGTTGGGAACTTCAAACTGCTGGTAAATATAGTTGGGTTCGATAAACTCAGTTTCCTGCTTTAGCCCGGATTTTTTCAGGGCGCGGAGTAATTGGCGATCGCCTCTTAGTGTATAGACATGATCACTTGTAGAGAATTCGCTGTTGAGGCGAGGTTCAATATTATACTGACCTGCGATCGCCTCTAGTTCCTCACTAATCTCGGCTGCCGGGATATCCTCGCGAAAGTCCAGCACTATCGAGTCAAACTCGCCTTGGTTAGCCAGACCTTTAAAATTAAACAGGGCAAGCCCTAGCCCCAATACCACTAAACTTAATAAAACTAACTTTCTCATGGCTACCCGCCTACACACTCGTCGCTAGTTTAACCACTACCCTAACTTATCCTACTCCAGATGGGGATTTTTTGGTTCTCGACGACTGTGCCTGTGTGGTGTAAGCTTAAACTAAAGGCAAACTATAATTCTGTATAGTCACTAGCTATCTCTAAGGATCACTTGAGTTGTTATCGCCTCATGAACGCTGGTATTTTTCAAAAGCAGTTGTTAGAAACAATTCCGTTATCCTAGTTTTTTATAAACGCGCCACTTTTAATTAGGGTACAGCAAAAAATTAACGAAAAGCGAAACAATTGTTGTAAACGAAATAAACGAGCAACCTTATAATTGTAATCTACAAAACTTATCTACTCTACTTCAAGTAACTTTATACCGTTTCTCAAAAGTGACTGGAGACTTATCCTTCTTCTCTTAGAGCGGGATGGAACGGTGAAACTTTGATTGTTCCTTGGCTGTATCCTTGGAAATTCACTGCTGTATATCTCTAGCTACTTTTGATAACTGGTTTTATAAAACAACAACAATATCAATTTAAGTCTTCTATAGAACGCAACCATGCAGCAGCTAAAAGAATCGTCCCGGTTGTGGCGGAAATTGTTGGTTTTCCTAACTCAGTAGTCGATTTAGGAGGAGGGGCTGGTAATTGGTGCAAAGCATTTAAAGTATTTGAGGACATGGGAGTTAAGCAAGTGACTTCCATTGATAATCCCTCTGTTCGCTCAGAAGATTTACTAATCTCGGAAGATAACTGTGTCCGATGCAACTTAGACAAAGAATTTCCACCAGTACGCACATGCGATCTAGCAATGAGTATTTAGTTTGCCGAACACGTGCCGCTTCATCGCAGTGAGGCAGTTGTAAATTTTCTTACTCGTTCATCTTCGGTTGTCCTATTTTCCGCAGCCATTCCTAGACAGGGAGGTATAGGACATATTAACGAGCAGAGACCAGATTTTTGGAGAAAGCTGTTTGAAGACAGAGGCTTTCAAATGGTGGAGTGGATGCGGTAATATGTCACTTTCTTTTTAATAACAATATTAGACCCTTTTTAAGGCAAAATATCTATTTCTACATCGCGCCAAATAAACTTTCCGAGCTATCTATATCACGAGAATATCACCGAGTAATACCTGATGAATTGGAATTACTGGAAATGGCAACATCAAGAGAAATAAAAAGGAATACAAGAAAAATAAAAGGGGCAATTAAAAAGCAGTTTCCTGCCTCAAGTGCCATCAAAAGGGCATTCCAAAATCGGTTTTCAAGCTGACTCTTGCCAAGCCTGAAACATGAGGAAATCCCAAAGCTCGTCCTGCCAATTTTGCTTGCCTGCTAGATGCTCTTTCCACTTTTGGCGAATCGGCTGGGGATTGAAAAAAAACTTCCTTTTGCAGCCGTCTCTCGTAGAGCAAGGATTCTGCCCAATCTCGCAAGGGTTCCCGTAACCAGTTGCCAATCGGAACCCCGGTTTTGGGTCTTTCGATTAATGATTGAGGCACATATTGATAAAGAACTTGCCGCAGAATCCACTTGCCTTGTTGGTTGCGAACTTTCATAGTTTGAGGAATCTGCCAAGCAAATTCTACAGCACGGGGATCTAAAAGGGGAATGCGAGATTCCAGGCTAACGCCCATACTGACTCTGTCTACTTTAGCGAGAATGTCATCGGGAAGATAGGCGATCGCATCTAGGCACATCACTTCCTGGATGAAATCTGGCAACTCTGCCCGAATATCGCGGATCGCTAAATGCTGTGGGGGGTTCAGAACTATTCCGAACTACCGTTTCTGGCTCCTTCCAGTGGGAAACTAAATCCCTGTATAAGGTTTCGGGGTTAGTGGATAATCTTTGCGCGAGTGCGTGTAATTTCTCCTCAGGTTTTTTCAGTTTGTTTGGCAAAACAGGACTCAACCTAGAAAAACCACGATTCCACTCTGGGGCGCGATCGCACTCAAGCCACGTGCCGCCACCTGACGCATTGTTGCAGGCATTTTGCCCTTATGCTTCTGCCGCCAAATGTGATCGCCTCGAAAGTAGCGGTTATAGCCGCCGAATAGTTCATCCCCACCATTACCAGAAAGACTCACTGTCACGTGCTGTCTCGCAAGCTGGGAAACCAGAAAGGTGGGAATCTGAGAAGAATCAGAAAAGGGTTCATCGTAGAGATGGGGGAGTCGGGGAATCACTCCCATTGCTTCTTGCGACGTAACATAGAGTTCAGTGTGATCTGTGCCCAGGTGTTGAGCTACAGCCTTAGCGTGTTGGGCTTCGTTGTAGCTTTCCTCATAGAAACCAATGCTAAAGGTTTTGACAGGTTGGCGACTTTGAGCCTGCATCAGCGCTACTATGGTGGATGAGTCTATCCCACCGGATAGAAAGGCTCCTAAGGGAACATCTGCCACCATGCGTAAGCCCACCGCCTCCCGCAAGAGCGCGTCTAGAGCAGCGATCACCTCTGTTTCTGAGCCAGTAAAGGGGTTAGCAATGCCCGATTCAGCCGCTAACTGGGCAGACCAATAGGACACGGGTTCCGCCGTTGCTGAGTCTGGTTTGATGGGTAATAGATGGGCTGGTGGTAGCTTATAGATGCCTTGATAGATGGAGTAGGGGGCGGGGATGTAACTATGCCGCAGGTAGAGGGCTAAGGCATCCTGATTGATTTCCGCTTGGAAGTGGGGATGGGCTTTAATCGCTTTCAACTCCGAGGCAAAGAAAAAGGTTTTACCCCTCCAGCCGTAGTAGAGGGGCTTTTCTCCGAGGCGATCGCGCCCTAGGTATAAGCGTCTCTGTTGCCTGTCCCAAAGGGCAAAGGCAAACAAACATACCATTAAACCGCTCCACGGCTTGCTTGAGTCCCCACTGACTAAAGGCAGCCAGCATGACCTCGTATCCGAATGACCCCGAAACTGATGTCCTAGAGCTTCTAACTCTCGCCGGAGTTCCAGAAAGTTGTAAATCTCTCCATTGAAGGAGATAATATAGCGACCACAAGCAGAATGCATGGGTTGGTGTCCCTCTGGGGAGAGGTCAACAATAGAGAGTCGCCGATGCCCTAAAGCTATCCCACCTCAGCATCTGTCCAGATTCCCCCATCATCAGGACCACGATGGGTTAAGGTATCGCTCATCTGCCTAATCCTAGTCTGGAGTTCCTCGGTTGTAACTTGACCAGGATAGGAAAGGAAGCCGGTTATTCCGCACATTAGAATTTAGTTAGCTAATTTACTTTTTCCTTGGCGATCGCACAACTCGGTAATTTCCTTGACGATATGCTCTACTGGTTTTTGAGAATCCTGGTAGAAGTATTTCGCCTTAAACTGAGTAGCAGCAGTTTGGACTTTCTGGCAATATTCCACATCGGTAAGAACGCTGCGGATGACTGGCATTGCTTCATCAATGCTTTTTACTTCTACCGCTGCCCCTGTTGCTGCCACATCGGGATAGTATGACGGCATGGAAGTAACATTAAAGATAAGGGGAAAGACGCCAGCAGCGATGCTCTCTAGGATAGTTGTCGAGAAGATAGTAACGGCAAGGCAACTAGCGTTCAAAATCTCTGCTAAGGAATAGCTACCAGGAGGCACTAGCTGGACGTTCTCTGCATTTAGTAGATCATTGCGTTCTTGCTCTGGTA
Organism: Cyanobacteria bacterium QS_4_48_99; assembly: GCA_003021505.1. GTDB lineage: Bacteria > Cyanobacteriota > Cyanobacteriia > Cyanobacteriales > Rubidibacteraceae > QS-4-48-99. Next base: position 7,954 of record PXPT01000138.1, on the reverse strand, counting down.
AGGGATAGCTGGGATGTTCGCGCACCAAAATGGGGACTTCCCGAAATTCTATGGCAGTGTAGTTAATCAATTTCAGCAATTCTTCCCAGGAGGACTGACTACCCAGCTTCCGGGGTGACTGGAGGAAAAAACTGATTCCCCGGCGGGGAAGCGCCTCGCTTAATTCACCCGCAAACCTTTCCGTATTAACAATATGGCTACCAGTTGCAACAAATCTCTGGTTAGGATTATAGGGTTGTAGTAGCTCTGCGAAGCCCTCTCCCCACACCAACATCTTGGTGTAAGACATGTTGCGAAACCCATTATGAACAATCGGCGACCAACCTTGCTGGAGGCACACAGTCGGGATAGACAGTTGCTTACCGACTTGATTGATTACTTCATCGGGAGGATGATTCCCTTCCACCACTACCAAAGATTGGGGGTTCAATTGCTTCAGACTGGCAATTAGGCGATCGCAGAGTGTGACAAAAGACCGAAAGCTAGCCAGCGCTCCTTTTGGGGGTTTCCCTTTCGAGGAAACATTTAACTCTGCAAGGTCTACAAACGGCATTTCTTGTTCGACTAGAAAAGGCTTGATTTCTCGACGCTCTGGTTTCCTCAAGAGCAGGTATGCATAAGAGACTGGTAGAGCATCTGTTATGGGACGCATGTAGCGGACAAATTTGGGGTGATCGACCCAAATGAGAACAGTTGCCTGCACTGGTTCGAGTTCCGTGGTCGGGTTAAGTTGCCTCAGCAAAAAACGTGCCCAAGATTTTGCCCACTTTTTTAAATGCCGCAGCGGTGCAAGCAAACTAATTTTTTGGCGAACTTCCAGGCGATTTTGGGCAACACTCTCCCCACATAAATATAATGCTAATTCTTTTTCTAATTTTTGGTTGAACTTGACTATTTCGGGAGGGTTCCCTTGTTGGTCTTGGCAAAATAAATCGTAGAGTTGCTCATCATCCACAAACGATAAATACAGGAAACGCTCGACAGCAAATTTCAAATTCACCCCCCGGTACTTGAAAGCATTGGGGTCTTGTGCCTCTGCGTTGCCGGTAAACGTTTCAATCGCTTGGCATAATGCCTGGATATACTCGAAGCGCAAATCTTGGTTTGCTGGGCGATTCATAACTATTCCCAATCTTGCTCTAATCGCTCTAGGGCGATCCAGAACCCTTCACCTTCATTTTTGTGTCCCTGCCAAATTTCGGGAATAAATGAGGCTGGGGGGGCTGCTTTGTCCAAATTCTCTAACAAGGCTGGGAAATCAATCTCTCCTTCCCCAACTTGTAAACCTTCTCCATCTACCCCTTCCGAATCAGCAATGTGTAGATGAGCCGTGTAAGCTCCGACTTGATCGACAAAGTCCTGGAAAGATAGCTTCTGCTGGTTGCAAGCAAGCTTGGAGTGGGAAAGATCTAGGCAAATGCGGTAGCCATTGTCTTGACAAAACTCGACAATTTCGGTCGGGTTAACAAACAGGTTGTGGTAGCGTTGACCACCGAACTGCCAGGGGAAGGGGGGCATGGTTTGGGGAAGGATTTCTACTTCCTCTAAGCTATCAAGGCGGGAGAGACTATCGAGGAGAAGGTCATAGCGTTGTCGTCGTTGGGATAGTGGTAGGGGGGTATCCGTGGTAAAACCACCCACATTGGTGACGATGTAAGGTCTAGTTGCTTTATGGAAGTAAGGCTGGAGTGATCGCGTCACTTCAATCACGCGCTGAAGTTCCTGAATGGAGTGCTGGCGATACTCCCAATCTAGCGAGCAGAGGTCGAGGATATGGTCTCCTGAAAAAAGTTCTGGGCTATGCACCACTAGCCCTAAATCATAACTGCGCTCAAAAATGCGGCCAATCTCCTCTTCTAGGTCTTTGTAGCTCAGATGAAACTCTAGAAAATCAGGATTGGACATTCCTAAAAGCGCCTCGAAGTCGTGGTAGCGCACAGGCAGTCCCCAAGGTCGGTTAAACTTGTAGTTTCGTGCCTGAACCTGTGCTTCTAAGAGATCGCTGGGGAAGAAAAAATCACCCGCTTGGAAATGTCGATTGGCTCTATGCCCGATTAATTCCGCTTTGCGGTTGGGTTGTAAACCGCGCCCAGGACTTTTGATATCAATCATCTCCGCTGTAATCACCTCTCCTGGTGCGAGTTCGCGGTCTATCACTAAGCTTTTAGCCAGGGTTTCCCGGTTCATCAGTTCCCCCTGACTAATTTGGCGTTCTGTGGTGTTTCCCAAGCCTTGCTCGACTTGCCGAATCCCTTCCACCATCGCCCGGAATTCTTCTGGTAGCAAGCTCACTTTGTGATCCCTACCCTCCATAAATTTATCGAGAGTGAAGTGTTTTTCAATTACCTTGGCACCCTTGGCAACTGCACCAACTGCTACGTGGAAACCCCGTTCGTGCCCTGAGTACCCCACCGGACAGTCGCCAATTTCGTTCAGTCGTTCTAGGTAGTTGAGATTCACGTCCTTAAAGGGAGCGGGATAGGTAGAATTACAATGCAGTAATACGTACATTGCTCCCAATCGTTTCAAAAGAGTGACCGATTCCTCAATTTCTGCCTCAGTGGACATGCCTGTGGAGCAAATTAAAGGCTTGCCTGTCTTGGCTACTGCTGCAAGTAAATCGTGGTTGGTGAGGTCAGCCGAGCCAACTTTGTAAGCTGGCATTCCGTATTCCTCTAGCCATGCCAAACTCTGTAGATCCCACGGTGTACAGAGGGGTAAAATTCCCTGTTGTTGGCAGTAATCAAAGGCTGTAAACATCTCCTCGGGAGTGAGTTGAAAGCGGGAAAGCAAATCTAGATTGTACTGCGAACCCAAGTCTTCGCTGGCATCATGGGCATTACCCGCATTTCGGTATAAAGATTCCAGACTTCGCATCTGGAACTTGGCACAATTCGCTCCTGATTCTATTGCCTGGTCGATTAACTTTTTGGCAAGTTCTAGGCTGCCATTATGGTTCATGCCAATTTCGGCAATGACGAAAGTGGGAGAAGTTTCATCGATGGTGAAATTGCCAATTTGAATTGTCGCGGGTTTTTGAGAAGCGATCGCAACTAAATGTCCCCTATGATCCAGTAGAGGAACAAACTCAATTTCAGAGGAAAAGTAGGTTTCGAGCTTGCTTTGCTCCTCATCTACAGAAGCAGATTTAAAGTTTTTATTGGAGATTGTTTTCACTGGCTGGTTCAGGTCGATTGTCTGCTGATTCACCAACCAGCGGCGGAAGTCACCATCAGTTAGGACACCTTCGAGAATCCCCTTCTCTGTAACTGAGAAGACAATCCGACTTTTATTGTCACTAATTTTTCTGAGGGCATTAATAATACTGTCTTCGGCAAAAACAATATAATCGCCAATATGTTTTTCAAAAATCATAATGTAGCTACAGTAGTTCTTGAAACCACGATCAAATAATTTGCGATTCTAAACTAGAGTTGCTTATATTTCGGAAATAGAAGTCGGGAAAGTGCCCAAGAATTTGGCGATATGCGAAGCATGACGCGCTCCGCGCGTATCGCTTCCTCGAGTGTATCAGAATAATGCTCAAGTAGATACTAATTCATGGGAGTCATATCAACAATTTATTCCATCGAATAGGCATTATCCAAGTACCAAAAAAGTGGTCAAACAACTACGGAAATATAACGGCGCGGAAATAATTTTGCGCCCGTGTCTTCTCAAATAGAAAGATTTAATAATACCCTCAGACAAAGATATTCTCGTTTGGTGAGAAAAGATCTTTCATTTTCTAAAAACTTTTTCAATCATGAAGGAGCCATACTCTATTTTGTCCACCATTATAATAGGGAGTTACTATTGAACTAGATCAACTTTCACTACATAAATAACACTACCACTACACGTGATATCGATGACTCCACACTTGAAGTGGTAGAGCGATAATTACAGGTAACGCTGTATCCAGTGTCGGGCAAAATACTTTACCCACACTAAGGCGTGATCAATCACGAATTCTTGATACTCCCTTGTATAAGGAAAGGATGGAGTGGTGATGTAGTTAATTGAAAATGGCTTCTACCTATGCGGCAAGCGCTATACTGTACCTGAATATGGCGAATTATTTCAAAATAATAGCATTTAGTCGACTTATTTTTTTGTTCTTTTAAAAAAATTAACAATGTTTGCATTTTTAGCTCAATTTTGTAATGGTGTACCTTGACAATACTTGACAATAGAATTAAAGCTTTGTTATATATAAACTTAAATTTGTGGTTTGATTCGAGTCAAAGTGGTGACTTGTTTAAGTTCTAATGTATAGAGCATAACTTGAGTATTTAAAGACTTTACCGCTCTAGTCGAACCATATCGGAGCGCGTTCAACTAGGGATAGAACTTACGCAATAGCGAAATTAACTAACCAGACCAGATAAAGTATGCAATGTCAGAGAAAATAAAAGAGAGAGCAGTTAATTGATGCTTCGTGAGAGAAAAGCAAGGCAAAAACGGGTCAACTCTTGTAGGGCTAATGAAGGTGATTTGGGAAGGAAATGGAAGTGAATTCAGCATCAGCACTGTTCGACCTATCTGGAAAAATAGCGATTTTGACAGGAGCTTGCGGACTTTTAGGGCAGGAACATGCCCATGTGCTTGCAGAAGCGGGTGCTAACGTAGTGTTGGCTGACCTGCAACTAGAAAAAAGCCAAAGTTTCGCTCAAGACATTACTAATCAATGGGGTGTGGAAGCATTCCCTGTAGAAGTCAATGTTTCTGACAAAACATCAGTTGAGCGGATGGTTCAACGGGTTCGGGAAAAGTTCGGTCAGATAGATATATTGATCAATAACGCCGCTCTTACAGTGAAAGGGGGTTCCGAACAAGTAAAAGGCTATTTTTCCGATTTTGAAGACTATCCTCTCGATATTTGGCAACAAGCGCTTGATGTTAATTTAACCGGAACCTTCCTGTGCTCACAAGCTGTCGGCAAACAGATGGTTCAGCAGAACTCTGGTATTATCATTAATATCAGTTCTACTTATGGTGTTGTTGCTCCCGATCAGCGGATATACGAAAATGTTCGCAGTCCATACGATCCCACAATCACTTTTAATACCCCTGCTTCCTACTCTGTTACTAAAGGAGCAATTATTTCCTTAACTCGCTATTTAGCAACTTACTGGGCGGGCAAAAATATTCGCGTTAACGCCCTTACTCCTGGTGGCGTATACGATGATCATGGTGAAGAGTTTGTTAAAAACTATTCTTACCGAACGCCGATGGGACGCATGGCGAATAAAACAGAATATCGCGGCGCTATCCTCTTTCTTGCTTCTGAGGCATCATCTTATATGACAGGTGCTAATCTGATTGCCGATGGGGGATGGACAGCTTGGTAGTTTTTTCTATAGTCTGTCTGCTTACTTTTTAACCCCTCGATTGCTTCTTCTGTTCACCTTGGTGCTCTTTTCTTTGTGCCTTTGCGGTTTTTAGAGTTTGCAAACACGCCCTAATTTGAACTGAATGAAAGAACAATGTTTTCAATTCAGGAGTGGAAACTAGACAGTGAAAACTAGTATATTACTATTGGCTCGTACAGGCTCAACGCGACTACCAGGGAAGCTATTGCACCCGGTGATGGGGCGACCAATTTTGGACTATCAGATTGAACGCCTCCAAACTGCCCAACGTCCTAATGGATTAGTTTTATGTACTACCCAATTAGCCGAGGATGATGCCTTAATTGAATTAGCTTCGCGCCACGAAATTGCCAATTTTCGAGGAAACACTGAAGATGTGGTTGAACGCATGCTTCAGGCAGCGTATGAGTATCAAGTTGACTTCATTATTTCTATTGGTGGTGATGATCTTCTGTGCGATCCCGAACTTGTCGATCTAGCTATCGAAAGGTTCTGGCAAACTAAGGCAGATTTTATTCTATTTAACGATCTCCCCTTGGGCATTACACCCTATGGCGTTAAAACAGAAGCCCTCAAACAATTGAGCGAAATCAAAGAGGGAGGCACAGATGGTTGGGAACGATATTTTCTAGAAACCAACCGCTTCCAGCTAGAGCAAATACCAGTTCAAGATGAGTCTCTGCGTCGTCCCGAATTGCGGATGACACTTGATTACACCGAAGATTTCGAGTTTTTTAAGACGGTATTGGAAAAGCTGTATCCTTACCGAAAAAATCTTTCCCTTCGAGATGTGATCGAGCTAGTTGATTCTCAGCCAGAAATTGCCCAACTCAGCCAAAAACGCTCCCAGGAATGGAAGAACAAACATGCGAGCTTTGATATTCGGGTGAAACCTGAATCATCTCAACAGTAATTTCCCAGTTTAAACAAGGAAAGGAATATGGTAGTAAAACAAAAGCAACTCAGTAAATATATTGGCAACGAACTCGAATACGTCAAGCAGGTACTAGATTCTGAAAAGCCCTCTGCCACTAGTGGCAGTTGGACGCAAAGCTTGGAGCAACAGTTTGTTGAGCGTTTTGGGATCAATTATGCGATCGCCCACAATTCTGGCACATCTGGGCTACACACTTGCCTGCGTGCTGCTGGTGTCGGTCCCGGGGATGAGGTTATCTCGCCCGCATTAACAGTGGTTATGAATTCCTTTGCCACGCTTTATCAAGGTGCAGTGCCAGTGTTCGCTGATATCGATCCCGACACGTTCAATATTAACCCGGAAGACTTGCGTAAGCGCATAACCCCTCGGACGAAAGCGATTATGCCCGTGTCTCTGTATGGCTTACCACCAGATATGGATGCGATTATGGAAATCGCCGCCGAACACAATCTCACCGTGATTGAGGACAACGCTCAATGCCTTTTGGGAACGTACAAGGGACGTCTGGCTGGCACGATTGGGCATATGTCTATGTTTAGCTTTGAAAATTCCAAGCATATTGGAATTGGAGAGGGCGGTATGGTGATAAGCAACGATGAGGAACTCGCGCTGGAGGTTCGCAAAAATGCCGGAATTGGCTACAAAAATCTGACAGCAGATGGGGGAAGAGTCAAACTAAACGAAGATCCCTTTCAAGATCCCAATTACAAAAGGCATGACTGTCTGGGATGGAACTATCGGATGACAGAACTTTGTGCCGCTGTCGGGGTGGCACAGATGGAGCGAATAGACGAAATTGTCAAGCGGCATCAGCAGGTGGCGCAACTCTACACTGAAGTGATTGATGGATGCGATTGGCTAATTCCGCAGCAAGTACCCCAAGGCTACACGAATACCTATTGGAGTTACGCTGTGAAGTACGAGGGCATGGCTGCACTGGGAGTTCCCTGGAAGGATTTTTATCAAACCTACAAAAATATGGGCGGTGACGGCTTTTACGCGGCTTGGAGCCTTCCCTATCAAGAGCCAGCTTTAGACAAGCTCGGATATGGAACGCAATCTTGTCCCGTGGCAGAAGAGATTCAACCCAAGCTCATGCAGTTTAAGGCAAATTACCGAGACATGGAACTGGCTCAACAGAAGTCAGATGCGCTTGCCAAAACCATCGAGTTCTTCCAAGGATAAGCTTTTCTAACTGCCAGGGGCTGTTTCACAGATATAGCAGTTTCTGGCTCCATCAGTTACGCCTTGGCGCGAAATCGGGGAAAGGGTAGGGCGTATCTGCGAACTCAAAACCAAAGACGAATAGCACCAATCATCAGCATCGCCAAATAGTTCACGGCGTACTTTTCGTAGCGGACAGCAATGCGTCTATACTGCTTCAATCGATTGATTAAACGCTCGACTCGGTTACGCTCCCCATACAAACCCCGGTTGAACCTTCTCCGCCGCGGTAGTCCTAAAAAGGTAAGGATAGGAAAAGTAGGTTCTCATTAGTAAGCTGATGTCGGTGAATTTGCCTCCTTGCCCTAGCTGCGGCTCAGACCAACTCGTGAAAAACGGCAAAATCGACCATGGTAAGCAGAACTTGAAGTGCCCTTGACTGCAGCAGGCAGTTTGTGCAAGACCGAGAAAATAAGGT
>PXPT01000137.1 GCA_003021505.1 Cyanobacteria bacterium QS_4_48_99 | reverse complement strand
AGTTAATTACTTCTGGTCAGATTCAAGGACTGTAATAGTTCCAAGTCATTTTACGGTAGTTGATTGTGCCGACAGAACTGTTGCTTAGAGGAGAAGTTAGCCTTTTCAAAAATAAGCAAACATATTGATTTTTATATGGTTTTTAAATTGTTTTTTAAGTTAACGGTGAATCCTGACTTTGACAAGATTATGTTAAATTCTGCCTTTTTGTGGTGGTGCTTAGAATTATTTTATCCACCAAATAGGTATTTTAAAAGTACAAATATGGATTTTTTTGATCGAATTAAATAGACTATAGCTATTTCAAAAACGGCTTTTTGAGTCTGCACTAGCGTTAACTAAAAGTGTATATTATTTTCACTTATGTTCAGAGCTTAAAAGTGACATGAAAGTAACTATTTACGTAATCAGAAATTCATTTGATCGCGTTACAATTAGCGGAAACTTGGTGTCGAGTAGGTGAGAATGTGGCTGGCGTGGTAAAGCTCGAGGTAACTGAATCCGCCGAGACCCTTTAGCAACGACTGCGCCAAGAAAAGCATAAAGATATTTGAGACGGGGTTCATAAAGGGGCGAGGAAAGCTGAGGACACAACCCCTCCCCTTCAGAAGAACGAAGGCTTGACGTACACTTATGAGGCACTCGTTATGAAGGAAGAAGGTAGAAGAGGTGGTACAACTTCTGCCTTCTGCCCTCCGCCCTCCGCCTTACTCGATGACATCCCCCACTCTAAGCGGATGGCATCTTCGCTCTAGAACGCCAAGATATAAAAGAAAGAATCGTCAAAGTTAGGAGAAAAGCAATGCAAAAGCGACGCTTGGGCACTTCTGATGTCCAATTCACGCCCATCCTCATGGGAACCTGGCAGGCTGGTAAAAGCATGTGGACTGGTATTGAAGACGAGCAGACCATTAAAGCAATTCGAGCAGCAGTTGAAGCGGGTATAACTACGATTGACACTGCTGAAATTTACGGCGAAGGTCACTCCGAGCAGATTATCGCCCAGGCAGTCTCCGATATTCGGGATCGGGTGGAATATGCCTCTAAGGTGTTTCCCAGTCATTTTAAGTATAACCTGGTGATTGAGGCATGCGATCGCTCCCTAAAAAACCTCAACACGGACTATTTGGATCTCTACCAAATCCATTGGCCCACTGGCACTTTCAACACCGAAATTGTCCCCATCGAGGAAACAATGGGTGCGCTCAATAAACTCAAAGAGCAAGGCAAAATTCGCTCAATTGGAGTTTCCAATTTCTCCCGTGCCCAGCTTGAAGAAGCGGCGCAGTACGGACGCATCGATTGCTTGCAGCCGCCCTATTCTCTGTTCTGGCGTCACGTGGAAGATGATGCCATGCCCTACTGTGTGGAAAATAATATCTCTATCCTTGCTTATTCTTCGATGGCTCAGGGCTTGCTCAGCGGCAAATTCGGACCTAATCACCAATTCGAGGAAGGCGATCACCGGGCGAAAAACAAGCTCTTTCAAGGAGAAAACTACCAACGCGCTTTAAAAGCGGTCGATCAACTTCGTCCCATCGCCGAGAGCCATCAGTGTAGCCTTGCTCAGTTATCCTTAGCTTGGTTGACTGCCCAGCCCAACACCCATGCGATCGCAGGGGCACGTAACGCCGAACAAGCCACAGCCAATGCTAAAGCCGCCGATGTCAAGCTTTCCGAGCAAGAATTCCAGCAAATGGATGCGATTTCCCGTCAGGTGACTGACCATCTCGATGAAAACCCGGTAATGTGGAGCTTCGCGGCGTAACTTAACATACCAACTCCAGGGGTAATCGCGCTGTGTTTTTTACCGGAGGCGATCACCCCTGAAAAGCTAGACGATGAGCGCCGCTACTTTTGCACTGTCTAACCAAAAGCATATCAAAAAGTCACTAGAGAGATTGCAGCTCGATTTGCAAAGCGGTGCGTGGAACCTCAAGTATGGATTCCTGCGCGAGCTGCTTGTATATGATGTTGGCTATCGTTTTTTAGGTTTACTGTAGTGTAATTTCTGACATTTTTTAAGTGATTTCGCTGAAGTAATTTCAGTGATTCTCGTATACCCTAAAACTTGAAGTTGTGCTTGCTTTCCCCTTGGCGAAGGCAGATACAGTTTGAGCCCCGGATTGTCTAAGAGAGATCGCCCTTGCAACTTTAAAATGGAAACCTTGGGTAATAATTGTTGAAAACTACCTAGTCCCATTCCCATTTTCCATCGCGCTGTCTTCACCAAATTCTCCAGCAATTCCCAGTAGAAGCGTTCGATTTTTAGCACTCGGAGTCCCATTATGGCTATGCCACCTACCTCAACAGCGACACCAAAATTACTTACCTGTTAATCCGTAGGCGCCTGGAGTCAAATAGATTGGCACGACAAAAGGAATCTCTGTTATGAGTGAGCTTCAGCTACATTTACAGGTCGAGGGCAGTCCCGAAAAGGCGGTGGATGTAGCTCCCGATGAGTTTTTGATTGGTCGCTCGCCAGAATGTGATTTGCACCTTTCTTTTCCCGAAATTTCCCGCTACCATTCCCGTTTGGTGAAAACGCCTTCCCAAGATTGGCTGCTTGAGGATTTAGGCAGCACTAACGGGACACTCCTCAATCGAGTCCGAGTGGCATCGGCGCAGAAATTGCGTCACGGCGACGTGGTTCAAATGGGGAGGGTGTCCCTCTGTGTCGATTTCGCTGCTTCTCAATACCGACATATCAACGGTTCTAGGTTCCCTCGACTCCCGTGCTCTCCAGAAAGCGCAGAGATTTTTCCCGCAACCGAAGTTGGAACCATCCGTCGCAGTTCCCAAGACTTGCAACAGCAATGGGGTAATGGGAACCAACCCAATAATTCACTCAATACCGAACACCTCGTGAATGCCCGTCTCCAATACCTTGTCGAGATTGCCAAAGGATTAAATAGTGCTGAATCAATCGAGGCGATTTTTGAGCAGGTGCAGGAAGCCGTCTTTCGCGAAATCAAAAGTATTGAGCGTTTAGCCTTATTAATTGATTTCAGCGGTTTCAGTCAACTAGAATTGCTGAATGCTGCTGAGCGAAATGTCTCACCTGAGCAAACTTCGGTAAAGGATGGAAGTTGGATTAGCCGAACTATCTGTCAAAAAGTTTTTACCGAGAAAGTAGCCATTAAAACGATTAATGCCCAGAGCGATGAGCGCTTTTGCGAGGAAGAGAGTATTCTAGCCAAGCAAGTTTGCGGCGTTCTGGCTGTTCCTTTATGGAATGAGAAGCAGGTGGTGGGCGTACTCTACGCGGATGCCTACTCGGATTTGAGTTTCTTAGACCCAGCCGAGGATCAGGACCTCAGCTTCTTTTCCGCTTTAGCAAATCTCGTTGCCTCTAGCGTCCAGCGTTGGCTCCTGACGAAAAAACTCCAAAAAGAAGGAAATATTCGGCAACGATTAGAGCGCTATCACTCTCCAGCGGTTGTTCAGCAACTAGCTTCGGTTGGGGAACTAGAGAGCGAAAACTGCCTTCTCAATCCGACAGAAGCTGAACTCAGCATCCTCTTCGCTGACTTGGTAGGCTTTACCGAACTTTCAGAACGCTTGAGCGCCACTCAGATTTCTCAATTGCTCAACCGCTTCTTCGAGGAGATGCTCCAGTCTTTGTTCACCACAGGCGGCACGCTGGACAAATTTATTGGTGATAGCATCATGGCCTTTTTTGGAGCTCCTGAACCTCAGCCCGACCATGCTGACCGATCAGTAGAAGCGGCGAAGGAAATGCTGCTGCGCCTTGCTCAACTTAATGCTGCCCAAACTTGGTCAGAACCATTGCAATTGCGCATTGCCATTAACAGCGGTACTGCAGTAGTCGGGGATGTCGGGAGTCCTCAAAGAGCGGACTATACTGCTTTGGGAACAACCGTTAACCTAGCTTCTCGCTTGGAAGCCATTTGTTATCCTGGCGAATGCGTAATTAGCGAAGCTACTTATTGTCGGCTGAAGTCTCCAAAAGAATTTTCCTGGATGGGGGAATGCAATCTCAGAGGGATTAAGCGACCAGTTCGAGTTTATCGCGCTAATTGGCTCTAAGGGAAGCAGGGGAAAGAAGACGCGGGGACGCGGGGACGCGGGAACACGGTGACGCGGAGACAAAAAGTGAGGCAACGGGGAGATGGACAGAATAGAAAACTCCCTTAATCTCTTTATCTATTCACTCCCTCACCACGCTACTGAGCGGAGCGGCTTCTCATCCCTCGTCCTTCATCCCTCCGTTCTCCTGTGTTGGTGAACCAACTACTAACAATCCTTAGAAGTCATCATTTTCTGGACTCGGTGCTCCTCCTGGTTTATTAGCTCTGAAGAAGTCCCCAGCAGAATCATTTTGATAAATGCAACTGATTTTTGGCGAATTTTCCAGTTTGCCAGTGAAGCCAAAGGTGTTCATTCTTTGTTTGCAATCGTGCACTTGCTCTGAACTCACTAGGTTTCTTCTTTCTAGTATTGACCAGTTAGGTCGACGCATGACACATCCAGGTTGCATAGCAGGCTGGTCCACGTAGACACTAAAAGGGTTCATTGTCATGAAAACGCGCATATCTGTGACCACTGCGCTGGCTCCATACTGCTGACAAAGTTCAGCATCGGGTACACTGCGGTCAATGGCGTTAGTAGACACCATATTTTCGGAACTATAACTTGCTGTCGAACTAAAGGCAATGCCAGCCCCGATTCCTAGGAGAAAAATGGCTGCAGCAACTGCCAAAGAGGCAAGATTGAAATTAGGTAGAGAGAATTGGGAGGAAGAAGATTTGGATTTAGTTTTCATCGCTGCTTAAGAAACTTCCTTCGTAAAGAAGGGGTTGCAATCCCAGACATTCCTGCACTAGACTAACCTCTGTTAGCACTTGTTGGGAGGGGAAGGAGCCAAAGATAGGGGCTACAGATTGATCACCTTATATCTTAGCCTAGGTGCTGAAGGGACGCTATCCCTAATCATTCCCATTTTGCTCGCAAGCCCCAATACTCACCCAAGTGCTGGAACCATCCTCCCAATGCTCTTTTTTCCAGACGGGAGCATTGTGCTTTAAGGTATCAATGGCATAGCGGCACGCTTCAAATGCTTCCCCTCGGTGGGGACAGCCTACCGCTACTAACACGCTGATTTCTCCAATTTGCAAGCGTCCAATGCGGTGGTGAATGACCACTCGATTCGTATCAGACCACTGCCTGCGGATTTCAGCAGCAATTTTGCGGAAAATTTCGAGCGCCATTGGCTCATAAGCCTGATACTCTAGGGCAACCACAGGCCCACCATTGGTTTGATTACGCACGGTACCACTCATCACCACAACTGCCCCATTCGCGGAATCATCCGCTAGGCTATAGACTTTCTCCAGTGAGAGTGGCGCAAAAGAAATGGCGAAGCTGTCTTTAGTTTGTCTTTCAGTACCAACTGAGGACGATTTGACTCCAAGATTCATCGGATTTGCGCTACTTTAGTGTGCAAACAAGCTAATTCTATTGTGACGTGTTGAGCCTTCTCCTTTATGAGCCAGACTGATGAACGAGTCCGCTGGACCACTGCTGACCTAGAGTTGCTGCCCGATAACGGCAACCGCTATGAAATTATCGATGGGGAACTATTTGTGACTAGAGCGCCCCACTGGAAGCACCAACAAACCTGCGGCAGAATTTATGCTGCTGTTGATGCTTGGTCACAGTCTACTGGTTTAGGGGAAGCGACTATCAGTCCGGGCATTATTTTCTCGGATGCAGATAATGTTATCCCTGATGTAGTTTGGGCGAGTAAGGAACGTTTGGCTGTGCTGCTCGATGAGGCAGGACATTTAACCGCAGCACCCGAATTAATTGTCGAGGTGCTATCTGCTGGTGTGGAGCAGGAGAGGCGAGACAGGGAAGCAAACCTCAAACTCTACTCAGTGCGTGGAGTACAGGAATACTGGCTTGTTGATTGGCGCAAGCAACAAGTTGAAGTCTATCGCAGGGAAAAGGCGACTCTCAGGCTAATTGCTACCTTATTTAGCCAGGATGAACTCACTTGCCCGCTGCTGCCTAGTTTTAGCTGCTCAGTGGCACAAATCTGTGCTTAAACTTTACTACTACCAATGAGATACAATAGTGCCATACGCACAGCAACCCCGCTAGTCACCTGCTGAGAAATTAAACTAAACTGTGGGTCATCCATCACCTCCGAGCTAATCTCTACGCCTCGGTTGACTGGTCCTGGGTGCAAGAGTTTCACTCCTGGTTGGCAAAGCTTCAAGCGATCGCGCGTGATACCGTAATATTGATGATACTCCCGCAGGCTAGGCAACAAATGCTGACTCATACGTTCACTTTGCAGCCGCAAGGTCATCACCAAGTCGGCATCTTGTAGAGCGGACTCGATATCCCAGTGGAGAAATAACTTGCCTACTCGCGTGCCATCGGTAATGTGTGCCAATAGCTTCGGCAGCAACGTCGAAGGAGCAGCTAGATGCACCTCCGCCCCCATGCTAGTGAGACTGTAAATGTTAGACCTTGCCACGCGCGAGTGAAGGATATCTCCAACAATTGCAATTTTAGTGCCTTGAAGGAACCCCGAGGGAGAATTGGGCTCTAGGAACGAGTAAAGGGTGAACAAGTCCAGAAGTGCTTGGGAAGGATGTTCGTGTTGCCCATCCCCCGCATTGAGAATACTTACCCCTGATGCGAGTCGATCCATTTCCGTGGCGACTGTTTGCGGCACTCCTGCCTGTTGATGGCGAATCACCATGATGTCTGCCCCCATCGCCAAATAGGTTTTTGCTGTATCTAAAATTGTTTCTCCCTTGCTTAAAGAAGAAGTTCCGGCTGACAAGTTGAGTGTATCGGCAGACAAGCGCTTTGCTGCCAACTCGAAACTGCTGCGGGTGCGGGTTGAGGGTTCAAAAAATAGGTTAGCAATCACCTGTCCCTGGAGAGCTGGCACTTTCTTCGTCCGCCGCGAAAGAACTTCTCGGAAACTCGCAGCCGTCTGTAGCAGGGTGTCATATTCGGCTGGGACAAAATCAGCCAGAGAGAGAATATGGCATCGCGTCCAGCTCGTTTGATTCATCTAATCGCTCTTCCTATGACAACATTGCCTTCTCCAACAGGGATTATATAGGCAGGGGAAGTAGGGGCGGGGAAAGGAGTGAGGGCGTGAGAGCGTGAGGGAGTTGGGGAAGCAGGAGAAGCAGGGAAAGCTGGGGAAGAAACCTTTAACCTTTAACCTGCAACTTACAACCTTCACCCTTCACCCCCTTACTTCCTTCATCCCTTCAACTCCTCACTCCTCACCAGCCATCGAGCGCGAAGCGAGATTGTCAGGATGGGACTCGTAAGTCTTAATTATTCTATTCATCCGCAGCAGTGGCATAATAAAGAGCCTAAAGATTGATAAAATCAGGTTTAGCAATCGGGGAGAACAATGGCAGCACAACCCCAAATCATCGTTTTAGATGATGATCCTACAGGCTCTCAAACCGTCCACAGTTGCTTGCTACTAATGCGTTGGGACGTGGAAACTCTACGTCTGGGACTATCGGATGATTCGCCCATTTTCTTTGTCCTGACTAATACCAGGGCACTTTCCCCAGAGCAAGCTGCTACTCGTACCCGAGAGGTATGTCAAAACCTGAAAGCAGCGTTAGAGGCAGAGGGGACTGAAGATTTCTTAGTTGTTAGTCGCTCCGACTCCACCTTGCGAGGACATTATCCCACCGAGACGGATATCATTACTGAACAACTGGGACCATTTGATGCTCACTTTCTCGCCCCAGCCTTCTTTGAAGGAGGACGCTTCACTCGCGATAGCGTGCATTATTTATTAGTTGATGGGGTGGAAACACCAGTCCACGAAACCGAATTTGCCCGCGATTCTGTCTTTGGATTTCGTCACAGCTACCTGCCCGACTACGTGGAAGAGAAAACTAAAGGTGAAATTCCAGCGGATGCAGTGGAGCGATTCGTCCTCTCTGATCTTCGCGCGGGTAGCAAAACCAGGCTCATGAATCTGAGTGGCAATCGGTGCGTAGCTGTCGATGCCGAAACGCAAGCGGACTTGGATCAGTTTGCCGAAGATGTCTTAGCGGCGGCTGCTACTGGAAAACGCTTTTTATTTCGCAGTGCCGCTAGTCTATTAACCTCTTTAGCACAACTAGGAAAGCAACCTGTTGCTGCCGAGGACATGGCAGAGTATGTGCCCACACAAAAGCCGGGAGTAGTACTAGTGGGTTCTCATGTCAAAAAGTCAACCCAGCAACTAGAGGAATTGCTGAAAGATGGGCAAGGCAATTCGCCTGCACCAGTAGGCATTGAAGTCGAGGTGGCTCGTTTGCGGGATGAGCCCAATCAGAAGGAGACGCTACTCGAAGAACTCCTTGGGCGCGTCAAAGAAGTTTATGAGGCGAATCAAACTCCAGTCGTTTATACCAGTCGTGAAGAGCTAACGTTCGAGAGTGCCCAGCAGCGTCTAGACTTCGGCGTAGCCGTTTCTACCTTACTCGTGGATATTGTGCGGGGATTACCCACAGAGATTGGATTTCTGATTAGCAAGGGTGGCATTACCTCGAATGATGTTCTCAGTAGTGGTTTAAACTTGCAGTCGGCGCGGTTACTGGGTCAAATTTTGCCCGGTTGCTCGGTGGTGCGATCGCCTGCCACTCATCCCCAGTTTCCCAATTTGCCTGTGGTAGTATTTCCTGGCAATGTTGGAGATGCTCAAGGATTGCTCACAGCGTATCGTCGCTTGATTAGTCGTTAGTCATTAGTTATCAGTCATTGGTAACTAACAGTCAAACTCTATACGCGTTAGCGACTAAGGACTACTGATTACGGACTAATGACGCTCTGGGAAGCGACTCATATAATCTCTAACTTTTTACCAACTAATTCCTAACCAACTACGATAGGATGTCGTGTAGTTAAATGACCCGCTGTAGCTGTCTGGTCGCCGCATGAGTTCTGATTCTGCTCAACAATCGCCTCTGTCCGATTTTTCCTCCACCCCTTCGTCAGTTGATGAGGACTTACAAGTCTACTTGAAACCCGAGGGGGAAAAGATACGATTGAGCTTACCTCGCTCAACCCAAAGGTCTGGATCAACAGATTGGTCGGAGGTGTGGCAGCAGCTCAAGCATCGCCTCAATGGTAGTGATCGCTCCTGGCAACCAGGAACAACTGTACATTTGAGTGCCAAAGATCGCTTACTCGATGGTAGACAATTACAGGCGATCGCCGATGCCCTAGAGGAAGTCCAGCTTCAACTGGGACGCATTGACACCAGCAGGCGTCAAACTGCTGTGGCAGCGGCAACGGCTGGTTATTCGGTGGAACAACATTCTCCCATCGCTCCCCTATCAACTAGCACCTCTGAGGCAGCCCCGCAATGGTCACAGCCGCTCTATTTACAAACAAATGTGCGCTCCGGCGTTGATGTGCGGCATTCGGGCACAGTGATAATTTTAGGAGACCTGAATCCAGGCGGAACTGTGATTGCCGCAGGTGATATTTTAATCTGGGGACGCTTGCGGGGCATTGCTCATGCGGGTGCCCAGGGCAATCGCGGCTGTCGAATTATGGCACTCCGAATGGAACCGACCCAGCTCCGAATTGCGGATGCTGTGGCTAAGGCACCCGAGACTCCACCAGCTCAGGTCGATCCAGAGGTGGCGTATATCGCACCGCAAGGAATTCGCCTGACTAAAGGCATTGATTTTTTTAAGACCCATTCTTTCTCTGCGGAGGAGGGAGGTTGGACAGATTTGTAACCAACCGCTAACATTCGTACCTAACTAAAACATCACAAGCCATGAGTCGAATTATTGTTATAACCTCGGGCAAAGGAGGAGTGGGAAAAACCACTGTCACCGCCAATTTGGGCGCAGCGATCGCCAACTTGGGGCGATCAGTTGCCCTAGTGGATGCCGATTTTGGTCTGAGAAATTTGGACTTGCTGCTAGGGCTAGAAAACCGCGTGGTCTTTACCGCCGTTGACGCGATTGCAGGCGAATGTCGCCTACAACAAGCTTTAGTCAAAGATAAACGCCAAGGTGGATTGGCACTGCTGCCCGCTGCCCAGAACCGCAACA
Source organism: Cyanobacteria bacterium QS_4_48_99 (assembly GCA_003021505.1). GTDB lineage: Bacteria > Cyanobacteriota > Cyanobacteriia > Cyanobacteriales > Rubidibacteraceae > QS-4-48-99. Next base: position 13,109 of record PXPT01000137.1, on the reverse strand, counting down.
AAGAAGCGGTGACGGCACAGCAGATGAAAGAGCTATCGCTTGAGTTGAGCGAAAAATATGATTACGTCATCGTTGACAGCCCCGCAGGGATTGAAGTGGGCTTCCAGAATGCAATCACTGCCGCACAAGAAGCCATCATTGTCACCACTCCAGAAGTTGCGGCTGTGCGAGATGCTGACCGCGTTGTAGGCTTACTCGAAGCCAATGGCATCAAACGCATCCACCTGATTGTCAACCGCATGAAGGCAGAAATGGTTCAGCTTAACGAAATGATGAGTGTTGAGGATATTCTGGAGATTCTTGCTGTTTCCCTAATTGGCATTATTCCTGATGACCAACGCGTCGTTGTCTCCAGCAATCGGGGGGAACCCCTGATTTTGGCAGATAAGGTTTCCTTGCCAGGAATGGCATTCAACAACATCGCGCGGCGGCTAGAAGGGGATAAAGTTCGCTTTCTTGACCTGATGGCTTCTCAGGATAACCTGATCAACCGTTTCCGACGCTGGTTTCGGTAGACAGACACACGAGTTAGTCGAAACTCAATCTGCTCATCCGCTGTGTAATACCGTTTCTACATGATTATGGAACTCCTAGAGAGACTTTTTAAGCGCGATCGCCCCCAAAACAGTAGCGAGGAAGCCAAACAACGCCTACAGCTTGTGATTGCCCATGACAGAGCTGGTCTCAGCTCGGATACAATTGAGTTGATGCGCCAAGAGATTCTTGAGGTTGTTGCCCGCTACGTCGAAATTGACCCCGAGGAGATGGAGTTTTCTCTAGAGAGCGACAAAGGATCTAGTGCCTTAATTGCTAATTTACCTATCCGACGGATTAGAAAAGGAACAAATGAGGCATCGGACAGCGATCAGCTCAGTCGCTCTTGAAATTAAAAATTAAAAATTAAAAATTGCTTAGTCATCTCCTCGACAGTCATGGAGGGGTGAGCCGGCGGAACCCGCGTACTAACAAATAGTTAAACCCTGTAAACGCTAGCCGCTAACCACCAGGGAATAAGGACATTTTGCATTTTGAAATTCCTTAGGGAGCTTTACTTAACCACCCGACGCATATAGTCGCGCCACAACTGCGCCGCCTGTCCGCTACTGCCTTGGGTAGAAGAACTATCATCGTTGCCTAGCCAAACTCCTGTTATTATCGGGCGTCGGAGAGCGTAGCCAATAAACCAAAGGTCAACACTGTTATCCGTTGTCCCCGTTTTGCCAGCAGCCCCCAATCCCATCTCGGCGCGGCTACCAGTGCCACCCTGCACCACACCTTGTAGCAGATTGGTCATTGTCTTTGCCACACTCACCGAAATCACTCGTTTGCTGGCTTGGGCATCTTCTTGAAAAGAATAGATAACGCGGCAGGTTTGGGGATTTTCAGGATCACGACAATCACTACCATCGAGAATCCGCTGAATGGCATGGGGACGATGCCAGACACCGCGATTGGCAAAAGTGGCATAAGCCCCCGTCATTTCCAGGAGATTAACTTCCTCCTGCCCAAGAACTAAACCGGGAACGGGATCGAGTTTGGAATTAATTCCGAGACGTTTCGCCATCTGCACGACATTATCTAATCCCACATCCTGCGCCATCCGTAGGGCAACCACATTCTCGGATTGTGCCAACCCCCTAGACATATCAATATTGCCGCTGCTGCGTTCACAGCCATGATAACTTCGACCTTTCCAGGTGAGGGGCGCACAGGAGTAGGTTTTGCTGGGGGAGATCCCTTGCGCTAGCGCCGCAGCGTAAGTAAAGACTTTAAAGGTCGATCCAGGCTGTCTTTGCGCTTGAGTGGCGCGATTGAAGTCGCTGGAATTAACGCCGCCAGTGAGAGCAACAATTTCTCCAGTCTGAGAATCGAGGGTAACAATTGCCCCTTGAGAAAAGCCGTAGCGTTTGCCTTCGTCATTGACACTCTGGCGTAGGGCAGCTTCCGCCTTAGCCTGGGTACGCAAATTTAGCGTCGTCTCTACGATGAAATTGCCTTCGCTAGCCAAATCTGACCCCAACAGGGCACGGAGTTCTCTGAAGACATAACTGTAGAAGTGGGGAGCAGTGGTACTAGAGAGCGTCTTCTCTGCCTCCGGACTGAGTTCAATGCGCGATCGCCTGGCTCGTTGTGCCTGCTGGGGGCTAATCATTCCCATCTCGACCATGCGATTAATAACGCGATCGCGCTTCTGCACCGCTGTTTCATAATCCTGTACCGGATTATAACGATTGGGAGCGGGTAACATCGCCACCAGCGTTGCCGCTTCGGAAATAGTTAGCTCTGCGGCTGATTTATCAAAATAAAACCGAGCAGCATCTTCAAATCCATTAATACCCATTCCCAGATAAGCGCGGTTCAAATAAGCCCGTAAGATTCGATCCTTGCTATAAAAAGCCTCTAGCTTCAGTGCCACTACAGTTTCCTGCAGCTTCCGAGTCAAGGTACCTTGCCTGCCTACGTAGTTGGGATAGAGCGTACGAGCGAGCTGTTGGGTAATGGTACTACCCCCTTGGCGAATCTCTAGCCCCTGTAAGTTCACCACCCCTGCCCGCAAGATTCCGATGGGATCGACGCCCAGATGCCAGTAATAGCGGTTATCTTCTGAAGCAATTAGTGCTTTAGGCAAGTAATCGGAAAACTCTGATAAGCGCTGGAGTTCTTGGTGTACTCCCTCGCGCTGGGGACGCAAAGGCGTATCCCCATTTTTAGGATAGACAATCACTGGACCAGTAATCCCTACTGGCAGGGGGCGCACCGAAAATTTTGTCCACTCCACCCCCACCCACAATGCCAGCAGTCCCATTACTCCCCCCGTACCATAGAGCGCATAACGCAGCCCTCGCACCGCAGGCGTGGGAGGGTTGTGATACTGAATTCGCACTGCCGTTGCTAGTTCCGGGGGACCAAGCGTGAGGCGATCGCCGTGGCGTAAAGTTAACGATGACACTCGGCGTTTGCCGACATAAATTCCATTTGTCGAGTTTTCATCCCGAAGTACAAACGAGCTGGAGCGCTTTCGACCTTGGGTGAGTGAGAAATGAACCTGACTCACCACCGGATTACGCACCACCATGTCACAGGATTTGGAGCTGCGTCCCAGTAAATATCGCTCTCCCAACAACGGATAGACTGTGGGTTCGGTAGCACCAGCATCCCGCACCCAGAGTTCTGGAACCCTTGCCCCTGACTTCAGAGGAGCTGCTTGCGGATTCGCGATCGCTTGGAGCGTTTGCACCGTCTGAGTCAGTCGCCGACTCAGCTTGCTTTGCCGTTGTTGCCCAGAGCGATTTTTCATGCTTGTTCTACGTCCTCACTTGAAGAAGGCAGCTTTGCCGGAGCTATATAGGGGGAATGGGTGCAGAGGTGCGGAGGGGAAATAGTTTCCTATGCGTTAGTTTTTCTCCCCTGCTTCCCCTGCTTCCCCTGCTTCCCCTGCTTCCCCTGCTTCCCCTGCTTCCCCTGCTTCCCCTGCTTCCCCTGCTTCCCTGACCCTTGTCACCGCGTCCTCGCGCTCTCGCCTCCCCCTCCCAAACTAGAAATTAATAAGAAAACGATACCAACATTTATGCAAACATCTGCCACATTAAACACGGGAAATTGAATCAACCGGAAATCGAGAAAATCGACCACGTAACCGAACAAAAAACGGTCAATGCCATTGCCCAGTGCGCCCGCCAGAATTAAACCGTACCCCAACTGCTCGGTTATTTTGAGGCGAGGACCGAACCAGGCTAAGGCAATTAATCCTAGGCTAACTGCTAAAGATAGCCAGCGGAGCCAGCCTCCTGTTTCCTCAAAGAGACTAAAAGCCGCTCCTGTGTTGACAACATAGGTGAAGTGAAAGACACCCTCCCACAGAGGGACAGTATCGCCGAGATCTTCAAAACTTTGCACTACCCAGTATTTAGTGACTCGATCCAGAAGCAAACCCACCAGTGCCGCAATCCAGAAAAAACGATTCTTTTTCATCCCCGATTCCTGTTGGTGAGTAGTTGGGGATTGTCTTCCCTCTCCGAAATTGCTTGACTAATCACCAACATCAATAAAACATTAACTGTCGCAGTCCCAAGGCAAGGACAGCAACGGCACAGACAATCGCTAGCTGCCCTGGCAGGGGAGAAAGCGAGTATTGCTGAATTGCTGGCAGGAGCGACATGACACCGTTATTGCTTAAAGGAAGAAATGATAAGACAGTCAAATAGCCTATCCCAAATAAGTGAATTGTCAGCAACCCGCAGAGACAGCTAAATGCTAACGATTCCAGTCGTCCCTGGGTTTGGAATGCGAAAAATCCACAAAGCCATGCCCCCGGAACGAAGCCAACTAGGTAGCCAAAAGTAGGTTCTTGGAAATAGTCCCAGCCACCGCCCTGAGAAAAGACAGGCAGCCAAGTTAAACCTAACACCAGATAAGCAATTTGTGAGAGAGCGCCTGCCCTTTTGCCGCCCAGGCAACCGACAAAGAGCACAGCACCGATTTGATAGGTAACACTTAGGGATTGAATTCGAACCCCCTGCTCCGCCCAGTTCCAGGGAAAGTTAGTGGTAAACGCTTCGATCAAGGTACCAGCAATTGTTAGTAATAAGCCAATCAGTGCCCAAAGAATTTCATTAGAAGCAAACACAGTACGCAGGGGTGGGAGCTTTCCCATAGGAGTGGGCATATAATTCTTATTTCTTTACCTTGTTTGATCCCCTACTCTCAAAGACACCAATTCAAGGTAAAATCATGTTTAACTACGGCGTTTTTATCACCTCAATGTAAATTATGTCTATAAAATCCTTAATCACGCGTCTGCTTGCTCTAGTGTTGGTGGTCGTTGTTGGTTTGACAGGATGCTCCAACCCTGAAACTGGACTGAGCGGAGATTACCGCCAAGATACCCTGACTGTGTTAGATAACTTAAACACAGTCATTGAGCTACCAGAAGATGACCCCAAAAAGTCGCAGATGCAGGAAAAAGCGCGTAAGCAAATTAACGCTTACGTGGCTCGCTACCGACGCGACAATAGCATAGCTGGACTCCGCTCCTTTACCACCATGCGCACGGCACTAAACGCTCTGGGCGGATATTACAATTCTTCTTCCAACCGTCCTCTCCCAGAAGACGAGAAAGAGCGCTTGAAGCAGGAGTTTGCTAGTGTGGAGAGGTCTTTGGAGCTGGCTAGATAGCCTAGCTTAAGCAGCAGGGGGCACTAGTTTGTAGTTTTTCTTTTCTGCTCTCTCCGTTTTTGGTCGTTGGGAGCAGGAAACAACCGCTACAATTTAAGAACAATCTAACCATACTCAAGTAAGCGTGTATGATTCCTACAGTTATTGAAACCTCCGGTCGTGGTGAACGTGCCTTTGATATTTATTCGCGACTGCTGCGAGAGCGCATCATTTTCCTGGGACAGCAGGTTGATGACGAGTTAGCTAACCTGATTGTGGCTCAAATGCTGTTTCTCGAAGCTGAAGACCCTGAGCAAGACATTTATCTTTATGTGAACTCCCCTGGTGGCTCAGTGACAGCGGGGCTGGGAATTTTTGACACGATGAACCAAATCCGCCCAGATGTTAGCACCATCTGCTTGGGACTAGCAGCTAGTATGGGGGCGTTTTTGCTGAGTGCAGGCGCTCCTGGTAAGCGGATGAGTCTGCCCCACTCCCGAATAATGATTCACCAGCCACTTGGAGGTGCTCAAGGGCAAGCTGCTGATATCGAAATCCAGGCAAAGGAAATTCTGTATCTCAAAAAACAGCTTAACCAGTATCTGGCTCAACACACCGGTCAACCTCTAGAGCGCATTCAAGAAGATACCGAGCGGGACTTCTTTATGTCGCCAGAAGAATCAAAAGACTACGGCTTGATTGACCAGGTGATTTCGCGTCGTCCCTCGGCGAGTAACCCGCCTGCGGAGGTCAGTTAAGGCTTTTAGGTTCCTTGGCTCTGGGTCGAGGTTACATGCAAAGTATCTGCGCTTTGGTTCTGCTGGGGAGTGGGTTGAGCTTCTAAGTATTGCAAAAATTCCAGTAGTTCTTCGGATGACAGAAGTTGGCGTGATCGCTTACCGTAAGTTTGTAGTAGGTAATTACGCCCTTGCTCATTCGTCCAGCCTAGGCGCTTGAGTTCCACATTCGTCTTGGCAATGACATCAGAGTAATCGACTGGGCTGCTGGTTGAGGTAGAGCTAGCAGATGGCTTCTCCGGTTCCGGTAATGGGAACTTCATCCCAGAAACTTCCTCTGCTGGGGTTGCCGCTGGTTCCGAAGAGTCATCTTCCTCTGGCTCAGAAAAAGAAAACGCAGTCTGGTTATCAACTTGAGAGGATAAGGAAGGCGAAGTAATCGGTTCCTGCCAGGAAGGACTATTTGCCGAGGTTTCCTCTCTACCTTGGTAGTTTTCCTGTTCATCCGTAGTTGTTTCGCCCAACTCAGCCAGGGAGTGAGTCTGACTCATGTTCCCAAAGGAAAAAGAGGTGGGGCGCTGGTATTCGGGCGGCGATGCAGGCATTTCGCGGCTAGCTTCCTGAGCGGGTGCTTCAGGGGCTGCAACTGCGTCGAGGTCGAGAACCGCTAAAGCGCGGTTGCGGGCATGGTCTTCTGCCTGCTCTACCGTATTAGCCGCAGCTAGACCAGTTGCAAGGGTTGCGCCATTATTCTGAATAAAGGCTCGCACAATGTATTTTTCGCGGTCAATCGTCACTAACTCGCTAGTTAAGCTGCCTTGGGGATAACGGGTTCGGAATTGGTCAAACATATGCTTTTGATCTGGGCGATCGCCAACGAGCAAGCTATCCTATAAACTGTGAGAGCAGAAACTTGGTTTCGAGGATTGAATTTACTAAAGTAGCGCGAAACTGTCTATAATTTAGCGCACTGCCTTCACTGCTAGCTGATTGGGAGCTTTCCAGACTGAAAAGTGGTATATTCAGGCACACCCGTCAGCTAACGAATAAGGGCTTTGGGCAGAGGGCAGATGTGGTAACAGACCTCTTCCACCTTTCTGCTTCATACTTCTGCCTCATAAGTGCCTCCTGCCTTCGTTGTTCTGGAGGGGAATCGCGCCGGAGGTTCCTGGCCTAGCTTGTAGTTCCCGTGCTTCCGAGGTGGAGGTTCCTCGGTCAAATCAAGCGCCTTCAACCTTTCCCGCTTGAGCCTTACCCGCTTCCAGCACGTGGAGAAAAGGGGAAAGAGCCATAGTTTGCCTGTTCCATGACAAAATTCGCTCCGAGTAAGCACTAGTTATCCTCAACTTACACCGAAAAGGACGCGCTAAGATTGCCATTGACCGTACGGGTGAAGCCTTGGGACAGATAATTTAGTTAGGGAATGCTTCACCCACTGGCTACTAAATCCAGTAGATTGTGCTATTTTCTCGAAACAAGGTTCGCTCAGGAGCGACAAAACGTATTTACGCCTAGTGACCAAGGATTGTTCTGAATGAATTTTTCCATCGCTGCACTGCTTTTCCATTTAAGCGATAACAAACTCATTGCTCCCAAAGTCTTGGAGAAAAGGCTGGGTTGCCAAGATGATGAAGATATACAAAAACTACACATTGCCCTAGACGCTCTCGAGAGAATCGGGGTACTGGTCAAAGAACGAGGTAAGTATCGGCAAGTTCCCGACCAAGACCTGGTTGAAGCCAAACTGCGCTGCTCTTCCAAAGGATTTTGCTTTGCCATCCAAAACCTCGAAGATGCCGAAGATATTTACGTTCGAGAAAGCCATCTCGGCAGTGCTTGGAATGGTGATCGCGTCCTGGTAAAAGTGATTAAGCAAGGGACACGCCGCCGTTCCCCAGAAGGAGAAGTGCAGGTAATCTTAGAGCGCTCCAATCCCTCCCTGCTGGCACGAGTGAAGCATACTGATCAGGGGGTAAAAGCAGTTCCCCTCGATGACCGACTCTTATTTGAACTCGACCTCCAACAGAATGGAGAAAAGCTCGACGAAGCGGTCGATCATCTCGTCCACGTGGAAGTTCTCCGCTATCCTCTAGGGTCTTATCCTCCCATCGGTAGAGTCACCCGCATTCTGGGCGCTAATGCAGAAGATGCAGCCGACACGGATATTGTGTGTTGCAAGCATGATCTGCCCAGAACTTTTCCGGAGCCAGTTCTGGAAGCGGCTAAAGCACTTCCTAAAAAAGTCCGCAAAACCGAGATTAACCAACGGCGGGATTTAAGGGAACTGCTCACCCTAACCATCGAGGGGAATCCAGAATCGGCAAATTCGGAGTTTGTCGAAAACGCCTTTACTCTAGAAAAAACCGAAGCTGGGCAGTGGCAGTTGGGTATCCACATTGCCGATATAGCACACTACATCGCGCCCGATTCTCCCCTAGATGAGGAAGCGAAAAGGCGCGGCACTGGGATTTATTTAGGCGATACCATTCTTCCCCTTTTCCCAGAAACAGTGGCGCATCACTGCGCTTTGCAGCCTGGACAAGAGAGCTTAACCATCAGCTTATTTCTAACCCTGGACGAAACAGGTCAAGTGGTCGAGTTTGAAATTCAACCCACTGTCATTCAGGTTGACCATCAGCTTAGTTACCAAGAGGCACAGTCTTTGCTGGGGCGCAGCAATGATGTTGAGTCAGACAGAGCAGCCGCAGTGGAGAAGCTCAATCAGCTCTTTTTTACCGTTGCGCCCTTAGTGAAGTCACAGCGGATTCAACAGGGAGGGTTTGAAATTGATTTGAGTGAGGCTCACCTGCCCAATAAAGACGAAGGAAGATTGGGCGCGATCGCGGTTTCTTCTTCCTTACCCGTGCTCTCTCTGCTCACCGAATTAGTAGTGTTAGCAGGGAAAGCAGTTGCCTCTCACATCCAAGCCCTTTCTTTACCAGGGATTTACCGCATCCAGCCTGCCCCCGAGTTCACCGAAATAGAGGACTTGCTCCGCTTGGGTAACAACCTGGGACTAGATATAGAACTGGAATCGGAACAAGAGATTCGCCCACAAGACTATCAAAATATCACCCAGCAGTTTGCCCAGTCCTCTGCCCCCAAAGTTTTGACCCATTTATTAAAGTCCACCTTAAAGCCAGTGCGATATAGCCATCAGCCTGGCTTTCACTTTGGTTTGGCAGAGCGCGAAGGTTATACGCCCTGTGTTTCCCCAGGACGACGCTATGCTGATTTGTTGGTGCAAAGGGTGTTGAAAGCAATATTTGAGTCAGGACGCGATCGCCGTCACAGTCGCGCCAAAGAAGGGGTTAATCTCGGCAGCAGCAGCAGTCACGGCAAAATCAACTGGAAGGTTCTTCCCTCCCAAGTTTACTCCCACTTGGAAACGCAATTGTCCTCTGTCATTTCCCACCTGAATGAGCGCGAAAAACTAGCCATTGATGCCGAAACCGACCAGGAAGGGCTACAGAAAGCCGAACAAATGAAAGAGCGCACTGGGCAAGTCTTTCAGGGGTTAATCACTGGCGTTCAGTCTTATGGCTTCTTTGTCGAGATTGAAGAGTTGCTAGTGGAAGGATTAGTTCATGTCAGTTCCCTCAAAGATGACTGGTATGAATATCGCTCCCGGCACGCTTGTTTGGTAGGACGTAAAAATCGCATCGCCTATCGACTCGGTTCGCGCGTGAAAGTACAAGTTAAAAGCGTCGATTACTACCGCCAGCAAATTGACCTCGTAACTGTCAGCGATGACGCAAGCGTGAATAATGAAGAGTTGAATGTTGAAGGATGACAAACCATTCAAATTTAAAAGTTAAAAATTAAAGATTGAGGTTTCCAATTTTGCATTTTGAATGTTGAACCGACGCGCAGAAATCTGTGACGCGTGAGCATCGTTGAATTGGAGCGAAGCGAGTTGACCAAACCCCTTATTCTTGCAATCAGCGGCGCTTCAGGCTTGATCTACCCCGTACGTGCGCTGAAGTTTCTGCTGGAGGCAGACTACACAATTGATTTGGTTGCCTCGAAATCCACCTACATGGTCTGGCAAGCCGAGCAAGACACTCGGATGCCCGCAGAACCCGAACAACAGGAGCTTTTCTGGCGCAAGCAAGCCGGAGTGGAAACCCCAGGGAAACTCCGTTGTCACCGCTGGGGAGATGTGGGTGCCACCATTGCCAGTGGCTCTTTTCGCACCCAGGGGATGATCGTCATGCCTTGTAGCATGAGTACTGCTGCTAAAATTTCCGCTGGGTTAAGTTCGGATTTGCTCGAAAGAGCCGCTGACGTGCAACTCAAAGAAGGAAAAAAGCTGATTCTGGTTCCTCGGGAAACGCCATTTAGCTTAGTTCACTTACGCAACTTGACTGCTCTGGCAGAAACAGGAGTCACGATTGTTCCTGCTATCCCTGCCTGGTATCACCACCCACAAACCATCGAGGACTTGGTAGACTTTGTGGTCGCTCGCACGCTCGATCAACTCGATATTAATTGTATCCCGCTGAAGCGCTGGCAAGGACATTAAGATGAAGGTGAAGGCTCTAACTGCTCCTGGCTAGGAGAAGCCAACAATGCCTAAACTTAAAATCGCACTACTGTTACTAGTGCTAGGCGGACTACTACTATTCCTTCTCCAAAATTGGTCGCCAGTCCTGCCACTAGTCATTTTGGGTAGCCAAACGATTGGCTTGCCCTTAGCGGCGTGGATTCTTTTGGCAGTGGGTGCTGGTTTCTTGACTAGCCTCGTCTTACAACTCCTGAACTTTCTTTCCAGGCGAGGGGCTTCTAGGCGCGTTGATAACAGCCAAGCTAAATCTCAACTCCCTCGCACTCCCTCTCAGGAACCATTCAACACTAGCGAAAGTTCACAAAATTATAATTACACCCCATCGTCTGCGTCGAAAGCGAGTAAAACTGCTGCCGCTGACTGGGAAACTGGCGATGATGATTGGGAGATTGAAACTCCCCCAAACGAGCCGACTGGACAAAGTCTTGATCGCAGCTCCAGCGAGTATGAAGTGGAGTCTCGGGAGCCGAAAAGTAGCTATAACTCTGGTTCGGTTTATTCTTATACCTACCGAGAATCGAAGCAGCCGCAAAAGAAAGGAACTGAGTCAGTCTACGATGCCAATTATCGGGTGATCAGAGCTCCACAACGCAACCTAGATGAAGAGGATGAGGAGACAGAGGAAGATGAAGAGGATTGGGGATTAGATGAGGACGACGAGTTTGAGGAAGACAATTCCAATAATCGCTTCCGTTGGTAACTTAAAAAATAAAAAATTAAAAGTTAAAAATTAAAAATTGGTTAGTTATCAGTAAAGTAGTATAAACGTTAGTACTAATGACCAATGACTAATAACATTTTGCATTTTGCATTTTTAATCTTGATTACGGAGCGAAGCGACCTTGACTAGTGACTTATTACAAGGCATCAATGTTTTCCTCATCGGCATGATGGGGGTGGGAAAAACCAGCGTGGGACAACAGCTCGCGCAAAAGCTAGGCTATCGCTTTTTTGATACAGATGTGTTGATTTGTCAAGCTACTGGTCAGACAATCAACCAGATTTTTGCTGAAGAGGGCGAAGAGGGCTTTCGACAGCTTGAGAGTCAAGTGCTAGGGGAATTGTCTGCTTATACCAGAAGTGCAGTTGCTACTGGGGGTGGCATTGTCCTGCGGCAAAAAAACTGGGGCTATCTCCATCATGGCTTGGTCGTCTGGCTAGATGCCCCAGTCGAGGTGATTATGAACCGTCTAGCAGGCGACACGACTCGACCGCTCCTGCAAGAAACCGCACCAGAGCAGAAGTTAACTTCGCTGCTGGAGCAACGGCAATCCCTTTATGCTCAAGCTGACCTTCAGATTTCTATAGAAGCAGATCAAACCCCAGAAACCATTGCTTCGCGGGTAATCGAGGAAATTTCTACCGTACTCAAGACTCAAAACCGTTGAAGATGAACAACGCACGCTCTCTGTCATGTTCTAAACTGCTGAGTTAGTCCTTAGTAACCCACAGCCAAACCCTATACGCGTTAGCCACTAATGACTAATGACTGGAGCGAAGCGAGATGACAATTAGCGATCAAGAATATATTAGGAAAGCAGAGGCGACTCGGGTACGGGTGCTGAGTGAGGCACTCCCCTACATTCAACAATTTGCTGGTCGGACGGTGGTGGTCAAGTACGGTGGTGCTGCGATGAGAGATAAGACTCTCAAAGATCAGATTGTCCGCGATATTGTATTTTTGTCCTGCGTGGGCTTGCGACCCATCGTGGTTCACGGCGGTGGTCCTGAAGTGAATAGCTGGCTGGGGAAGCTGGGAATCGAACCGCAATTTAGAAATGGGTTGCGCGTCACTGATGCCGACACAATGGACGTGGTGGAAATGGTGTTAGTCGGTCGCGTCAATAAAGAACTGGTTTCTTTAATTAACCATGCTGGGGGCAGGGCAGTTGGTCTTTGTGGCAAAGACGGGAATTTAATTAAAGCTCGTCCTGAAGGTCAAAAAGGCATTGGCTTCGTTGGCGAGGTTAGTAGTATCGATACCAGCTTGGTAGAGTCGCTGGTAAATAGCGGCTACGTTCCCATTATTTCCAGCGTGGCGGCAGACCAAACCGGGCAGGCTTATAACATTAATGCTGATACAGTTGCGGGTGAAATTGCCGCCGCTTTGGGAGCAGAAAAATTGATTTTGCTCACCGATACCCCTGGAATTTTAAAAGACCATCACGATCCCTCAACGCTAATTACGAAGCTCGACATTCAACAGGCACGGGGACTAATCGAAGAAGAAACTGTGGCAGGTGGGATGATTCCCAAAGTGAATTGCTGTGTGCGATCGCTCGCCCAAGGGGTTCGTGCTGCCCACATCATTGATGGTCGCATTTCCCATTCTCTGTTGCTAGAAATCTTTACGGATGAAGGCATTGGCTCGATGATTGTGGCTTCAGGCGCTCTCGCATAGCCTCTAACGGTCGTAGTGATACACCCGTCTTCTAATCACTCGGGCGGGTTCATCATCGATAATCACGGGATTAACTAAAACTGAATCAGAAATTTGCGAATCAATCACAGTGGGATTGACGAGAGTGGAATTGCGAATTCTCCTACGGGTGGTCCTGAATAGTGAGGATAAGCAGATAGACGGAAGCTATTCGAGAGCATTCAGTTAGACCTCATGAACTGTCCTAAGTGTCATTCCACTCACCTGGTCA
>PXPT01000136.1 GCA_003021505.1 Cyanobacteria bacterium QS_4_48_99 | reverse complement strand
GCTTGAGTTTACTCCTAGCACTCGGGAGCCGCGGCTCTAGCTTGGGCTTGGCGGAGCGGTGAGTGGTTGTACCAACCCCAGCCATTGCCCATCAAATCTGATGGTCGCAGAGCCCCAAGCCTTTTTCGTTGCGGATGAGATTATCTCCGCTCTATCATGCTCAATCTGGACTGTAAATTCGAGCAGTTGTTGGAGGCACTACAGTTTTTTCCTGTACTTAGGACACGAGCAGGGAACTCCATCCCAAACTTAACTTTGGCATAGGTTTTGTAGCGCGTAATCCCTACCTAGTTACTCATATCAATTTGCAACCATGCTTGCTCAACAAGCACCATTCTTGTGGAAAACAACACTAATGGTCTTGCCAATCAAGTGGAGATCGTAGCCCACAGACCACTTCCGCTGATAATCGAGGTCCATAGCGACAATCTCGTCAAAGTCCTTAACACTAGAGCGACCATTGACCTGCCATTCCCCAGTGATACCAGGCTTCACCTTTAATCTTTGAAAGTGATGAGGCTCGTAGCGGATGACCTCATCGAAAGTAGGCGGTCGCGTTCCCACCAAACTCATCTCACCTTTCAAGACATTCCAAAATTGAGGTAGCTCATCGAGACTGGTGCGCCGTAGAAATCTTCCCACCCGAGTAATACGGGGGTCGTTCTCATTTTTGAAAATATAACCCTGGGCTTGGTTGTCGACTAAGTGCTTGCGCTTGTCGGCATCCTGATACATGGAGCGAAATTTCCAAAACTGAAAGCGCTTGCCCCGAAAACCAATGCGGCTCTGAGAGTAGAAAATCGGACCGGGACTATCCACTCGAATCGCAATTGCTAAAGGAAGGAACAATAGTGCAGTTATTCCTAGCCCCACAGAGGCTCCCATAATATCAATCAGACGTTTCCTTCTACTCTCAAGCGAAGCATGGTTTTGATGAGCACTAAATGAGGTCGAGTCCCGATTAACGTACTCTAGAAACACGTCGATAGTCTCCTGCTTAACCCAACCCTTGAGGACTGCTAGTTCTCCGAAGCTCAAGCCTGTTTGCGGTTGCTGTTGCAAAATCTGGTCAACTTGCGCTTGGTCTAACAGCCCTGCTGATTTGAGATATTCGCCTAATGATTTTTGGCAACCTTCGCTTGCCAGTCTGGGCAACTGTTCGGCAAAAAAGTCGTATGTTTCCTGTTTGAGCCATCCCCACAATACCAAGATTTCTCCAAATCTCTGGTGACGATTCTGTGCTTGATATTGTAGGACTTCACTCACCTGGCTCACTGAGAGCAATCCCGCTCGCTGCAACGTCTGACCAACTGGCTTCGCTGGTATTTTTTTTTGATAGGTTGCACTGGTAAAACAAGTAGGTGTTTTAATTCTTTTTGGGAACAAAATTATTTTAATCATTCTCAGTGTATTTATCTTTTCTAGCAGTGATTTTTAGTGATTTTTTGGCGAAACAATATTTGAGTAGCTAAATCAATTTAAGAACCGTTTAGTTAAGCTCAGTTTAGGTAGAAAATACTTTATAAACCTTTTTATTGATGTGGAAAACTGAGTATCATGTTTTGGGGTGAATAAAGGTTAAATTTACCGTAGCCGCCTTTGTTATATCATGCTAAACGATGCATTGTCGAACAGAACAACTTTAGGTTTGACCCTAGCACCGTGGAAATTTTGGCGCTAGTAATTCCCAAAAAATCATTTGCTTTACCTATCTCTGTGTATAGATTCTTTTGTGTAGTTAGACAGTTTTTTGGTAATCTGTGGTACTTCACATTACTCTTTGTTTACTCAAAAATCTAGATATGTAAAATGGGAAACGTTTATTCTTAAGGTGTCATGTAGCGGGAAACTCACAGCCACCCAAGATAGCCTTAGGAACCAAAAAATCGTCTTGGCGATAAATTTAGGACTATAGACGGAGATTGATGCGGCTGAGTTCCTCCTAAACTCTATAGCGTTAGAAGATTCCAAAGCCTTTAGGCAGTGCAAAATAGCGACGAGTCCGCACAATGACCTCTATGCACGCAGTAGGAGGGCACAAAAGTAGCAGCAGTTACCTCAACAACTAGTTGGGCAACTTCTGCTACTCAATTCTGCAAACCCTTCAAACTGAGCGTTTGACGCTCACTCTGCTGTGCCGTTGGGGACAATCAGACAGAAACAATGATTGACCAACCGCTTTTTGCCCTTGCTGTCCGCTTAAGAGTTCTGCAATTTCCGCTGGGGAGTAAATCCTTTTTCTTTGAGGCAACGCTCAAACTGGATTTCTGCATCGCTCAGTTCGGGATTGTCTGTTAGATCAAAAATCCGCTCAAACTGTTCGTTCCCCCACTCGCCAAACACTCGCGCGATTCGTTCTTGGACATCTTTGTTTTTACCAGCGACTTGTTCAGGTAAGCAACCCTTTACAGCCTCAAGACGCTTGCTCTGAGTTTCGGTGTCAGACTGAGCCATAGTAATGGCGGCTTGAACATTACTAAGGTTGTGAGTTGCGTTCGACATCGCCTGTGCTGAAGGGGCTAACAAGCCTTGCAACCCGACCAAGCCTACTAGCAGCGCTGCCAAGACGTTCCAGCGCAGTAGCTTAAAGTGTTTGCGGAAGTGCATCATATTCAATGGTTTACCTCCTCTGCTTTTGCGTTTACGTTCTTAATTAAAGTAAAAAAATATTACAAAAGCATCCCACCAGAGAAGGGTTTCTCAAGAAAAAATAGGGAATAGCGTAGAGTTTCCAGGAAAGCTTCCCAGTTCCCATATTTTTCCAGTTTTATGATGTATAGGAGCGCCGAAGCAAAAGAAACTGATTGATCAGTATCAGTTAGACAACATCATATTTGTGGGCAGTAAAAACCATTATCGAATTGGAAGCAGGGTACTATAGCAATCCGATTTGATTCGTAAACGCAAACATGCTGAAAGCGCTTGCCTGCGTGGAGGCAGTTTCACATCTCATGTGGATTGCTATAAATGCGAAAATTAAAACTTGATAAGAGCAGTTTTCCCATCTCCTCTACCAATTGGTCAGATTTTCAGTGGCAGGTTTACTTTCAAAAAAGCAAGTAGAAACCGTTTTGGAAATTCAAGCCGAGCAATCCTACTTAAAATTCGGATAAATTCTGGCATTGCAGGAATAGTTCAAACAGAAAACATATAGCAATCCTAAACGAGATTAGAGAAAGCTTCATAGGTAGTTAAATCTGGCAGAGTAAAGAATTGGTACTCAATTAACAGTTCCAATAGTTTCTTGGTGCTCTTGAAAGACCGACAAAGTTGATGGAGTTTCCCCAGCAT
>PXPT01000135.1 GCA_003021505.1 Cyanobacteria bacterium QS_4_48_99 | reverse complement strand
ATTCAGTTTCAAACTGTAATTGTGCTTGCGTGCGCAACGCGCTAGTAAATTTAGGTTTTTATAGCTCAAACAACGTGGCGTTCGATGCGCTCAAAAGGGTTTACTGAATGAGTGGCGTAGGTTAATTGTCCTTGACAAAAATAAATTTGCCAGTAAACTAAACCATGAGATACTTGTAAATATCCATTAGCTTCAGAGTTAGAGAGCTGCTCCAGTAATTCGATAGGATGGAAGCTTTGAATTTGTTTAGCACTGTCAGTACATAATTGGCTCATGGGAGGAACTTTTTCGTATCTTCGTTTTACGATGTTTAGTTTTCCCAACAATTAATTTTAGGGACTGGCGACAGTATTCCCAAAAATTTTGCAAAATTAACATGATCTTTTAAACTCAGCTCAGTTGGCGATCCGCACCCCGCGCCGCTTTCACTTGAGCTGCAAGCTGAAGCGCTGTATAAGAAGCAAGGACAGCCACCAAAGCCGAAACAACGACGATGTACGGATTGTAAATGCCAGTCAATGTGTCAGTCATGCTTGGTTCGTTTTATCACCTGCTTGAAAGAAAAATTTCCTGAGGTTTGGTCACAGATTTCCCAGAAAAATCCTAAAATGTATCAGTTGAAAACTCCCCTAGCCCGCGTCTTCTCGCGACTAGAGAAATTTAGTATCGTTATTAGCTTGTAGGCTTACTATAAAAAAGGGTGGGAGCAGAGATTGCGAAATTAAAATGAAATTAAAATCACTCTAAGCTACAGCAGCTCAGAAATTCGCTAACTATGCGTCTGATTCAACACAAAAAGGAAGCCTACTGGTTTTATCGCTTTGTTTCCCTAGGTTATGACGACTACATCAATCCCTTTTTCTGGAACGAATCGATGCGGGCAGAGGCACTAGAACTCGCCCAGCTTGATCGCCAGGATTTGCAAGTTGTCGATGTGGGAGCAGGAAGCGGCTTTACTACCGAAGGGATTGTGGAGAAGGTCAATGCCCAATCCGTGACAATGCTTGACCAAAGCCCCCATCAGTTGGGGAATGCCAATAAGAAATCGGCTTTGCATGATTGCCAGAAACTTCAGGGCGATGCAGAGGATTTGCCCTTCCCCACAGATACATTTGACCGCTACGTCTCAGCAGGAAGCATTGAGTATTGGCCCGAACCGCAACGGGCGATCGCCGAAGCCTATCGGGTAATCAAGCCAGGGGGAATTGCTCTCATTATTGGACCTTTGCAGCGCAGAAACTCCTTAGCGCGTTGGCTATCGAATACTTGGATGCTCTTTCCCACCGATGACGAATACACCCGCTGGTACAAACAGGCAGGGTTTAGCAATATCCAGAAAGTTTATGTGGCTCCCAACTGGTACCAAGACGAGACGAATCAGTATGCGATCGCGATCGCCGGGGTGAAACCTGCTGCGGGTGAGTCTCCTATAAAACTAGAACCGAAGCAAGAAGATGTCGGTGAAGCAATGACACCAGCGCGTTGGCTTGCTTTTAGTTATCGTTTCGTGGTGGGTACAGTTGCCGGAGCGTTTTTTGTACCGATTGCCATGTATCGGACGTTGCAGGAGAAGCTTCAGCGATTGCGCCGCTAAAGGATGAATTATGAGGGAGTAAGGATGAAAACCTATTTAGAACTGTTCCTCCCTCCGTATTCATCCCTCATTCCTATCACTCTCGGCAGTGGCGGGGGGTCTTCCAACCGCAGCGGGACTAGATATCGACTCTGGACAATGCTGGTGGGGTTCCAAGGTGGATGCCAATATGTCTGCTGAATCACTGCTTTGGCACCCTCTGACCATTGGAAACAGACCAAGCTAATATTGTTGCGCCCCACCACTTCTTTGCCTTCTTGGAGCCACTGATTGCGCCAAAACCATAAGGGTGAATTCCTCAACGCGCTGAACCTCGTTGCCGATTTCTGATGCTTCCCATTAGCGACTATCTGAGCCTTTTCGCGCTCGATCCACTCAATCTGGTATCGCCAATCAGGTAGGGATGAGGTGTCTTTGACAGCAATTTCCCAAACCACCTCTCCATTTCCCCGAGGCGGGTGCATTTGCCATAAAATTGGTCCTTGCTCAGGAACTTCCACATCCAGCATCCGCACCCTGTAGGGAGTGGCGACAATTTCGGCGAGCTGCGGTGGCTCCTTCCATCCTGCCCAATTTTCTGGTTGCTCCGGGACAAGGGATTTCGCTTTGGTGTGGATCAAATAGGTTGTCCACTCGGCATTTTTAATCGCACTTGAGGTTAATTGTGCCAGTACAGAGGCTTTTTCAGAGGTTTCTTGTGGGCGAGGTGACCAATAGTTGAGGCGCACAGCGCCCCCGTAGTGAATATCGCCCGAAAGAAGCACAATGCGATCGCGCCTTTGGAACAGCGTCGCTAGCAGCTTGCTAAAGGCGACATCGTTAAAGTTCCACGAGTCACCCACATCATGGCTAAAAACTTTCTCCTGCTTCAAATCCAAGTTTTGCACCAGATCAATAACTGAGAGACTCACCGGATTGGTAGGCACAACCACTAGCGTTGCTTCGACGCTAGACTCACCCGCCTGCTTGAGCTGATCCGTTTGTTCGAGGGGATTTTGGATCTGTTCCTCAAAGGCTGTCGGAGAGAGAAGCCAAGGAGGAGCAGTGGTTCCCTCCTCTTCTTTGGGATAGCCTCGCCAGGTTCGCGTATCCAGCACAATTACTTCGTGCTTGAAACTCCTCACCGTGTAGTGCCAGTCTAGGGCTGTCGTGCCATCGGGGTAATCTCGGTCTAGGATAAAGACATCCCCATCTCGTTTCAGCTTCGGCAGACCTGTTTGGGGGTCAATCGGGGGAATTCCCAGGTGCTTGGCAATTTCTTCCCAGGCAGTGCCATCTGTCCCAGCCGATGCGGACCATATTTCTGCCGCTTGTAAGAGCTTTTCTCCTGGCTGCCCTGGCATAAACTGCTCCGGCGTATTCCCCCACGCCTGAAATACCGCATAGGCAAGCAAACCATTTTGTAGCACCCGCCTGCCCAGGGGCTTACCTAGGACGCGGTAACACCATTCTCGATTGAGATACCAATCATCGCTAATATCGTGGTCATCGCAGATGGTGTAAGTAGGCACATTTGCAAGCGCGCGTCTGACTCCCGGGAGTTTCAAGTCCTCGATTGCATGAACTTCTTGATTCCACGCCTGCTTCGCTTTTTGGGTGAAGCGATCGGGCAAAAGTACGGATGACCAAGCGAACAAGTACAAGGCATAGTATTCGCCCAAGCTAAACAGGTGGCTTTTCGCCTTCTCGGGTTGATCGTGCAGCATCGCTGTAAACCCGCCGTAGTCTCTGGCGATATCGCTACGTTGCCCTGGCTGCAACTCCCTGGATTTGACTGACTCCTCCCCCGACTGTTTTTGAATGGGAAGATTCTCCTCCCAACCCAGCAGGAGATTACCCACCTCACACGCTGCCCACAACAAGGGATCGGCGACATCATCGCCATAGATCTGATCGCCAGTTAGGAAGAGTTGATGGGGTCTGGAATCGGGCACATTCGCAGCCTGCTCGATAAGGTGATCCAGTAGGGGGAGCGCATCGTGTCCCCCTCCGTGAGGTTTGCGACAAGAGCCGTGAGCAATCCGCAGGTAGTTTAAGTCCTCCGGCGGCATGGCAAAGGTGGGCAACCCGTGATCAAAGTAGCTAATGGTGACATCGGGAACGCCTGCTGAGTTTAGTGCCGCGAGGAGACTTCCATAGCTCCCTAAGTCTAAGTCATAGGCATAAATTTGCCCTGGTTGGAGACGTGCGCGTACCGAGCTTGCGAGGTCGGCGAAGCCATCGCTGGACTGCGCTGTTACTGCAACAATATGTAGGTGTTGTCCCAATTGCACAGTGGTGCGTGACCCCTCAAGCAACGGCTGATTGCGGTGCACACCCTCTCCGCCATCAGTGGTGTAAATCCGAAGCGTCACTCGGCAAGATTTCCGAAGCGCAAGCCACACTGTCACCGCATCTGGTTCTGTACGCCGCAAAATGGGACCTGCCAAAATTAGCGGTAAGCGATCGAGGCTCAAAAGGTTAGGTGACATATCATTGACAATGGCAGAAGGTGAGAGTGAGGGATGAAGGTTGCAGGTTGTCCAAGTGAGGAGTGAGGGGTGCGGAGCAGAAGTCTGTGTCGAGTTAGAATTGGCTGGTGGAAATTGCAGAGGTGCTCCAGGTGCTGAGGTGCCGAGGGGAAAAAGTTTCGGAGTGCGTTCCCCTCTCCTCTGCCCCTCTGCTTTTTTTTTACGCTCTCACGCCCTCACGCTCTCACGAGCTCACACCTCATTCTTGATTCAGTTTACCCTCACGTCTAGCTCGAATCGAACGCCAGGTAAAAATCGCCAGTGTAACCACAGTGATGGGAATAACAAATCCCAGCATGACGGTGCTGAATATGGGAAGTACATCGTGATCTGTGGCGTACAAAATTAGGTATGCCGTATAGACAGCGTAGTAGCCTGCAAACAGAAATCCTTCCCAACGGTCAATGACGTTGCCTGTAAAAAAAATTGGCAAACACGCAACTGCAACTGCAATCATGATGGGAATATCGAACCTTATAGCAGCAGCAGAAACTTCAATGCCATTGGGTGCAAAGATAGCGGATATGCCCAGCACCGCAACAATGTTAAAAATGTTACTGCCAACCACATTCCCCACAGCAAGATCTCGCTCACCGCGAAGACTAGCCGTGACTGCGGTGGCAACTTCTGGTAAAGAGGTTCCGATCGCAACCACAGTGAGTCCGATCACCAAATCGCTCACTCCCAAGGCTTGAGCAACGGTGACAGCACCATCAACCAGCCAACGCGAACCAAGCACAAGTAAAGCGAAACCACCCCCGACTAGCCCCAAATTGAGAAACCACTGCTGTGGTGATCGCTCTCCGTGATAGCCATACTCCTGTTCGTACTCATCTTGAACCACATTCTTTCTACGGCTCTGGTAAATCAAAAAGAGGGTGTAGACTATACTTCCGAGCAAGAAAAGGGCACCGTCGAGTTTACCCAGCTCACTATCGAGCGCCAAAAACAGTAAGAGAACAGAAACGCCAATCATCAGGGGCACGTCCAACCGAATTAACTGCTGCGAGACGATCAGCGGCGCAATCATGGCTGATATCCCCAGAACCAATAAAACGTTGCAAATATTACTGCCGACGATATTGCCAACAGAAATCGCGGCTTTATCGGTAAAGTTAGATAGGAAGCTCACTGCCAGTTCTGGAGAACTCGTGCCGTAAGCCACCACCGTTAGTCCGATCACTAGGGGCGAAACGCCCATAAAAGCAGCCAATCGCGACGCACCTCGCACTAACGCCTCTGCACCCACAATCAACAGCGCTAGTCCAAGCACTAATAAAATCAGCACTGTGATACTCATCAATTTCTCTGGAGTCCTAGTTGTTCTGGAGTTGGTTCAGCGGAACCGAAATTGCAAACTTCTACCATCATGCCTCTAGTCGTGAGCAAACTCCAATGCGTGTTAACTTCTAAACGAGACGGAAAGTCCCTATCAGTCTAGTCACAGCAGAGCTGACCCCATAATTAGTAATTTGTAATTCGTAAGTTGTGATTAATTCCATCAGGTAGGCGTGCCCCTAATTTTAGTTAGGGCAAATCAAAAAAGGGGAAGTAACATGATCTCAAGCGTCAATAGTCACTAATGACTAACCACATACTCAAAAAAAGCCATGACTGCACCAGCCCGACAGCAGCCAGCGACCCAGCCACTTGTTGAGGGAGTTAGCACCCTGTATGGCATTAGCTGGGAACAGTTTAAAACGATTCCTAGAAGCTTACATGAGAGAGAAAGGCATCCGCTTCTATGGCTGTGGGGGCTTCACTATCGAGTCCCCAGAAACGGCTTCAGGAACCCCAGACGAATCTGATCTTACGCCATCGGCACTCAAAAGGAAATCCCCGACCGACATTGTAATCCAGGTTATTATTACCAGTGGCAGGCTGGATCAAAAAGAGCTTTACAGACCTAAAAAAGTACCAGAGGTGTGGTTTTGGCGCAAAGGTAAAATTACTCTCTTTCACCTGGGAGAACAGGGTTATGAACCGAGAAACCGCAGTGAATTTTTCCCAGACTTAGACTTATCCGTGCTAAAGCGCTACCTAGACTATGATGACCAATATGACGCGGTGAGCGAGTTAATCAACGCGATTCGAGCGGGTGAACTGTGAGGCAATTTTTCTGATGAAGCAGAACCTAACAGAGGGCAAGGTGGTCTCAGCTCCTCTGGCTTACTATACCGATGGTGTGGGGCGTATTTGCCGTTATGGCTTTTAATTTGGTTGATACTTACTTTGTGTCTCAACTGGGAACAGAAGCGATCATGGCAATGAGCTATACTTCCCAGTGGTTACGGTGCTGGGCAGTGTGGCAATGGGGCTGGGAGTGGGAGATTCCTCGGTGATTGCCCGCGCTATGGGAGAAGGCGATCACCACAAGGTGAAAAAACTAACCACCAACTTGCCCGCGAAATTGCTTCCCTGTTTAATGGCGATTCTGCGGTTGTGGCGATCGCAGCAGCCTATCTCACCATTGTGCCGATTAGCTTCGCTGCTTATGGCATTTTTCTAATTTCGAGTTCCACCTTTTATGCGCTAGGGAAGCCGTTGCCCTCAGTGGTGATGACACTGAGCCGGATGCTCCTTCTCTACGTGCTACTCGCCTATCTGGGGAGTGGGCTTTTCGGCATTCCTGGCATCTTTAGTGCCGCCTGCTTCTCTAATTTCGCGGTAGGCATAGGAGCTTTCATCTGGAATCGCAAAACTTGTAGTCTGCGAGAATCGGCTCCTCGTGCTGTGCGCTCAAAGGCGTAATCTTTGGGAAGCAGGGGAGCAGGGGAGCAGAGGAAGCAGGGAGAGCAGAGGAAGAAACCTTAAACGCATCAATTTGCAACCTACAATTTTTCCTTGTCCCCTAATCTCTCCCTCTCCCCATCCTGAGAGCAAAGCGACTCCGCTTTCGTCACAATGTAAAGTGAGGACATTTATTACTAAACAGTTATGGTGATTCAAACTGATAGCGAGGAAGCTTTACTCGGCAAGTCTTTAAGCGAACTAACTGAGTGGGTGCAGCAGCAAGGACAACCTGCTTATCGGGGCAAGCAGCTTCATCAGTGGCTTTATCAAAAAGGAGCGCGATCGCTTACTGAAGTCTCTGTTTTCCCGAAACGATGGCGCGAAACACTAGCCGATCAACCCCTTGGGCGCTCCACCCTCCACTATCGCAGCATTGCCCCCGATAGCACCCGCAAGTATCTCCTACGTCTCTCAGATGGATTAATTGTGGAAACAGTGGGGATGCCCACCGACAAACGCCTCACAGTTTGCGTCTCTTCCCAGGTGGGCTGTCCGATGGCTTGCGACTTTTGTGCTACCGGAAAGGGTAGCTTCAGCCGCAATCTCAAAGCTCATGAAATTGTTGATCAGGTTTTGACAGTTCAAGAAGACTTTCAGCAACGAGTGAGTAATGTGGTCTTCATGGGGATGGGAGAACCATTAACAAATCTCGATGAAGTGGTGGCTGCGGTAAAGTCCCTTAATCAAGATGTGGGGATTGGACAGCGATCGCTCACCGTTTCCACAGTAGGTCTTCCGGGACGAATTCGCCAACTCGCCCAACATGGGCTGCAAATCACCTTTGCTGTGAGCCTCCACGCCTCCAATCAGCCACTGCGCGAACAACTCATCCCCAGCGCTCGTCACTATCCCCTCGACACCCTCTTAGAAGAATGTCGAGAATACTTACAGTTAACTGGTCGTCGCGTAAGCTTTGAGTATATCCTTTTAGCAGGGGTCAACGATTTGCCAGAACACGCTGCCGAACTGGCAGAACACTTGCGGGGTTTCCAGACTCACGTTAATCTCATTCCTTACAATCCCATTCAAGAAGTTGATTACCAACGCCCCTCTCAACAACGCACTCAGGCATTTCAGTCTGTTCTAGAGCAAGAACATATTGCTGTGAGTGTGCGCTACTCCCGTGGCTTGGAAGCCGATGCCGCCTGTGGACAGTTGCGCTCGAACAATTAAAAATGCAAAATTGAATTCCAATTTTTAAGTTTTAATTTAAAATTTTAAATTGTAAAGTAGCTGCCACCTATGCAAGTCGATTGGCAAGTAAGTAAAACCTACGAAGATATCCTCTATCACAAAGCTGGGGGCATTGCCAAAATTACGATTAATCGCCCTCACAAGCGGAATGCTTTCCGTCCTAAGACTGTCTTTGAACTCTACGAGGCTTTCTGTGATGTCCGCGAAGATAGTAACATTGGCGTTGTATTACTGACTGGCGCTGGTCCTCACACGGATGGCAAATATGCCTTTTGTGCGGGGGGCGACCAAAGTGTGCGGAGTTCCGCTGGATATGTGGGGGATGACGGCGTTCCGCGCTTGAATGTGCTGGATTTGCAACGCCTGATTCGTTCTATGCCCAAGGTAGTTATTGCCCTGGTTGCGGGATATGCCATTGGTGGGGGGCACGTCCTACATTTAGTTTGTGACCTGACGATTGCCGCCGAAAACGGGATTTTTGGTCAAACTGGTCCCAAAGTGGGGAGCTTTGATGGGGGATTTGGTGCTAGCTATCTCGCTCGCATCGTGGGACAGAAGAAGGCAAGGGAAATCTGGTTCCTCTGTCGTCAATACACGGCTGCCCAAGCTGAAGAGATGGGGCTTGTTAACCACGTTGTCCCTGTAGAG
This sequence comes from Cyanobacteria bacterium QS_4_48_99, assembly GCA_003021505.1. Classification (GTDB taxonomy): domain Bacteria; phylum Cyanobacteriota; class Cyanobacteriia; order Cyanobacteriales; family Rubidibacteraceae; genus QS-4-48-99. The sequence goes on along the minus strand of PXPT01000135.1, from coordinate 14,990 downwards.
GAGTTAGAAGCGGAGGGCATTCAGTGGGCAGATGAAGTCCTCGATAAAAGCCCTACTGCGATTCGCTGCCTGAAAGCTGCTTTCAATGCGGACTGTGATGGTCAAGCAGGTTTACAAGAACTCGCTGGCAATGCCACTTTGCTATATTACATGACAGAAGAAGGCGCGGAAGGGAAACAGGCATTTCTGGAAAAGCGCAAGCCTAACTTTCGTCAGTATCCTTGGCTACCTTGAGGTGGGGGAAGAGGGGAAATAGGCAAAGGGGCGGAGGGGCAAGTGAGGAGTGTCGCTTTCTCGCTCGCAACGCTTCCGCTGCGACTGCGCACGCTTTCGCTCCTGACGCGGCGATGCGGAGAGGTGATGACGCGGAGAGTGGTTGTATACCTGAACATTTCCCCGCGTTTGCGCGTCCCCGCGTCCTTTTTTGTCACCCTCTCAAGCTCTCACGCCTCACCTTCCCCTGCTACTCTTGCTCCCTTCCTGTCTCTGTATTCTCATCAGAGGCATAAATAGGAACTCCCAGGCAAATAGACCTGGGAGTGAATATAAGGTTCAGTATAGAAAGGTTGGTTTTGGTATAGAGCGTTCGGTATAGATCTCGATCCGATTGATTAAAAGATAACTGCTTATTTTGCCCATCGGAACCCTTTTATGGTGGGAGAAAAGTTAGTTTGAGGTGAGGTATTGCTATGGACTTAGCTGGTCATGCGTCGTCGATGACAACAGCGAGATTTGATTAAGATTCGGTGAGATTGCAGGGCTAGTAGATGCAACTTGGCGAATTCCCCTGAGGGAGGTACGCTTGGTACTGGGCGATCGCCTGATTTAATCTAATCAAGCGTGGGAGTCTCAGATATGTTGTCTCAATGGGAGCGTTTGCTGCAAAATTTAGGAGAATGGCAGGGATCATTTACCCGCTTCTCCCCCCAAGGAGAGCAGCAGGAAGATACTCCTACCGTAGTGTCTTTTGAAGGTCTTAACAACAACCAAAGTATCCGTCAGACTGTCCGCCGTTTTCCGCCTAGTCAATCTCCCCAGGACAAAGTGTTTGAATACAGTTCCCTCCCCAAGAGCATTTTGTTGTTTGACAATGGTGCTTTTTCCAACGGTTCTCTGCAATGGGGACCGTTTTCTGAATTTGGAGCAGAGTTAGGATTAATTGAGGGCAACCGTCGTCTACGCCTGGTGCAGCTTTTTAATCGAGAGAGCCACTTAGACCGCTTGACGCTCATTCGGGAAACTCTGGCGGGGACAGAAGCAACCGAACAACCACCCTTGACTCTGGATCAACTGCTGGGAGAGTGGCAGGGAGAGGCAGTCACGCTCTATCCTGACCTCAGAAAACCTGAAACTTATACTACTTGCCTCCAGATCCATCGCCGAAGTGATCGCGAATTAGTCCAACAGCTCACTTTTGGAGATCAAACTATTACTTCTACTGCTCGCATTGATGGTTCCATTCTTCACTTCGATCAGAGTGAGCTCCCCGTGCAAATCGTGCTACTGCCTGATGGGGCATCTTCTAATTCTCCCCTCAAAATCGAACCGGGTCATGCTTTTATTCTAGAAGCTGGTTGGCTGGTTCAACCTAACCGTCGGCAACGGCTGATTCGTCGCTATAGTCCGTGTGGGGAGTGGGTGAGTCTTACGTTAGTCACAGAGCAAAAAATTTCTTATAGTCGTTAGTCATGAAGGGGCGAGCCGACGGTTCGCCCGTACAACTTTGATAAACCTTAGCACTACGGACTAAGGACTATCCTGAAGACAATGATAAAGTCGATACCAATATTCTCCCGCAGATCGCTTTGGGAATGCGGGAAAACATCCCTGAGATTCTAGATCGACTTCAGCATGGAAATCGACTAACCAGAGGTCAAAAGGTCGTGGGATTTGGGTCATTTGTGCCTGCATGGCGTGGATGGCGTTAGCATAAGGTTCGGTATCCCCAGAGCGATGAGCTAGGAAAAATTGCACCTCGGCAGGGAGGTGTCGAAATTCCCACGCTAACCCCATCATTCGTCCCGTTTGTCCGTGGTGCTTGTGAGTGGTGGCAATAAAAATGGGAGCTTGCGAGGTTTTCTGAATAATGGGGGCAAGTAAATCGGGGCGGTGGTGTTGCAAGTAGCCCAGATTCCAGGTTTGTGTTATTCCCCCAACTAGCCCCATTAGCAAAATTAAGCTTACGACAACACTTCCCTTCCACTTCTTGGAGTTGAGCAACGCAAGATTAAACTTTCTTTCCCCTTGAGATCCCAATAATTTATACAAACTGGCTTTTAAACGAGCAAAACCTCTTGTTTTCTTGCCTTTGTAATCTGCGGAGTCGTTGCGAGAAAGTAATTCCTTTGAGGGTAACTGCCGCCAACAAGCAGCTAGACTTGCCCCCAATAAGGCAACAGCAGCAGGGAAGTAGACAAAGCTAAAACGCGGGGCAAGAGTCAAGTCTATTCCCAAACCGTAGGTGAAGCTAACAAATAGCGCGATCGCACCTAAAACATACCCGCCCAAAGCTTTGGTGATTAAATTAGCATGGGAGTTTTGCCGCTGAACCTTCCAGCCATAGCAAAGATGAGGCAAAATCCCAAGCCAAAACGCCAGTGTCACGCAGCCGGATAACACCACGCCCCAGAGGGGGATGATAGTGATGGCGCTAGGAAGCATGGAGATTATACTCATTCCCCATAGCCACATCCGAGCAATTGGTTCTAGCCAGTTGGCGGTGGGATTGCCATCAGCGATCCAGCTAGTGGTTCTACTGCCTGTGATGCCTCCCAAAGCGGGTAGCCAGACTAGGCATCCGGCTAGGGTTCCGGCAGCTACCCCATAAATACGCCGCCAAATCGGTTGCAGAAGCGCGCGTTTGTCTAACTGGCTTTGTCGCCAAGCCCAACTAAGCAAAACTAAGCCTTCCGCAGTCAGGGTAAGCGTGAAAAAGTAATGAGTCGCCATGCCCAGACTGTTTGTCCCCACCCAGCTAATCGCTACCCAGATGGGCAAGGATTGGCGATTATGAATAGCGCGAATAGTAATTACAAAGCAAGCTAGAGAAGCAATGACAAATAAAATAACTAGGGTGTAATGGCGAGCTTGCCCTGCAAGGTAGATGCCATAGGGAGAAACAGTCGCGATCGCTGCTGTCATTTGAGCAACGAGGTGACAACGAAAGGCAAGATATCCCAAGCCATACATGGCGGGAATAGAGGCAACCCCGAATAAAGCAGGGAGCGATCGCGCTACCCAAATTGATGCCAGTTCCCCTTCTGGGGAAAATAAGTTCATCCAGAGATGAGAGAGAACAAAATAGAGAGGCGGATGGGTGCTTTCTGTGGTGAGATAATGTACTACGGACAGAATCCCTGCTTGCTGTGAAGATTGCAAGGGTTGCAGCAGCACCTCGGAAGGAATGAACTGATTCAGCGGTACTGTGCGAAAACTATTCCCAAGGCTATAGACGATGGTGGCGTACTCATCTGTCCAAGGGGGCAAGGATGAGAGATGACTAAAGCGCAGCACTGCCCCTATCCCTATCCAGACTAGCAGCAGTAGAACCTCCCACCTGCGAAAGCGATCGCTCATCTGGAACTCAATGTTAAGCTTATAATCGGCTAAGTTTCCGCTTCCTTGTCATAACTAATTCGGGCAGCCTCCACTTCGGGGAAATAGATTGTCGCCCAGCTACAGACTGCTGTTAAAGGTTCGATTAGGGTTTTTCCCAGTGCCGTCAAAGAATACTCTACCTTGGGTGGAACCACAGGATAAACCTTCGCTCCACTAACCCATTGCGCTCCAATTTGCGTAGCGTCTGGGTTAGCATCTTTTGGGAAATGCCACCAATCTGGCGTTGGAGCTGATTGTAAGGTTCTCTGTTGCCATAGAGAGTATAGATCACAATTACACTCCACTTATCGGCGATGACTTCCAACACCTGTTGAGTCGGGCAGTCTTTGATGAAAACGTCGGTTTCGGGAAAGTTACGCTACCATAAGGTGACTATAGCACTAAACAGTTATGTACTGATCGCATAGAAAGCATTCAAGAGGTTCTCAAAGCCTTTTGGAAAGGAGCTATCACTTCGTTGCTGCGGATGAGTTATGGGGCAAGCGTGCCTAGCCGCCATCGCTATCTCATCGCTCCCACTTTTGGCTCAACCTAACTTGATTCAATTTTAAGCCTTGCTAACGCTATAGCGTGCCTAACTCCTCTTTCATTCCCCTGTCCGAAGCGTTCTGCGATTAACATTTGCCTGCAATTTAAAATTTTAAATAGAGAAAAAAGTTCTGGCACGATATTTTTACTGTGAGAAGCGAATTTTATCCCTGCTTGCGGTCAAATCGCGTGAAATCGAGCCTTAGATCAGTGAATTAGAAAAATGATTATTGAGTCTGAATGAGCCTGATTGACTAGTGCAAGCGGCTTATAGTTAACCCGGAGGCTTGCCTTGCCAGAAGTGATTGCACAAACTGGGAAAATGATTCACTATGGAATAGACGTATTGAGGGTAACAAGTTTTTTTTACAAAGGCAGCGCCTTGATCGTGGCGAAAAAGCTTCTAGTTTGCACTGCCTACACGATGTTCCCAATTTTCTAAGTCAACAGCCGTTGACTTTTCCTGCACCTCGGTTCCAGGCTGACTCAAAGCTAGATGCTAGCAGTAGAGCACTGCTGTGAAACAATATCCCCGATTGGGGCACTGCCGGAGACATCTCATGGAAACCCACTCAATTATTAAATCCTGAATGTAAATTTTGTAAGAAAAGCTACAATCGAGAAGGTTTTTGACTAAAATAGACACCAATCACTTCACCCTGCATCCATCAAAAGTAAGATTTGTATCAAATATTGTACATTGATATTGTTTCTTAGCGGGTAAATTAAGGATGGGACAGGGATAAAGTTAGAAAAAACAAAAATCACCTGAGTTGAACTAATACCATCTTCTGGTTTTGACACTTAAGGAGCAAGAACGGCATGACGCAAACCAACGATGTACTCGTAACAATCAACCAGCCTCCGACTGAGTTAGAATTCTTAATCGACCAAGAAGCAAATGAAGCAGTTGGAGAAGAACCAGTTGAGGCTGTGGATAACGAGACTGAGAATGGCAAAGCTCAGAAGCCTCCTGTTTCTAGCAGTAGCGAGCAGACGCAAAAGAAATCTTACACCGAAGACTCCATTCGCCTTTACTTGCAAGAAATTGGTCGCGTCCGCCTCCTCAGAGCGGATGAGGAAATCGAACTAGCTCGCAAAATCTCGGAGCTACTGGAGTTGGAGCGTGTACGCGATCGCCTGATTGACCGCTTAGAGCGCGAACCCAATCACCACGAATGGGCGGAAGAGGTCAACATGGATCTGCGCGAGTTTCGCCGTTGTTTGCGCTATGGGCAGCGGGCAAAAGAGAAGATGGTACAGTCTAACTTGCGTCTAGTTGTCTCCATTGCGAAAAAATACATGAACCGGGGATTATCCTTTCAAGACCTCATTCAGGAAGGTTCTTTGGGATTGATTCGGGCAGCCGAGAAGTTCGACCACGAGAAAGGGTATAAGTTCTCTACCTACGCGACTTGGTGGATTCGCCAAGCAATTACGCGGGCGATTGCAGATCAATCGCGCACCATTCGCCTACCGGTTCACCTCTATGAAACCATATCTCGCATTAAAAAGACTACTAAGCTTCTTTCCCAAGAGTTAGGGCGCAAGCCGACCGAAGAAGAAATCGCCACTAGCATGGAAATGACCATTGAGAAGCTGCGGTTTATTGCTAAATCGGCTCAGTTGCCCATATCCCTAGAAACCCCCATCGGCAAAGAGGAAGATTCTCGGCTCGGAGATTTCATTGAAGCTGATGGCGAAACGCCAGAAGACGATGTCTCTAAAAATCTTCTCCGGGAAGACCTCGAAGATGTACTTGATACCCTAAGCCCCCGCGAACGGGATGTTTTACGGTTGCGTTACGGTCTAGAAGATGGACGGATGAAAACCCTCGAAGAAATTGGTCACACCTTCAACGTTACCCGCGAACGGATTCGGCAAATTGAAGCCAAAGCGCTTCGCAAACTACGCCATCCCAATCGCAACAGCATTCTTAAAGAGTATATCCGCTAGTGGGGTAGGAAAGCAGCTTTGCTGTTATTCGGAGTTCCGAATACAGACCAAGGCTGGCTAGTACCACCCATTAGAAAAGAGCCGAGCACGATTTGATCGTGCCCAGCGTAGCGGTAAGTTAGATTGAGCCAGAGTGTACTCTAAATTAGGTTAGTGCTGCGGGCTACTGCAGAAAAATCGTCTACGATATGATTGCTGAGTTCCTGCTGCTTACAACCCTATTGAATTGGCAACCCCAACTGACTTGCTCTAAATTAGCCCCCAAAAGTGAAGCACGCCTTGACCGCTGAAGAGTTCAATCAGCAAGGCTGCTGCAAAGCCAATCATGGCGAGGCGACCATTCCAGTTTTCGGCTTGGGGGGTGAAGCCAAACTTGACATCGTTGCGGTTTTCGGATTCCATAGCTTATCCTTGTGGAAGTTACATCTTGTTAAGCTTTCCGTTAATAAATGTAACTAAAGTTTGCCCAAACCGCAACAGTTTATCTTGCCAAAATAAATGACTTTTGCTTATAGTTTAAATAACATAATTTTACATTTAACTATAGGTAAAAGCGGATGTCATATACCAACTCGCAACCGCAAGCCAGATTGGATAATTATTATGCTCAGATTGACAGCATTATTCTCTCTCGCCAGAACCCGATAACTGGGCTTCTGCCAGCCAGTACCGCAGTTAGTGCCCACGGTGACTACACGGATGCCTGGGTGCGTGATAACGTTTACAGCATTCTTGCTGCTTGGGGATTAGCACTAGCTTATCGCAAGCTTGACCCTGATAAAACAGAGGGATGGGAACTAGAGCACAGTGTGATCAAGCTCATGCGCGGACTGCTCTATAGCATGATGCGCCAGGCACATAAAGTCGAGGCATTTAAGCATACTCAGGCTCCTTTTGATGCCTTGCATGCTAAATACAACACTGGTACGGGGGATGTGGTTGTTGAAGATGACCAGTGGGGACACCTACAACTAGATGCCACCTCTTTATTCCTCCTCATGCTGGCTCAAATGACTGCATCGGGGTTGCAGATTATCTACACGCTCGACGAAGTCAACTTTATCCAAAATCTGGTGTACTACATTGGTCGCACGTATCGGACGCCGGATTATGGAATTTGGGAGCGTGGCAATAAAATCAACAAAGGCAACCCAGAACTAAACGCCAGTTCAGTGGGAATGGCAAAAGCCGCCTTAGAAGCAATGAATGGCTTGAATTTGTTTGGGGTTCGGGGTTCCCAAGCTTCTGTGATTCACGTGTTGCCCGATGAGATTGCTAGGGCACGGATAACTTTAGAATCGCTGCTGCCACGAGAGTCTAGCTCCAAAGAAACGGATGCTGCTCTGTTAAGTGCAGTGGCTTTTCCTGCGTTTGCTGTAGAAGATGCGGCATTGGTGGAGCATACCCGCGACAAGATTATTGAGAAGCTGCAAGGGAAATACGGCTGTAGGCGATTTTTGCGGGATGGCCACCAGACTGTTTTGGAAAACACAAGCCGTCTGCACTACGAGTCTTGGGAATTGCAACAGTTTGAGGAAATTGAGTGCGAGTGGCCCCTGTTCTTTACCTACCTACTGCTTGAGGGACTGTTTCGCGGCAATGACGCGCAAGTTGAGGACTACCACGCTCGCTTACAAGAGCTGCTGATTGAGCGAGACGGGAAAGGACTGCTGCCAGAGCTGTATTACGTTCCCGAAGAAAATCTTGATGCAGAGCGTGCATCTCCTCATTCTCAAAAGCGCCTGCCTAATGACAACCTGCCCCTAGTTTGGGCACAGAGTTTATATCTTCTAGCTCAGATGCTGCGTGAGGGATTAATTGCTCCCGGAGACATTGACCCACTGGGACGTCATTTGACAGTTGGTCGTCAGCGGGAAGTTGTCGTGCAAATTGCCTTACTCGCAGAAGATGAACACTTGCAGGCACAGTTGGAAGTTTATGGAATTGCGACTCAGACACCGCAACAGGTAGAGCCACTGCAAGTGCGGCAGACAAGCGAACTGTCAGGTGCTTATGCCCAGGTGGGGCGCAATGAGAAGTTGAGTCTCACCGGAAGACCAGTGCGACGCTTGCGGAGTCTGACCACATCGAGAATGTTTCGGATTCGGGGCGAGAGAATTGTTTTTTTACCAGCGTTTTTAGACCAGCAGCAGTTTTATCTCACTTTCGACTATCACTTCATTATTGACCAGATTAAAAGTGAGTTAGCTTATATTCAGCGTCACTGGTCCCAGTTGGGGCGTCCTCTAATGACGCTGCTACTAACGCATACCATGTTCGAATCGAGCGGCGGTAAGTCCGCAGAGGGAATTTCACCTGCCTTGCTGGAGCTGATGCAAGAATTTACAGCAGGCTGGTGCAATGGCGTGCAGGTAAAACTCGGACGGCTCAATCAGCTCATGTTGACAGCCGGAGTGGAGCGCATGGATTTTCTGCACGACTTTGAGTTTACTCGCTCCTCCGTGAAGAATGCTCAACCGCGACAGGACTATCTGATTTATTATCCTGACCACAATGGATCGCTGAGTCACACGCAAGAGTTCCTGCTGGAGTGCGAGACGGATTTGGAGCTTCTACTTTCCAGTCTGCGCTCCTCAGAAAATCTTTATGAGCAAATCGAACTATTACATACGCTGGCACGACTACAGGGTATGGAATTTGACACTGGATTTGGGGAATCAGAGCAGTCCGTGACGGTGGAAATGTTGATCAATGAGGTTTATACGAAAGCGGGTTCGCCCAGTGTGCCAGGTTATGTTCATTGGGGAGTGGTGCGCTACGCAGCAGGGTTACTGAATAAGGTTGATATCAGCCTCTCGGATGCAGTGACAGATATTCTAGTGCACGGCAAGCAGATTATGGTCGGCAAGTCTTACAGTGAAGAATCGCTGATTCAGCAACCCAGGTCGCACGCCGAGATTCACGCCCAGATTTGTCAGTTTTGTGGCGAGGATATTCGCGATCGCGTTTTGACTCAAGAAATCCTCATCTACCTTGGTCTAATTATCAACTCAGAACCAGCGTTATTAGAGGGCTTATTAACACTGCGGGTGGGATACCTAATCTTACTTCTCACCAGTGAGTTGGCACAAGCGTCCGGCATCACTCAAGATGAAGCCTACGAACAATTGATGCAGCTATCACCCCATGAAGTAAAACAGCGATTGCAGCAAGTCTTAGCAGGCTACGAAAGCATGAATCAATTGCTGCGACAGCAAGAATCCCTACGCCTTCAGTGGCAACAACAAGCAGTTGACTGGAGTGTGAGTCCTTTGGAACCCGAACAACAGGAAGATTTACCCGCCACCGAAAGCTGGTTTAAGCGGCGGCAGTTAGAAGGCTCGCTCAATCGAGTGCCCAAAGACTTTTTCCAGCGCGTTTGGCAACTGATGAACCATTGTCAGGGGCTAGTGATTGGGGACAAGTTAGAGCGGCGCAACCGCCTTGATAGCGAGCTAATTTTGTCTGAGATGACCCCAGGAGAACGAAATTTTGCCCTGCGTGTGGAACATCTCCTCAATAAAATTGCTTCCCCCGAATATCGGCAACTTAATATTGAGGCATTGCTGGAATTAAGTGCCCTTGTCGAGCGTAATCCAGAGCTGCAAATCGAGGAGTACATCGTGCTAGACGTTCTCATCGGTCATGCGGTGCGGCTGGCTTGGCTAGACCGCTTTCCAGAAAAGGCTGACTGCTACCAAGATTACAAAGCAGATGCCTGGCGTGACTTTGAAAATTACTCACCGACTGAATGTGCGACCTATATCGTCAAGGCGTTCCGCTTCCTGACCGAATTGGAGGGGGCATCGGTCCCTTAGACCAAATTTTTCTAGTCGCATGTGAAATTTTTGAATCAGGGTAAAAGTGAGGAGAGAGGAGTGAGGGGTGAGGAGTCAGGAGTGAGGAGGTAAATTGGCTTGTTTGATAGAAAAATTATTCCTATTTCCAACTCCCACACACACTCACGCACTCACGCTCACGCACTCACACACTCACTATTCAATCCCTACACACCCACTTCCATAGGGGATGATTGGGTTCTGTGGCACGAAGCCTCCTTACTTTCTGCTCTAAGCGCCGCCGCTGTTGGGATGAAAGTCCAAAGAGAATATTGCGGCTTTGCCAAATTAGGACAGCGGCTGTTATCCCCATGCAGAAAGCAAGGCACAGCGCCGAAAGTAGATTATAGGTGATCGCGTAGCGTACTGCTACCCAAGTAAAATGGGACAGCCATAGAGAAAATTCAGAGCGCATTCCCCAAATGCCTAGGGAACCGATGCTAATCCAGCAGAAGCCCACAAACAACCACCTGCTATAAACGGTGAGTTTGTGCAACCGCTGCACTTGTCTCTCGAAGTGGGAGTTGTCAACCTCGCTTCGCTCAGAATTCAACGATGCTCGAAATCATAGATTGCTGCGCGTCGGTGCAAAAGGTGAAATTAAAAAGGCACAGTTGAGATCCCCAATTTTGAATTGTTTTTTTCATCCCTCAGTTGAGTTTCACCCGTTTTCCTAGTTCTGAGTGGTTGGCGCGATCATCAACTCTGATCAGAAGGCTTGGCATTAGCGATTGCCACAGAAGCCGAACGCTCTCGCCACCAGGCTAACAGCGTACTGGCAATAAAGAGACTCGAATAAGCACCCAGTATAAATCCAATGATTAAGGCGAGAGCAAAGTCTTGGAGCGTTTCTCCTCCAAACAGGAAAATCGCTAACAGCGGCAGCAATGTGGTTAAGGTGGTATTAATCGAGCGTGTCAAAGTTTGATTCACCGCATCATCAACAATGTCGTCGATGGAGTCCTCGCTACGCTGCTGGCTCGTTTCTCGAATGCGGTCATAGATTACCACAGTGTCGTTTACCGAGAAACCAATTGTCGTTAAAAGCGCCACTAGGAACAAGCTGCCTACTTTAACACCAGCGACCAAACCCAAAACTGCAAATACTCCCGCCGTAATGAAAGCATCGTGGAATAGAGCAACAATAGCAAAAAGCGCATAGTCGAACTGGAACCGGACACTCAAGTAGACGATAATGCCAAAAAAGGAGACAATTAGCGCCAGCAAGCCCGATGTCAATAATTCCTGGCTAATCGTCGGTCCGATTGTGTCAATCTGAATGCTTTGCGGGTCGAAGCGACCAATTGCCTTGCTCAACGCCGATTGCAGTTGGGTGCGTTGCTCCACATCCAAGGCTTTGGTACGGACAGAGAGGGTGTGCTTTTGCTGCCCCACCACTTGAATACTACTATTACCCAAACCCTGGGCATTCATGACTTCGCGGACTTCGGCAATATCAATGGGTTGGTCGCAGTTGCCGGGGACAGAGCAATCGAGTTCGAGCTGTAGGCGCGTACCGCCTACGAAATCTAGACTAGGGCGTAGGGGAGCATTGAACCGAGCGAAAGAAATCGCCATGGCGATCGCGCAAGCAAGAATGACCACCACAGAAATCGTCCACCACAAGCGCCGCTGTTTGATGACATTGAGTTTCATAGTTTGTCCTGGTTTGGGTTTCAGGTTGCAGATGGAAGGTTACAGGTTGAATGAAGAAATTCAGAACTCAAATTTTTAATCTTCCACCGTTCGACCACTGAAACTGATTCTCCCTAAGATTTAGCAGATGCGGCGAGATTGGGACAAAATAGTTCCGGCTTTTTACGCACCCTAGGAATGCCCAAGACTAACAGCAGCAGAAGAGTACGACTACAACTCAAGGCAGTAAACATACTCACCACCACGCCAATAGCCAGGGTAAGGGCAAATCCTTTCACGAAACCTGAACCCAGCCAAAATAGGGCAGCACAGGCAATTAGGGTAGTAACGTTACTGTCCAAAATGCTAGAGAAGGCGCGGTAAAAGCCAGACTCAACAGCGCGATAGAGCGTCCGACCCGTCCGCAACTCTTCTCGGGTGCGCTCAAAAATGAGCACGTTGGCATCGACTGCCATGCCGATACTGAGAATAAACCCGGCAATTCCCGGTAGAGTCAAGGTAACGCCCACCAGTACAAAGCAGGCTAGGGTGAAAAGGGTATAAACAGCTAGGGTAGCATCAGCAATTAATCCTGGGAGTCGGTAATAGACTGCCATGAAAACTAACACTAATGCCAAACCAGCAACAGCCGCGTAGATACTGCTTTTAATACTCTCTTGCCCTAGGGTAGCTCCCACTGTGCGGTTGGCGACGATTTCCACTGGCAAGGGTAGAGCACCCCCCCGGAGTTGAATGGCAAGATTTCTAGCACTTTGGGCAGTAAAGTTGCCCGTTATGACTGCACCACCGCCAGTGATACCTGTCTCAGCAAATTTCGGTCCTACACTGGGAGCGCTCACTAGATCATCATCTAAGAAGATGCCAATGGTGCGACCCGTGCCTGCCAGGTTTTTGGTTAGTTCCGCAAACTTTCTTCCGCCTTCAGCCTTAAAGTTGAGGGAAACTTCCCAGCGATTGCCACTCTGAGTCGGTTGGGCACGAGCATCTCGGAGATTTTTCCCTGTTAGCTTAGTCGGACCAAATAGTTTGGCGATCGCCTGATTCGACTTTTCCAGTGCTTGGGCAGTTTCGGTGATCGCTTCAGCATTTTTCTCTTCTGCTTCTCGAAGCTGCTTGAGCTGTGCCTCCAGTTGCTTCTGCCTCAAGAATTTCTTTTGAAATTCTTGCGCTGTGCCCGGACGTTGTTTGCGAAATTCTAGCCGCGCTGTGCCCCCTAGCACCCGTTCTGCCTGCCGTGGGTCACTCACGCCAGGAAGCTGCACCAAGATTTTGTCTCCACCCACAGTCTGAACCACAGATTCGGAGACTCCCAGACCATTAACCCGGTTTTGTATGACGCGTTTGACTGCATTGAGGCTATCTGGCGTAATTTGGCTCACCTCTTGGGTCGTTTTTGCCTGTAGAGTTAGTTGTGCCCCTCCCCGCAAGTCTAGTCCAAGCTGGAGAGGGAACTCGATCAAGACGACGATGGCGGTAACCACTAACGTCAGAATGAGGGCAATTAACAAACGCTGCCTTTGCATTTCAGTCCTTTGTTCTTTGTCATTTGTCCTTTGCCATTTGTTCTGTATTTTTTACTAATGACCAACGACTGATGACTAATCTTTACACTTGCAATGCCACCATTTTTTGCACTGCCTCGACAATTTGCTCTGGTTGCACGATGGTCAAGTTTTCTAGAGTGCCATTGTAAGGCGTGGGAATATCCTCAGAAGACAACCGCATCACGGGTGCATCTAGCTCATCAAATAGCTGATCGTTAATTAATGCTGTTAATTCTGCCCCTATGCTGCCAGTCTTCATCCCCTCTTCTACAATAATTGCCCGATGGGTTTTACGCAGTGACTCGCCAATGGTTTGCAAATCCAGGGGCTTAAGCGAAATTAAGTCGATTACTTCCGGGTTGAAGCCTTCTTTTTCCAACTGCTTGACGGCTTCGAGGGTATGGTGACGCATGCGAGAGTAGGTTAGAAGAGTGACATCGCTGCCACTTCGCACGAGTTCTGCCTTTTCCAGGGGCTGCCAGTATTCCTCTTCCGGTAAGTCTTCTTTTAAGTTGTAGAGCAAAACATGCTCGAAGAATAGTACCGGATTCTCATCCCGGATAGCGGATTTGAGTAACCCTTTGGCATTGTAGGGCGTTGAACAGGCAACGATTTTCAAACCAGGAACGGCTTGAAAGTAGGCTTCGAGTCGCTGGGAGTGTTCCGCACCAAGCTGACGCCCCACACCGCCTGGTCCGCGAATCACCAGGGGGATTTTGAAGTTGCCACCCGAAGTGTAGCGAACCATCCCGGCATTATTGGAGATTTGGTTGAAGGCAAGGAGCAAAAAACCCATATTCATTCCTTCAATAATTGGTCGCAGCCCCGTCATTGCTGCACCAATTGCCATCCCCGTGAAGCTATTTTCGGCAATGGGAGTGTCCAAAACTCGCAGTTCGCCGTATTTTTTGTAGAAATCTTTGGTTACTTTATAGGAACCGCCATAGTGACCGACATCTTCACCAAGTACAAATGCAGTGTCATCGTGAGCCATTTCCTCATCAATAGCTTCGCGCAAAGCGTTAAAGAAAATTGTTTCTGCCATTTTCCTCACCCGTTTCGGCAAGTCTTTGTAATCGTAGCAAAAATCCCGTGGGAGACCGAATTTAGTTGTCAGATTAAATCCGTTTTATGAATCAAAAACCTCTCCACCCCTTCGGGGCAGTACTTAGTCCGTAGTCAATAGTCCGAGAGTAGCTAACGCGTATAGAGTTTAACTATGAGTTACTAATGACTATATATTCCGCGTCTGTCTTAACTGTGGGGATTTAACCGGACTTGATATTTGTGGTTGGGTTTGCCTCAAACGTGATCGCGCCCTTAGCTAGACTACCATTAACAGTTGACCATTAACTATTTCGCCGTAAGTCCCACGCCATAATCTGTGATTTGGGGTGGGACGGGGCTTAGAAACGCCTGGGGAAACCCAGGCGACAGCCCCTCATCTAAGGCGAGTGACTAATCTTCTTACCACGAATCAATTTTGTGTCACAAAATAGACATGAGACACGTTGCTAAAGTCAGAATTTACCCTGATAGTCATCAACAAACCAGCCTTGCTAAAGCCTCTGGCTGTGTGAGATGGCTATGGAAGAATTCGCTTGCTGAGAACAATCGTGTCTACAAAGAAAGTGGTAAAGCTCTTTCTAGAACTGCTCTAAATGCCAGATTACCTGGACTCAAAAAAGAGTGTCCTTGGTTACCCGAAACATACAGCCAACTTTATCAGGCTTGTATGTTGAACTTGTCTAGAGCTTTGATCAATTTCTTGGAAGGTCGCGCTAGGTTTCCAAGATTCCAATCAAAGCACGGTAAACAGTCTCTTCAGTACCCCCAAAACGTTAAGCTA
>PXPT01000134.1 GCA_003021505.1 Cyanobacteria bacterium QS_4_48_99 | reverse complement strand
ATTCTCTTCACTTGCTGGAGAAATTAGTTGAATGGAAACTCGGAGAGTAACACCAGTTTGCCTACCTATCAGCAACTCTTCACTTGCTGGAGAAATTAGTTGAATGGAAACTTGAGTGTCACGGTGTAAGCTATAGCTGACCCACTCAAATTTTGACTTCCATTCAGAGAAAAAGATGTTATAGATTTATTTGTTTAAACAAGATTTAGTTATTTTGCTTTTTACTAAGAAAAAGGGGTACTAGAAAGATGCACTCCTCAGTGGTCAACCATAGTCACCAGATAGTTATTCGGACTAAAAAAGCATCCCAAATTCGGTCGCTAGTGAACGAGCAAACGCTCGCTACGCAAACGCAGCTTTCGCCGTTCGCGCTATGGCATGGGCCATCCTGCCCCCCCCTAATCTAGAGTTAATCACCTTCACACGGTTTGCCAATGCTGAACAACCACCGCGCCCACACCAACTGCTTTTTCGTCTGCCCCCACTGCGGTTACCTGAGCGAAGACCGCTACGGCTTCCGGCGCCTCAGCGATCAGTGGAGCGGCCACTGCATCGTGCATGCCCGGATGGTGCACCTGGCGCAAATGCGCCTTAACAGCGCCTTCCGCGCAACACATATCAACGGCCAGCCGGTAGGCGATGCTAGGCTGCACCAGCAGTCTGGAACCGCCTCCCAACAAGGGGATGCCGCCATCCATTCCAGTGATTCTTATTTGCTTCAAGTCACTGGCAAAAAATAAAAAAATGCTCAATTAAAATGCCAAATTGTTATTAGTTATAAATCATTAGTATTAACGTTTATCAAGTTTCTAAATGACTATAACTTCTAACTTTAAATCTGGAATTGTTGTCTAGATACGTTGATTTTGAATTTTGAATTATTCTGACCTACCGAGCCATCGCCATTTGCTATGTCGCTAACCTGGCACTTCCTCATCGGTCCGCCCAGCAGCGGCAAGTCGAGCTTTGCCCGCCAGTTGGCCACCTACTACGCCGAGCACGACTCGCAGGCTCAAATCGTCTCCACCGATGCAATCCGCGCAGACCTTTACGGCAGCGATCGCGAACAAGGCCACTGGCCTGAGATCGAAGCGCAGCTCCTCATCCAGGTCCGAGAGGCCATTGACCTGGGGCAACCGGTTATTTACGATGCCACCAACGCCAAGCGCGCCTGGCGCATGCAACTACTACAGAAGCTCGGCGAGCTAGAGGAGAGCGTCCGCTGGATCGGCTGGCAGCTCACCCCATCCCTGAAAACCTGCAAACACTGGAACAGCAAGCGCGATCAGCAGGTGCCTGAGCAAGCTATCGAGAACCTGCACCGCGCACTCCGGCAGTTTCCGCCCCGCGCCGGCGAGGGCCTGACTGCGCTCATCCAGCAAGACCCGCTCCAAGCTGACCATGCCGCGATCGAGCAAAAATTGCGGCAGCTACCGCGCCGCATCGCTAACCGCCAAAACCGCGCCCAACAGTACGAGCCGCACTGCTACTCGGGACTGCTCGATTTCGACCGACTGATGCAGTTGCTAGCGCTGCTGTTGCGCTATCCTGGCGTGGGTCAACTGCGGGAGAGCGACCCCGAGCAGCTACAACTGGCGCTGGATGCCGATGCCCAAACCCTGCCTCAGTTCGACTCAGCAATCGAGGAAATTGCGGCTGTCATGCACCATCAAGGCGGCGCAATCTACGCCCATCCCGAAGCCCTTGCCGCAGATTTGGATTGGCTAGGGCGCAACGGCCTGCTTGTCCCTTTCCAGGTCGGAGTGGAAGCTCCCTTCGAACTCGAGCCCGCAACGCCCATCCAGGAACCCCACTTTTACGCCGATGTCGAATCGTTCACCCGCCTCATGGCAATGCTGCGCTTTATTTTGCATCATCCGTTCAGTTGCCGCTACGAGGCATACGAAGCTCCCAACGGCAATGGCACGCGGGCGCGCGGCAGCTTACAATCACTGGTAGAAGAGCTGGTGGATGCAGGCGCGCTCTACGGCAAGGCCTCCTCGGGTCACCGCCGCAGCGACCTGCTCAACAACCATTACAATAACCTCCGCAAGGACATCGAACGCGCCCTCAAGCCGTTCGGTTTGCTGCCCGAGCTTGCCATGCGGCACGGCTACTTTGCCGGGACTGGTATCCTCTCAGCCAGCGATCTCAAGCGGGTCTATCGGCTGCTGTCCGAGCAGGTCAAGCACCTCGATGATCCGGTCTCCCACGAGATCCTGGAGACTTTCCAAGCGCGCATGCAGCAGTCGGGGCTGGGTGCAGCATATCCTTACCCTGTCCGCACCATGGGCAACCGCCCCATTGTCAACCGCGAGCTGCTCCCGGAAGGCTCAACGGCCAAGCACGAGAAAAGCATCAACCTGATCGAAGCGGCGATTGAGAGCGCCGAGCTGCTGCAACTACGCCCGCTGCACACAGCGGCGCGCTACCGCGGCGACGAGCGGGAAACCTTCGAGGCTTGGCCCGTACAGATCGCGTTCCACAACATTGCTTGGTACCTGGGCTACCAGCGCGAATCGGACGGCCTGTTCCGCTTCGAGCGGCTAGATCGCCTGGTTGCGAATGTGCGGCGTCCCACCAGGCAGCGCACTTCCGAAGAGTGGCATCGGGCGCTGGAGCAGCTCCAGCAACTGTACCACTCCAGCTTCGGCATCTATTTGGGGCGCAGCCCCGAGGACCAGCAGGCCTACCTCAGCAAGGATCCCCAAAAGCGGGCAAGTGTTGAGAGCAAACTCGAGCTGTGGTTCCAGGAGGACGTGTTCCAGTTCGTGCGCGAGGGGACGGCTCGCCTGCCGGACTCCCAGTTGCGCATGACAGCCCAGCAGCCCAGCGATGCACGGCGCTCCAGCATCTTCCAGCTCAAGGGATCGCCAAATGGGGACTACCCGCAGCGGTTGGTCATGACACTGCCGCGCTGGTCGCTCCAGGATTTCGACCTCAAGCGCTGGATCTTGGGGTATACCGGTCAGGTCAAAGTCGCTAGTCCGCCGCAGTTTGCCGAGCAGGTGCGCCGGTGGGGTAGCGCGATCGCCGGGACCTACGAAGAGGCAGACGCTGGGGAAACCACTGAGTGAGCGGTGTTTGCAGCCGCGATCGCAGGTGGCACTCATAACCTTGCCCCTTGGTGGGAAGTGCCGCTGATGAAATTCTTTGCCTGGAGTGCAGGGATTGACTAAGCGCTTATCCAGTGCTCACCAGGGAGAAGCCGTGGAGCAGTTTTTCCATGAAGCCCCATCCCCACCGATCCCCATCCTTACCAAGCCTTAGAAATCTTTTGGGGATATAACTTTTTTAACTATTTTTCCGTAAGTCCCACGCCAAAATCAAAGATTTTGGCGTGTGGATATAAGGCAAG
>PXPT01000133.1 GCA_003021505.1 Cyanobacteria bacterium QS_4_48_99 | reverse complement strand
GGGTTTTTTCTTCTGAGGGGCTGATTTTTACGAAGACTCGGTCTGCTAGGGGTTTGACTGTGGATACGCTGAGGGTAACTGCTGCCATAATTTCTCCTGCTTTTTAGCACTCTCGGTTTCTGAGTGCTAATTTAGGGGAATGTTAGCGGCAATTGCAACTCCTCTCTCTGTACGGGTTCCCGAACTCTTTTTGGGGAGAGATGGTACGGATATCCTACCCGCGCGAGCTAGACACAGAGAACCTCTAAACAGAAAATCCCTGGC
This sequence comes from Cyanobacteria bacterium QS_4_48_99, assembly GCA_003021505.1. Taxonomy (GTDB): domain Bacteria; phylum Cyanobacteriota; class Cyanobacteriia; order Cyanobacteriales; family Rubidibacteraceae; genus QS-4-48-99. The sequence goes on along the minus strand of PXPT01000133.1, from coordinate 3,741 downwards.
GGACCAGGGAATTAGACAAATAGGAATAGGAAAGTGGAAAGTTACCCTACGAAGTCAGCATTTCCACCGACAAGCGCTTAAAGGTCAAGCGCTCATCCTCAACATCGACATAGATTGTGTCGCCTTCGCTGTAGTCACCCCGGAGAATGCTCTTGGCAATTGAGGTTTCGAGGTAGCGCTGTATGGCTCGTCTCAGGGGTCTAGCTCCGTAGACTGGGTCATAGCCCACCTCTGCGAGGAAGTCTAATGCTGCCTCCGAGAGTCTCATGGACAGTTTTTGCTCTCCCAGACGTTCTTCGAGGCGCTGTACCTGGAACTTGACAATTTCTCGCAACTGCTCTTGGCTCAAAGCATGGAAGATAATCGTTTCATCGATCCGGTTGAGAAACTCGGGTCGGAAATGGTTACGCATTGCCTCTGTCACCCGATTGTACATTTCCTCGTAGCGAGACTCATCTCCAGCCACATCCAAAATCCACTGAGAGCCTACATTGCTCGTCATAATGATAATGGTGTTGCGGAAATCTACCAGGCGACCCTGACCATCTGTTAAACGCCCATCGTCGAGGATTTGCAGCATCACGTTGAAAACATCGTAATGCGCTTTTTCAATCTCATCGAACAGGATGACCGAATAAGGTCGCCGTCGAATCGGTTCGGTAAGCTGACCGCCTTCTTCGTAACCGACGTATCCCGGAGGCGCACCGATTAAACGAGCCACCGTATGCTTCTCCATGTACTCGGACATATCGACGCGCACCAAGGCATTTTCGGTGTCAAACAGATTCTCTGCCAGCGCCTTAGCCAACTCTGTCTTGCCCACGCCAGTGGGACCAAGAAAGATGAAGCTGGAGGTGGGACGATTCGGGTCAGCTAACCCAGCACGAGAGCGTTGGATGGCATCTGCAACGGCACTAACTGCTTCTTGTTGTCCCACCACCCGCTGATGGAGTTCTTGTTCGAGATAGAGTAACTTTTCTTTTTCCGATGCCATCAGCTTGCTGATGGGAATTCCCGTCCACTTGGAGATAATCTCGGCAGTATCGGCTTCTGTCACTTCTTCGCGCAGCAGCGTGTGCCCGGTAGTCTGCATTTCTTCCAGTTTGCTTTCTACTTCTTGCCGCTGCTTCTGCAATTCGTTCATTCTGCCATAGCGCAGTTCCGCAGCCCGGTTGAGGTTGTAATTGCGCTCTGCCTGTTGAATTTCGAGATTGACCTGATCCATGGTTTCTTTAATGGAGCGGATTTGGTCGATAACCTCTTTTTCGGACTGCCACTGGGCATTAAGCTGCGTTTGCTGCTCTTTGAGGTCAGCTAACTCTCGATCCAGGGTTTCTAGCCGATCGCGCGAGGCGGGGTCATTTTCTTTTTGTAAGGAGAGACGTTCCATTTCCCGCTGGAGAATCTTGCGGTCCACTTCGTCGAGTTGTTCGGGTTTGGAGGTAATCTCCATTTTGAGCTTCGCGGCTGCCTCGTCCACCAGGTCGATTGCCTTGTCCGGCAAGAAGCGATCGCTAATGTAACGGTTGGACAGAAGCGCTGCCGAGACCAAGGCATTGTCGGCAATTTTTACACCGTGGTGAACCTCGTAGCGTTCCTTCAGCCCACGCAGGATGGAAATGGTATCCGCTACAGTCGGTTCATCGACATACACACCCTGGAAACGTCGCTCCAGTGCGGCATCTTTTTCGATGTGCTTGCGATACTCATCCAGCGTCGTTGCACCGATGCAGCGCAATTCTCCTCGCGCCAACATGGGCTTGAGCAGGTTTCCAGCATCCATTGACCCTTGGGTAGCGCCCGCACCGACAACTGTGTGAATCTCATCGATGAAGGTAATAATTTGACCCTCGGATTCGGTAATCTCTTTCAGGACAGCTTTGAGACGTTCCTCAAACTCACCCCGGTACTTCGCGCCAGCCACCAACGAACCCATATCCAGCGAAATTACCTTGCGATCGCGCAAGGACTCCGGCACATCACCGCTGATCACCCGCTGCGCTAGCCCCTCGACAATCGCGGTTTTCCCCACACCGGGTTCTCCAATTAGCACCGGATTATTTTTCGTCCGTCGCGAGAGAATTTGAATCGTGCGACGAATTTCATCATCACGACCAATCACGGGGTCGAGTTTCCCTTCCCGTGCCCATTCAGTAAGGTCACGACTGTACTTTTCTAGAGCCTCGTACTTTCCTTCTGGGTTTTGATCAGTCACTTTCTGAGAACCACGCACTTGTTGAATAATTTCTGTGACTTTATTTTCTTGCAGACCAAATTCTGAGAAAATGCTTTTGCCAAAGCGCTCGTCTTGAGCGTAAGCTAAAACCAAATGTTCGATGGAAATATAATCATCGCCAAAGCTAGTTCGCCAACTCTCAGCTTGGTCGAGCAGAGTATCTAAACTCCGCCCGAGATAGACAGAATCGCCAGTATTAGAAACTTTGGGTTGGCGAGCGATGAACTTATCCGTCTTATTTTGCAACTGTTGGACGCTAATTCCTGCCCGATTGAAAATACTGGCGGCTAACCCCTCCTCTTCGATGAGGGATTTCATTAAATGTTCGCTTTCGATTTGCTGATTTTGATTTTGTTTAGCAATTTCGGGAGTGCGGGAAATTGCTTCCCAGGCTTTTTCCGTAAATTGATTGGGATTGGTAGGTTGCATTTTTTAGCTCCCTCCTTATACTTCTTTCTGTTTAATTTTTGGACAATAACTGATGACTTAATCGTATTTTAGTAATTTCCAACACAACTGCTTGGTTGGAAACCCTACATCGGAGGTTTGGTTTTCCCGCTGTAAGTTCACCAAGGATGAGGGATGAGAACGGAAGGATGAGCGAAGGCGTGGTTGCAAAAAATAACTCATTGCTTAGAGGCTCAGTATTGCAAGTCTGCTCCGAGTATCCCACCAGCTTCTTGAGACTAGATGCGTTTGGAACTATTACAGAGAGCTAACGTGATACCCCACTTTCCTATCACCAGGCCCATCTTTGAGATGTTTTAGAAGATAGGTGGCACGCGCATTAAGCGCCTTGATAGCCAACATTGGTATACTCGCCATCTACAATGCTCAGCTCCGTGCGACATAGTGTAGGAAGTAGAACAGATAAATCTCAATAGTTTTTTTTTGTACCGCCGTGGGACACACGGTGGATGCTTGGTTAGAGGCTTGGCTCCGACCTGGAAGTCGTAAAACTCTGGCTCCTCAGTGATCAAAGAATCCCACGTGCTTCAGCCGTGGGAGTGTCAAACTAAACCTCGGAGGTATTACTTTTAAAGCAAGATAGATCACAACAGAAGGGAAATCTGGCAGCGAGGGAGTATGGAGTTTGCAGACCCCCAAGCCTATCGTCGGGGACCCAGCCGCCAGGGGGCCGTCGCCGCCCTGGTCGAGCAGGGCGAAACTCAGCAGCAACTCGCTCGGGAGTGGGGCGTGGCCCTTGCCACCGTCAAGCGCTGGGTGCAGGGGGAACGCGCCCGTGGGGAAGCAGCCCTAGCTCCCCGCAAGCAGGTACGACCACCTCATCCCCACTGGGAGCGGGGGCAGCTGCCCAGACTAGGCAACTGATTCCAGACTACCTCCCACAGCAGCAGCTGCATGCGCTGTGGACCCTGGAAGCGGTCGCTGAACTCATCCGGCAGCAGTGTGGGCAGGAGCTCTCCCCGCAGGCAGTGGGCAACTACCTGCGCGCCTGGGGGAGATCGCTGCAAAAGCCGGCCCTGGGAGCTCGGGAGCAGTCC
>PXPT01000132.1 GCA_003021505.1 Cyanobacteria bacterium QS_4_48_99 | reverse complement strand
ATGTCAATACAGTGGTGCTAGTAGGCAGTAAAATTTCCCCTGGTCAGCGGCATCCCAAAAAAGATGGAACCGTCGTGCAAACACTTTGGGGAGAAATCGCTTGGCAGTTGGGCGGCAGGAAAGGCTACGAGATGGTACGAGAAGCGGATGAAACTGCCACTAACCCAGGCAATATCCTCGTCCAACTGTTCAATCGCTATGCTCCCTGCCTGATTTTGCTCGATGAGTGGGTGGCTTACGCACGACAACTCCACGACAAAAATGACTTACCAGCCGGGAGTTTTGACACTCACTTCACCTTTGCCCAAACCCTAAGCGAATCGGCGAAAAATGCCGAGCGCACTCTTTTGGTGGTCAGCATCCCTGCTTCTGACAACGAAATCGGAGGCGATCGCGGTCTAGAAGCTCTCAACCGCCTCAAAAACGCAATTGGTCGTCTCGAATCTCCCTGGCGGCCGGCTAGTGCCGAAGAAAGCTTCCAAATCGTCCGCCGTCGCCTCTTCCAAGATACGAGTGACCCCAACCTGTTTGTGAAGCGCGATGCCGTCGTCCGTGCCTTCAGCCAGATGTACCGCGATCAACCCCAGGAGTTCCCCTATGAGTGCCGAGAAGCAGATTACGAACGCCGCCTTAAAGAGGCTTATCCTATCCACCCAGAAATTTTTGACCGCCTCTATAGCGACTGGTCAATCCTAGATACCTTTCAGCGCACTCGCGGGGTGCTGCGCCTAATGGCTAAGGTCATCCACTTTCTCTGGGAGCAGAACGACCAAAGCTTGCTCATCTTACCCGCTAACATCCCCATGGCAGATTCTCAGGTACAGTCGGAATTGACCCGTTACTTAGAAGATGCCTGGGTGCCGATTATCGAAAAGGATGTCGATGGCACCAATTCCCTTCCCCTCTTCCTAGATAACCAAAATTCCAATCTCGGTCGCTATCACGCCTGTCGCCGCGTCGCCCGCACGATCTATCTAGGGTCAGCACCCACTCAACGAACCGCTAACCGAGGTTTGGAAGAGCGTCGCATTAAGCTAGGCTGCGTGCAACCAGGGGAGAGTGCCGCCATCTTTGGAGATGCCCTCCGCCGCCTCACTGACCAAGCAACTTATCTCTACGTAGATAACAACCGCTGCTGGATTTCCACCCAACCCAACGTAACGCGCACCGCTCAAGACCGTGCCGCCCAAATTGAGCAGGATAAAGAGCAGGTTTGGGAAGAGATTGTTCGCCGCTTAAGGTCAGATCGCCAGCGAGGAGAGTTTGCTGGCATCCACATCGCTCCCAACTCCTCTGCCGATGTCCCCGATGAGGAAGGAATGGGTGTGCGGTTGGTTGTCCTTTCTCCACAGTATTCTCACAGCAGTAGGGCAAATGATAGTCCGGCTCGTAAATGGGTAGCAGACTTGCTTGCCCACAAAGGAGCCAGTCCGCGCTACTGCAAAAACCTACTTCTCTTCCTTACCCCCGACCGAACCAAGCTAGCCAACCTCATGCACTCAGTCTGCCAGTATCTCGCTTGGGACTCCATTGTTGAGGAAAAAGAAGTCCTCAACCTGGATGCATTCCAGAGCAATCAGGCAACTACTAAGCGCAAAGATGCTGATGGAGCAGTGGAAATGTCGCTTCAAGATACATACCAGTGGCTTCTGGTGCCCATCCAACCTGACCCGCAAGGGGCGATTGAGTGGGAAGAAAGCCGACTTCAAGGTCAGGATTCACCAATTTTGCGAGCAAGTCGCAAGCTAGTTCATGAAGAACACCTCATTCCTGCTTATTCTCCAGCACGGTTGAATTTGGAGGTTCTCTGTCCTTACGTTTGGCAAAATGCCGACCATGTTGACTTGAAAACGCTGTGGAAGTATCTAACCAATTATCCCTATTTACCGCGACTTAAAGGTGAACAAGTTTTACTTGATGCGATTTCCGAAGGGGTGACTGCTGCTGTTTGGACAGAAAACTTTGCCTACGCCACAGGCTGGGATTTCTCAAGGCAGCGCTATCTTGGATTGAAAGCGGGAGAGCGCGTTGTAGTGACTCTCAGCAGCCAAAACTTGCTAGTAAAACCGGATGTCGCGCAGCGGCAACTTCAGGCTGATGCCGCAGATTGCGAAAGCCAAGAACGAGAAACTCACACGGCTGTTGAGCAGGGTTCGGCAGGGGAGAGTGACCGCACCGGAACTGACTCCAATACTGAAACTGGTGGCGAACGGACTCCCACGCCTCCTTCTCAGAAGTTGCGACGTTTTTACGGTTCAGTAGAGTTAGACTCGCTACGCATGACCCGCGATGCTGGACAGATAGCAGATGAGGTGTTGCAGCACCTAACGGGTTTAGTTGGGGCTGAGGCGCAGGTGAGCCCCGAAATTCAAATTCGGGTTCCCGAGGGTGTGCCCTCCGAAGTGATCGACACGGTAAGGGAAAACTGTCGCACGCTGAAGTTTAAAAACTACGGGTTCGATGAAGAGTAAACTACCTACACTAAGCTGACGCTATAGTGTAGGCTTTTTGTAGCCCTCCCATGATCTCGCAAGATCACCAGGAGCCTCTAGGCTGGTTTACAGTGCAGCCCCAGAGTTTAATTACTTGAGCGCCATTGAAATCAGCATCTCCTTTCCAGCCACATTCAGGATTAGAACACTTAAAATTCTTATTGCTTCTAACCCCAAGATGTTTGCACTTGTGGCAGGTTTTACTAGTATATGCAGCAGGAATTGCTACTACCTCTACACCTTCTTTGATTGCTTTGTATTCCACAAATAACCGAAGTTGATGGAAAGCCCAATTGTTAGAGCGACGCTTTTCCTGCTTGTTACGAGGCTGTTGATTGGTACTTTCTCGAATCCCGGTTAGGTTTTCCATCGCAATCAAAGATCTAGTTTGCTTTGCTTGCTCAATGATGACACTACTAATGTTGTGGTTTACCCAGTTTTGAAATCGCTTCTCACGTCCCGATAACCGTTTCAGGATTTGACGACAGCGCCGCCTAGTAGACCTTGTGCCCTGGGATGCTTTCTTTGGAAGCGATGGGCGCCTACGAGAATACTTATCTCGTTTTTGTTGGAGATTATAACCATCCCATCCTTGCTTATGGGAAGTTTTGGCTATCTCGCGTCTACCAAAATCAACCCCGATAACATTTTCTGTTTCCATGGGAGCGGGAGGTGTGGATCTGAGCTGCATATGAGCATACCAACAACCGTCGCGATGTTCACAGATTTGGGCAGATGTTGGTTTTTGACCTGTTAGTTTACCCCGTGATAGTTGCTAGCCTTCAAGGGTAGTCTTAACCGTTTACGCGTAGTGCTAACACTAACAGTCCAGTCTTTTTCTCTCAAGGAAAAAGTACGCTGATCACCATCAAAACTGGTTGGCTTGTAATTTTTGATTTTTGAACCCGTCTGTTTAGCTGTTTGCCTGTTAGCTGCTACTTTGGCACCAGCTCTCACTACATGATTAGCAGTAAGACCAAATTGCTTTTTAACGTCG
>PXPT01000131.1 GCA_003021505.1 Cyanobacteria bacterium QS_4_48_99 | reverse complement strand
CTTGCAACACAGACTTCTTCGAGAGGTGGTTAGAGCAGTCTCTGCTACCGCAATTGCAACCAGCAGACGTGATCGTCATTGATCACGCCAGCTTCCACCGTTGCCAACCCATTGATGAAATGGTAGCAGCGGCGGGATGTGAGTGGTGGTATCTTCCCCCTGATTCTCGCCTACCTCAACCAAATTGAGCGTTGGTGGAAAGTGGCTCAAGAATGGGATGAAGCGGTGGATGAATGATCGCGCTTTCGCGATGGTGTGGATGCCGCCTTCCAGCAATGTCCTAATGTATCTGCGTAGTGCTATACTCCTTCATACCGCGCTCGAACGTATCCACAGCAGATACAAGATCTTTAGTTATCCCAGCCAAAACAGCAGCGGCGATGGAAATCTTACTTTCTAGTAGCGCCAGGAGAGCTGCAAAACCGCCTGCCGAAAAACCGAACAAACCAATCCCCGCTTCGGAGTCAATGTTATAGCGGTTCTTATACTCATAAGGTACAAATTCAGAATGCGATCACTAGTCAGAGTGGACTTCAGGTGTACTCCACTTAAGTGAGAACTGCTATATAACGCTCCTGTAGGACCTTAACCACCTTCAGTAACTCCTGCGTAGCTTGCTCTATCACTGGCAGCAGTAGCCTGATAACGTAGTCATCAAGCTGACGAGGTGTAAGTTTCTCTGTCCACCTTCTGGAAGCCGTTGACCAAAAAGCGGCAGTCCCAAGTAGGCTTTCCAAGCTTCGATACCTTCTAGAGGCAACGTCTCGGCAAGTTTTTCTTTGCTGTCAGGTGGTCCGAAGCCATGCCAGAAATAAGTGGTGGGGGTTTGTCTGTATTCGTAGGCGGACGCACCACAGCAGGTACACCTGCTATTTCGATTGAATCTAGGCTAGACATCCCATTATCCTTAGTAATGAACATCTCCTAACGCTAGCTCAAATCAGTAAGCGCCGCTCTTTCGGTGGAGAGCGAGTACTTCAGACTGAGGGGAAAGTTATAGAAAGGCTACGGAACCAATTTTTCTAACCCTTAAGCTAACAGCTTCGCTGGATCGACCATTAGCGCCAGTTCTTCCTTCTGCTGCTCCAATGCTTCCATCTCTTCGAGTCTATCCGAGATTTTTACAGCAACATTTTCTGGCAACTGCTCTGCCACACGCGAAGTGTCGTACTCAATTTCCACAATTTCTACAATCTTACTATAGCCGTCGATCAAGTTTTGGATTAGTCCAGATTGTTTTTCCAAGTTAGCGATCGCTCTCTCGGTGGTTTCCAAACGATGGGCATATAACTCTGCCCCAGCACGGCTCATTTTCTGCTTGAGTTTCTTCAGCCGTTGCAGGAGGTGTTGATTAGACTTGAGCTCCTGCTGAAGATCGGAGATTCGCTCATCCAGGGAGTGCAAACGTCCTAATAGTGTCTGCTCTGTTCCCAACCTTGCTGCAATTGGGGCATCCCGTTCCTGGAAACTTTGACTGCGCGTTACCGCCATGCCGATACCGATTGAGGACGGAACTGTTGCCACCAAAACTACTTTGCTAGGGACTCCTTGTAATAACCATGCCAAGAGTCCGCCCCCAATCAGCGTTATTATGCTAGTAACCGCTCCCGATGATCGAGCTTTTCTTCTAGGGGAAAAGAGATGACAACTTTCACCAGTTGTGTAGTTGACTACCGCAGTCAAATCTTCTCGCTTTTTTCTCACCACCGAGAGCAGTGCCAGTTCGTCTCCCGGCGTTGCAGAAAACTCATGATCCAATCCTGTTGTAGAAAATTGGACTGCCTTAGCCTTTTCGCGGGTTAGTGCCTGTAGCCAATAGACTCGCAAATATTGGGGCGCGCGTTTGGGATCTCTCGCTGAATGGCGTTCCAGACGAGAGTGAAACTGTAAAACCTCAACAAAAGTAACTGCATACTTGTAGTTGCACTTGCTACATAAAACTTCAGAGGCTCGTTCATCAGACTCGTGCATCTCTGGGAGGTAGAGAGACTGGCGACAGGAGGGGCAGTTAATTTGACGAGCCATCTATCTAGATAGAATTCCTTTTAACTCCAACACGAAACCAGTAAGGAGATCTTCTCCTGATAGGGATGCAGGCGATTGTAGCACTTCCATCTCCTGCGCCAGTCGGTAAACCTTGACTTGTTGGTTTTCTGGATCAATCAGCTAGCCTAGGCGAACTCCGTTATCGATGTACTCTTGCATTTTCTCTTGCAGCGGTTTTAGGGAATCGGTAGCAGAGCGTAATTCTACTACGAAATCAGGGACAAGAGGGGGAAATGAGGTGCGCTGCTGGCGAAATAGAGCTCGCCATCTGTCTAATCTCACCCAGGCGGCATCTGGGGAACGGTTTGCTCCGTTAGGAAGTTTGAAACCAGTGGAGGAGTCAAAAGCCACTCCAGTACCATCTTTCTCAGCCCAATTTTCTAATCGGGCAGCTAGTTTAATATTTCGATTCCCTGTTTCCCCGCAAGTGGGTGGCATAACAATCAGTTCCCCTCCCGCGCTGCGTTCCAATCGGATATCTCGGTTAAGCTGACAGAGCTTGTAGAACTGCTCGTCGGTGAGATCAATAATGGGGTCAAGCTTCAAGGTGACGGCAATCATATTTCACCTAGCTGGATTTAGTTTAGGGTAGACTAATTTTGGCAAAACGCGATCGCGTGATTGTCGCTGCCAAAACATCATCGCATTTGTGGTTCCCCGAAAGCTATCGATTGAACGAACCACAGAATCAAGTCACTTCCCTACCATTAAACGATGCTCGCGCGTGGCAGATTGGGAGCGCGTCGGTTCAAAATGCACGGATTTATGGTTACAGAGGGCACAGAGAGGGAAAACAGAAAATAAAAGGAAGGGCGTTGAGGAGATGATTGCTCTGATTACGGCTACGAACTTGGCGAGGTGAGTTTCAAGTGATGTCTTCTGGGTTAATTCCCCTAGCTCGCAGTTGCTCTGCTAATCGCTCTGCGCGTTGTTATGCTGGTGTTGCCCTTTGTTCTGCCTGTTGCTCGGCTAGCTCTTGAGGGGTGGAAGTAAGTTTCCCTCTAAATGCGCCCAGCGTAACCAAACTGTAGAAACATCCTTATAGGAGCCTTGCCAACGCACTAAGGCTAACCCTAACTGCTGGCTCACGAATTGAGACTGAGCATTGAGATTGACACTCTTTACCTGAAGGAAGGAGATTCTCGCTTCTACGGGAGAATCTAGAAAGCACGGAACTGAATCCAGACACTTTCCCCTCAGCGAGCTTTCTTCGGGACACCCCGTCCCTACTTAGAAGTCATTAGATCACAGAGCTTCCTAAAGGAAGGGGTCTTAGACCCATGATTTTTGGATAAGAGGCTGATAAACTCCATTCTGGGGATTAAAGGGATCGAACCAGAAGTATTCTGGCACTCTGACTCGATTCTGATAAATCTGTTTTTTGTTGGTTTTATCTTGTTGTGCGGTACTTTCAGATAAGACTATCAATCACCACATCAGGCGCTTTCCCTTCTTCCCAGACAAACCAGCTTTTGCGCTCTCGTTTGGGAACACCCAGCACGGCAAAGAAGTCTGGACCCTTGAAGTCTCGGTTGCGTACCTGAGCCAAGCTATAGTAGACGAACATATTGCCCCCAACATACCCATCTTCTCGCTCTGCTAACCACGGCACTAGTTGGTTGAGGAGTAGCTCCATCTGGAGTTGATGCCGTTGCGTTTCCATCGGAACGCCATGGTCGCAGGGGAGTTCATCTTGGGTGGGTGGTAAGTCTATGCCGAGAGGGGCTGGCTCGCTCATGGTTTTTGGAGAGATTCGGAATTACTACAAAATTTGCGAGAGAAATTGGCGAGTGCGCTCTTGTTGGGGATGGTTGAAAAAGTCTGTTGGCGTTGCCTCTTCCACCAGCAACCCCTCATCCATCAGAATAATGCGATCAGCCACTTCGCGAGCAAATCCGACTTCGTGAGTTACCACCACCATTGTCATGCCAGTTTGGGCAAGCGATCGCATGGTATCCAATACCTCTCGCACCATTTCAGGATCGATCGCCGAGGTAGGCTCATCAAACAGCATCACCTTGGGCTGCATTGCCAAGGCACGCGCGATCGCTACCCGCTGCTGTTGTCCCCCCGAAAGTTGAGCGGGATGCTTTTGCGCCTGTTCCAGGATTCCCACTCGCTCTAGCAACTGCATGGCAATCTCTTCTGCCTTTGCCCGCTTCCAGCGCCGCACCCAAATCGGAGCCAGGGTAACGTTTTGCAGCACGCTGAGGTGGGGAAACAAATCAAATTGCTGAAACACCATTCCCACCTCCTGCCGAATCGCCTCGATGTTGCGTACATCGTGAGAGACTTCCATCCCATCAATCACAATGCGTCCCTTCTGGTAAGCTTCGAGGGCATTAAACGTGCGGATAAAAGTGGATTTCCCCGAACCAGAGGGTCCCATAATCACTACTACCTCTCCCCGCCTCACAGATAGACTCACCCCTCGCAGAGCATGGAACTGATTATAATACCACTTCTGCACCTGCTCCGCGATAATAATCTCGTCTCCCTCTACCGTTTGCTCACTTACCAAACTCGGCTCTTTCTGTGCCATCAACTAAACCTCAGAAGTAGTCATTTGCGTAGGGGAGTGAGGAGTGAAGGTTGCAAGTTAAAGGTTTCTTCCCCTGCCTCCCCTGCTTCCCCGCCCCTCTGCGTCTCTGCGGTTTATTCAATATTCAACTTCTTCTCCAACCGCCGACTCGCAAAAGACATTCCATAACAAAAGATCCAGTAAATCACCCCCACAAATAAATAAACCTCCGCATAGCGACCTAAATAATTAGGATTAGCCAAAATAGAGCGTGAGATGCCCACCAGCTCCACCAACCCCACAAGGGATAGCAGGGAAGTATTCTTAAATAAACCAATAAACTGTCCCACGAGTGCAGGAATCACCGCTTTCAGCGCTTGGGGTAATACAATTAGCATCGTAATCAGGGGACTCTTTAATCCTAAAGCCTTAGCCGCTTCCACTTGTCCCGGAGGCACAGCTTGTAAGCCGCCTCGGACATTTTCTGCTAGATAGGCAGCACTAAACAGCGTTAAACCTGCGATCGCTCTTACCACGCGATCCCATTGCACCCCAGCAGGTAAAAACAAAGGTAACATTACCAGCGCTAAAAAGAGAATTCCTATCAGCGGCAATCCCCGGACAATTTCAATATAGAGGATACTTAACAGACGCACCACCGGAAGCTGACTCTGCCGCCCCAAAGCCAATAAAACGCCGATGGGAAAAGACAAGACAATACTCACCACTGCCGTTAACAGCGTCAGTAATAAACCCGTCCAGCGATCGCTTTCGACTGACTCCCAACCCAGTCCCCCAGCAATCAACCAGAGGATAATGGGAAAGGAGAGTAACCATGCTAGATAAAGCCAGTTCCCTTGGGCAGCAAACCGATTCCCCAACCCAGTTCCAGCCAGCAACAGCAGCAACATGGCTAATAACCAGAGGCGAGGGACAAGCGCCAGCGGCAAGAACAGAATCACAACAGCTACTACTCCAGCCGCGACCAACACCGGGCGGTTAAATAGTCGTTCTGAACGCTGGTTGATGCCCCAACTAATGCCAATCAGCGTCAAGATAATCCCTAGGACAATCCATAGTCGCCAGTAAGACTCGTCGGGATATCGTCCCACAAAAAAGAGTGGTAAGTTGGCAGCAATCACACCCCATTGTGCCTGCGCGATCGCCCACACCAGGAGTCCTCGCAGTCCCAGGAAAAGCCCCACTAGGCAAATTACTGTCAATAAGCTGTTGTACCAAGTGCTAAATAGGTTTTGCCGCAGCCAGGTAACAATGCCTGATTTTGGGGAAGTGCTAGGAGAGGAGTGAGTCATGACGGGCGATGGGGTTGATTTTTTACGAACCACAGAGTCGCAGGGGAGGCAGGAAAAAGAAGATGCGGAAGAGGACAAGGGAGCAGAGGGGCAGGGGGACAGAGGAGAGTAACTAACCCATAGGACAGTATTTCCCCTCCGCGCCTGGGCACCTCTGCACTTCCACCCCTCATCCCCCCATCTCCTTGTCTCCCCCTCCCCCCATCCAGGGAGCGAAGCGACATGACTACTTCTGAGGTTGAGCCTCTACTTGGCTGCCTTCTTCACTAGCTTCTTGGGGTTGAGTTTCTACGTCGCCGCCTTCTTCACTGTCACCGCTAATCTGTTGCTTGATGGGTGTCAGCGTGCGTAGGGCTAAGAAATTAATCGCACCGATGGTAAGAGCAATTTCGTAGTGTCCGTATCCCACCGATGCCCCCATTACGCCAGTCGTCCAAATACTCACCGCAGTCGCTGTTCCAATTACGCTATTGCTATTTTCCTGCTTCAGGATTGCGCCACCGCCAATGAAGCCCACTCCCGTCATCAGCCCTTGTATGACACGGGCTTCAGCTCCTGGAGCACTGCCAATGACTTTCAAAGCCATCAAAACATAGCCACAGCTTGCAACAGCCACAAGTGGAAAAGTACGCAGCCCGACGTTACGAGTTGATAATTCCCGATTCCAACCAATCGGGAAAGTCAATACAAATGCACTAACGAGCTTGAGCAGGAGAATAAAAACCTCGTACCAATCAAAACTAAAGAATTCCATGTGTTAGGTGGATATTGTTGTGGGTTGCCTATTTAATTTTGCCTTTCCTAGAAAAAATTTTGCATTAGTTACCAGTAGTTAGGGTTTTGTTGAGGAGGTTCATGAGCAGCGAGATAATCAAGCTAATGCCGAGATAGGTGATCGCCAACAGCAGCATTACTTCTACGGCTTTTCCGGTTTGATTGAAGGTGGTAGAAGCCACAAAGTAAACGTCGGGATAACCAATCGCGATCGCTAAACTGGAATTTTTCCACAGATTGAGATACTCGCTATTGAGGGGAGGAATAATTACTCGTAGGGCTTGGGGGAAAATCACTAGCCGCATCACTAAGCCTGGTTTCAAACCGAGCGATCGCGCGGCTTCCCATTGTCCCTTGGGTACGGATTGAATACCTGCTCGAACAATTTCGGCAATAAAAGCAGCGGTGTAGAGCGTTAATCCCATCAGTAGGGCAGCGAATTCTAAGGAAAGCCGCAACCCGCCCTGAATCCGGTTTTTACCGACAAATTGCGGGAGATCGAAAACAAACGGTAGGCTTCTGGTTAACAGAGCTGCAATTAGGGCTGCTAGCGCGATCACGCCTAGTGCCCACCAAAGTTGTCTACCTGGAACTCCTTGTTCCAGCCGGATTCGGATGCGCCAACGCCAGAGGAAAGCAGCAATAACAATGCCTCCCAGCAGCAGCACTAACCAGATGCCCGTGGCGGGGGTAGCTTGCAGCCAGGGAAGAACTAATCCCGATGGGGAAAGGTAAGCCGAACCTGGTAGCTGAGTGAGTCCCTGTTGCCCACGCAGGAAAATAACAAAGTACCAAAACAGTAGTTGCAGCAGCAGAGGGGTATTACGTAGGATTTCTACATACACTAGCGCCAGGTTTCGCACCAACCAATTGTCCGACAGGCGAGCAATTCCCACTGTCACCCCGACGATTGTTGTCAGAACAATTCCAGCAATTGCCACTCGCAGAGAATTAATCAGCCCCACCATTAAAGCGCGGATATAGCTGCTGGAAGGATTGTACTCAATGGGTGTTTCTGCGATGTCAAATGATGCCCGCAAGCCCAGAAATTCAAAGCCAAACTCGATGCCTAGGCGCTGCAAATTGCGATCAAGGTTGACCAGTAGTAAGCTAACGATAGCAATGGTGATGATTACTGCGATCGCTTGGGCAGCTACGCGCCAAAATCGCTCATCGCGCCAGATGGGAATGGGGCTTTCTGTAGTCATTGCTAATTGCCAATACCAAACTTTTGAACTCTACAGTCCTTCTGGCTACTGACTACCGACTAACGGAAAGGAGGAGAATACATTAATCCCCCATTGTTCCAAAGCCTATTCTGACCCCTAGGCAGGTTCAATTCTGTATCAGAACCGAGATTGCGAGAGTAAATCTCTCCGTAGTTGCCCACGTGCCTAATAATGCGGGCAGCGAAATCATTGCTAATATTCAGCCCCTCACCCAAAGCACCTTGTTTGCCTAAAAAGCGAGCAATTTTGGGACTATCCCTGTTTGCCATCTCAGCAACATTTTCGGAAGTGATGCCCAACTCTTCGGCATAAATGAGGGCGAATACGTTCCACTGAACCACATCAAACCATGCCGAGTCGTTGTTGGCGACGGCTGGCGCTAGAGGCTCCTTGGAGAGAACTTGATCTAAGATGATGTGGTCGTTAGGACTGGGTAGAGCGCTGCGGCGCGAGACTAATCCTGAGCGATCTGCTGTCACTGCTTCGCAGCGTCCTTGGGCATACGTAGCGAAGGTGATATTGACATCTTCAAACACCAGAGGCGTATAATTAATGCCCCGCCGACGCATTTGGTCAGCTAAATTTTGTTCTGTTGTTGTCCCAGTTTGGACGCAAATGGATCTCCCCTCTAAGTCTGCCAGAGAGGTGATTCCGCTGTCTTTTTTGACCATAATGCCCTGACCATCATAAAAGACAATCGGGGCAAACTCCATTCCAATGGATGTATCTCGGCTAGTTGTCCAAGTGGTGTTGCGGCTTAAGATATCCACCTCACCGCTTTGCACAGCGGTAAATCGCTCTTTGGCGTTGAGATTGCGAAATTCGACGGCTTCTGCGTCATCGAATAGAGCAGCACTAATGGCACGGCAGATAGCCACATCTAGCCCAGAATAGTTACCATCCTCGTCCACAAAGCTAAACCCTGGCAGTTGACCACTAACCCCACAAATTAGTTCGCCTCGATCTTTCACAGTCGCTAATCGACTATTACTGATGCCCTCATCCGCGTTTTCTCCTCCTCCACCGCATCCCGACAGGAGAATTACCAACAGTATTGCGGCAGTTAGCCCATGAGCCCACTTCTGCATTAGTTACCCATCACCTTACTCTCATCAACATCTTGAGCCACTCGCCATCCTACTAGAGGATAAGCTGATACCATAGCCCTGTTGTTTTTTTGAAGGTTCGAAACACAAAGGAGAGAGTGCGACAGAAGGTCGCATGGTAGTAGTAATACGTAGTGATAAATAAAACATTTTAATCTAAAATTACTTAGACTCAACCAGCAATCGAATTGTTAAAAGCTCAAAAAAACATCTCAAAGTTTGGCAATATGCCGGATTTGCTAAAGAAGCATATTTTTAAGCAGAACTAGGAATTCAGAATTGTTGAGACCACTACCGCAAACTAAATAATAGTCCCACTCCGGCAGTCGCAACTAACACACCTAAAATTGCTCTGAGGCTAATTCTTTCTCCTAGAGAAGCAGCAATCGGTAGAATAAACAAGGGGCTGGTAGCGCTGAGGGTTTGGGCAATTCCTGTTGGGGCAAATTTGAGTGAAGTCTGCTGTAGCCAAGTTGCTAGATAGGTGCTGCTAAAGGCGGTGAGGATAAGAATGCCGATGAGTCGGATTGGCCACGTGGGTTGGGAGTAGGGGGCAGTTTTTTCTGTATACTGGCGACGGACTAGCAGTAATAGCAGGACAATAAGTGTTCCGGCAGCAAGCCGCAACAGCGAACTCCACAGTGGACTCACACTCGATTCCGAGAGCGCAGCACGAGACAAAACAGCACCACTGGCTTGGGCAACTGCTGCCAGTAGTGCCCAGATAATCCCTAGCATTGCCTGTGGGCGATTAGTTGTAGCATCTGTTGTTGTCCGTTCGGTAATCACCCAGGCAACCCCCAAAATGGTTAGAAGTATGCCGCACCAAGCACCTGCGCTTAAGCGTTCCCCAAGAAAAATTAACGCCAGCACCGCCGCGAGGGGAGGAGCTAAGGTTTCAAATAGAAGGGCGCGTCGCGCTCCTAGGTGATTGAGGGCAGAAAAGTAAGCGGTATCTCCTAAACCAATGCCAATCACGCCGCTGATGATAAGAAAGACGACAGGAACGAGGTGAAATTCGATGCTCTCCTGCCCATCCCCTAACATAAATAGCGTAATGCCCATGAGGGTGATCGCGATCGCTCCTTTATAAAAGTTCAGTTGCAGGGGCGGGATGCGCTGTCCCAAACGTCGGTAAACCACTGAAGAAGCTGCCCACAAAAAGGCAGCACTCAGAGCCGCTAGCTCTCCTTTAAAACCAATCCAGAAAGTAACTTGTTCCAAAATAAAAAAACTCGCGACTAAGAACTACTTCTTAACAATCGCGAGCTTATTCTCTGCAATTAACCTGGAAATCGTGATGTAACGATCATTCGAGAGCGGTAGCTCCCTATAGTGAACCCAACGAAAGGAGGTCTGGGAACCAATAATTAATCAGAATCAAAACAACTGAGAAAATCGAAACTGTAACAGTTGCCAAGACGGGAGCACTGCTAAGAAAGGTGGTTAAATTATTCATGGACTGTTCTCCAAACTAGCAAAGTAAATGTCAACTAGCGCGGTAAAATCGGAATATCTGTTTCTCGGGCTGCTAATTGGCCTGAGAGAAACTCTTTAACTGCTGCCACTGGCCACAATAAGGCAGACACAGTACACTTGAAGGCGAGGGGTACGTCGATAAGGATTTCTTTTTCTGCTGTTTTCTTCTCCTTTTTGATGGCATTTAAGTAGCTACGACCAGCCCAACCAATCCAGCCCGCAATATAGAGGAAAAGAAGACTGGGGGTGATAATTTCACCTGCGTGAGAAAGGCGACCATCAACAACCAAGTGAGGCAAACCTTCTGGACCGCAAAGCTTGTCGCCATAGCGTTCAAACCGCTTTTCCCCTGATATCACCGTGTCTTCGGCGTTTTTAGCGCGTTCTTGGAAAGCTGGCGATTCACGACAGGGAACTAGCCTGGATACCCCCTCTTCTTGGGCAGAAGCATCGGGGGCGAAGCCTAGCCAGAGAGTGACCACAACAATCAAAGCCAAGAGTCTTCGCATAAATTGTTTCCTTTTGTTACAAAGCGATAATTTAAATGTACAAAAAATGAAGCTATTCTCTGTACATTAAAGCATATCTTACCCCTGATGGGTTAACTCAGTAAAGTTAACTTTATTAATGTCGCTTTTTAATTAGCGTTTTAAAAAATGGCAATAATTTTAGCAATAGAAACAAGTTGTGACGAAACAGCCGTAGCAATTGTAAAAAATCGTCAAGTTTGTAGTAGCGTCGTTGCCTCTCAAATTTCAGTTCACCAACAGTATGGTGGGGTAGTTCCAGAAGTGGCATCGCGTCAGCACTTAGAAACAATCAACCCCTGCATCTCGCAGGCGCTTGAAGAAGCTCAACTGGATTGGGATGGAATTGACGGCATCGCCGCTACCTGTGCCCCTGGATTAGTGGGAGCGCTATTGGTGGGGTTAACCACTGCCAAAACCCTTGCCATGCTTTACCAGAAGCCCTTTCTGGGCGTTCACCATCTCGAAGGTCACATCTATGCCACTTATTTAAGTGAGCCTCAGTTGCAGCCACCTTTTTTATGTTTGTTGGTTTCGGGGGGTCACACCAGTTTGATTCAGGTCAAAGGCTGTGGCGAGTATCAAATGCTGGGTGCAACTCGAGATGATGCCGCAGGGGAAGCGTTTGATAAGGTGGCAAGGCTCCTCAAGCTCGGATATCCTGGGGGACCTGCAATTGAGCGCTCGGCACAGGGGGGTAATCCAGATGCCTTTGCCTTGCCAGAGGGCAGAGTTTCTCGCCCCGAGGGCGGATATTATCCCTATGATTACAGTTTTAGTGGCTTAAAAACGGCTATACTGCGGTTAGTGAAACAGCTTGAGACGGAAACTTCCCCACCGCTGCCTATTAATGACTTGGCGGCAAGCTTTCAGGAGACTGTGGCGCGATCGCTCACTAAAAAAACCATTGCCTGCGCGCTTGACTATAAGATCAATACAATCGCCGTCGGTGGTGGCGTGGCAGCAAATAGCGGATTGAGAAAGCACCTAGAAGCTGCTGCTGCTAAGCATAATCTCAAAGTACACTTTCCTCCGCTGAAGCTTTGCACGGATAACGCCGCCATGATTGGCTGTGCTGCGGCTGACCATTTCAAGCGAGGACATACTTCTGGTCTCACCCTAGGCGTAAAATCTCGACTTGCGGTAACTCAGGTCATGGATCTTTACCAAAAATCATGGGTCTAAGGCCCCTTCCTTTAGGAAGCTCTGTGATCTAATGACTTCTAAGTAGGGAAGGGCTGTCCCGAGCTCGCTGAGCGGTTTTGAGATCGGGGAAAGTGTCTGGATTCAGTTCCCTGCTTTCTAGATTCTCCCTTAGAAGCGAGAATCTCCTTCCTTCAGGTAGGAGAGTGTCAACAAAACAGCGACGTGACTCCTTTTAGCGAGTGCAGACGCTTAGTTTAGTGAGGATATTCTTGATACTGATGCCGCTTTTGCCGCTTTTTCTATCATTACCAGGCTGGTCAGGGTAGAGGCGATCTCTTCCAGGTCAAGAACGAAATCCACCTGCTGTGTGCTGATGGCAGCCTCGGGCATACTGAAATACTTGCTCGTCGCTTCATCCTGAGCAATTACCATACCGCCGTGCTTTTTAATCGCTAGCACTCCCTTCAAACCATCGGTTCCTTTACCTGTGAGAACCACAGCGATCGCTCGCGTTTGGTAAGTCACTGCCAACGATGCGAACAGTGGATCGGCAGCGAGGCGGAGCAAGTTTACTTTGGTCAAATCTGAGAAGGAAAACCTACCTTCCGGGTTAACCAACAACTGCTGGTTGGGAATAGCAGTGTAGACTCTCCCTGGACGTAACAGCTCCCCTTTCTCTGCCTGCTTGACCCACAAAGCCGTGCAGTTATTCAGAATTTCAGAGGTATGGCTAGGGAAGTTAGGGCTGAGATGCTGCATTACAATGATGGCTGCCGGAAAGTCTGGCGGCAAGGCAGAGAGAACCTTTGTCATAGCCTGGAGCCCACCCGCGGAAGCCGCGATTACTACTACGTTAAAAGTAATGTCGGGGAAGTGAGATAGAACTCCTTGTTTCCGTTTTTGGGCTAGGTTTTCTTCTGGTGTGAGGGAGTCAACCATTGCCTGCCAACCCTCTTTAATTGCGGCTCAATTAAGCCTGTTACGTACGCAAGTCTACATACTTAGCTTAGCTTAATGTGCAATGGCGTACATAGTTTCTTTACAAAAGGATTGCTCTTTCGTCAGAAGCTTTTGACCAATCGAGTGAGTTACTCCTTGGACAGAACTATTCCAAGGAGGTTTGCAAGCTTAATGTCGCCAAACTCCCCTAAAACTAGAAATCGGCTTCTGGCTGCCCTGCCTAAGGAGGAATCCGAACCTTTTTTTGCCAATATGGAGACTATAGAGCTGGATTACAAGCGAAAGCTCTACAATTCCAACCAACCCATCCAGTATGTCTATTTCCCCAACAATGGCGTCGTATCTCTGACCACCACAGTGGAAGATGGGACAACAGTCGAAGTAGCTACGGTAGGCAATGAAGGCATGGTGAGTCTCCCTGTCTTCCTGGGAACCGATCAAATTCCTGGTCAGGCTTTTGTGCAGATCCCTGGCAATACTTTCAGGATGACAACGGAGGTGTTCAAAGAAAAGGTCACTCCAGATACCACCCTTTACACCTTGCTACAACGTTACACGCAAGCGCTGTTTAACCAGATCTCGCAATCGGCTGCCTGTAACAGCCTGCATTCCATAGAACAACGGTGTTGCCGCTGGCTGCTAATGAGCCACGACCGAATGGACTCAGACCAGTTTTTGCTCACCCAAGAATTCCTCGCCCAGATGCTGGGTCTACGTCGCGCTAGTGTAAATAATGTTACTACCAGTCTTCGGAATATGGGACTGATCGATTACAATCGTGGCTACATAATGGTGCGGGATCGTGCTGGACTAGAAAGTACCGCGTGCGAATGTTATGCGCACATCCGAGGGGAGTACGAGCGCTTGCTTGGGGGATTTTAGCGCGGCGTTAAGTGATCGAGTGTCGAAAATCGCGCGAAATTGGTGAGGAGATGAAGCGGTAGGGAGATGGGGAGAAATTTTTCTGTAACTTCCTAACTCCCAGGAAAGTTGAAGTTTGGGGTTACCTGCAACTGCAACTTGTAACTCCTCATCCCCTCATTACCAATGGTCTTACTAGTGAAGGAGCCGCGCGAGTCGGCTTGGTTTAATCACTCCTCCTGAAATGGCTTTTTACCAATGCCTAGTTGCTCCTTAGAATGTTTAAGCTCTTTCCAGAGAGATTTAATTTGTTGGTAAGCTTCTTCAGTGGAAATCTTGCCACCCGTTTCTAAGTTGCAAATGTAGCTCGCTCGTTGAGCAAATTGTTGCAAATTCGCGTTGAAGACTAGATTTTCTGGTTTTACTTCACCATGATAGGGAGAATGAGGATAAAGGAAGTTATTTTTATCATTATTTTCATCTGCCATATTTATCTCCTGATTCCAGGCTTAAATCTAGCTTCTGTACCCATTGTCGTCGATAGACCGATACTTGAATGAGCCACCGAAGCAATTACAGCCTAGCAGAGCAAGTTTTTTTCCTTCTATCCCACTCCAGAGATAGGGAGCAGAGGAAGTAAGAAGAGAATAATGTTTCACTTAGCACTTATTCGGGACGATTAGAGCTTATTTTACCAATTCAATCTAACGTATAAGTTGTTACTTTTAACCTGATTAAAATCTAGACTCTAAGCATCCCCGCAGTTTCGCTATCTGCCTGCTAGCAAGTAAGGTCGAGTCCAGTTAAATCCCCATGATTGTGACATACGCACGCCTGCGCGGGGAATTTTTTTGTGGGTAATCCTGGGGATTGAATTGAAGATGCGTGTACAGATACGGAGAATTTTCAACGCTTGTGCCTCGCCTACTTCTCACGAAGTCCGCTGCGTCTCCCCACAACTCACCTGTAGCAGACGAAAATAGAACGTGGGAAAGACACGCTCATACAAACAAGCAGATTAAATGCCCTATGTCACAGTCAAAGCGCTACGAAGGTAAAGCCAAGATTATCTACCAGAGTGAGGAACCAGAAATTCTCCTGAGCCACTTCAAAGACGACGCTACCGCTTTTAATGCTCAAAAGCAGGGGCAGATTCTGGGCAAAGGGGAAGTTAATTGCCGTTTATCAGCAGCCCTATTTGAGTTGCTAGAAGCTGCTGGCATTACCACGCACTACATTGACCAACCAGCCCCCAATCAGATGCGAGTCCGGGCAGTAAAAATTTTGCCTGTGGAGGTTGTGGTTAGAAACATTGCAGCCGGAAGTCTCTGTCGGCAAACGGGATTGTCGCAAGGAACAGTTTTGCCCTCACCCCTGGTAGAATTTTATTTCAAAAACGACCAGCTAGGAGATCCATTATTGACGCGCGATCGCTTATTGCTACTAGAACTAGCAACGCCAGAACAGCTCGAACAGTTACAGACAATGGCTTTACAGATTAATCAACATCTGAAAACCTTTTTTGAGCGTTGTGGGATCACCCTAGTAGATTTCAAGCTCGAATTTGGTCTTGACCAAGAGCAAAAATTGCGAGTAGCAGACGAAATCAGCCCTGACACTTGCCGATTCTGGGATCGAGCCGAATCTGATCCCAATGCGCGGGTGATGGATAAAGACCGATTCCGTCGCGATTTAGGGGAAGTAGAATCTACCTATCAGCGAGTGCTAGAACGAGTGCTTGCTCAAATTGCACCACCCTTGCAATCTTGACGGGATAGGAACTCTAAAATCCCTATTTTTGTCCATACTGAGAGCAAAGTCAGTATCTTTTGGGATTAAAGTCCGCTTGTCCAGTAGGTTGTGGTCACTTGTCGGTTAATTACAAAAAACTGACAAAAAGCGGATTAATTATAGTTGTACCTGGTGTGTGGAGCTACCAAATTCAAAAACATGCGTTTATATCCTCTCTTGGCAACCGTTATTGCCGCCTCAACAAGTCTATGTGTATCTGAGTCTGCTAGTGGAGAAACCTCTAACCCTTCTGTGTCGGTGAAAGAGCCAGTTATTCAGAATTGGGAGGCGTTAAGAACCTTATTCAAGGCATCCCAGCCTCAGTCAGTGACAGGTAAGGAAACTCTCTCACCAGCAGCAGCTCACCAAGTCACCGAAACGGTGAAGCAGCCGGAAGTTTCCCAGTCTCAAGCTAGGCAACAGCCTCAACAGAACCTCTCACTAGCAGCAGCTCAGAAAGTCACCGAGACGATTACGCTGCCGGAAGTTTCCAAGCATCAGGCGAGGAGTGTTGCCCCTCAACAGCCTAAACCAAGCCTCTCAGTGGCAGCAGCCAAGCAGGTGGTAGAGACGGTTACACTGCCGGAAGTTTCCGAGCCTCAAGCTAGACAACAGCCTAAACAAAACCTCTCACTAGCAGTAGCTAAGAAAGTCACCAAAACGGTTACACTGCCGGAGGTTTCCAAGCTTCAAGCAGGGATTGCTCAGAAGCAAACGCCTGAGTCTGCCAACCCATCTCAACCTCAAACTCAATCACCAAGAGAGTCTCAGCCCCAAACGCCTAACCAATCCCAGTCCCAACCACCCCAAGTGCTCGTCTCAGAAGTTGTGGTTAGGGGGGTGACAGGGGAACTCGAAAATATCGCTTACGAGGCGGCTAGCGTTCAACCGGGAGAGACGACAACTCGCTCTCAACTACAGCAAGATGTCAATGCCATCTTTGCCACAGGCTATTTCTCCAACGTGGAAGTAGAACCAGAGGATACACCTCGAGGGGTTCGCATCAACTTTGTAGTCGAGCCCAATCCCACCCTTTCTGATGTGGAGGTGCAGACTGTTACCCCCCAGCAAGGCGATCGCGTCATCCCTCAACAAGTTGTGGACGAGATCTTTGGCGGGCAGTATGGTCAAATTCTCAACCTCCGCCAGTTGCAAGAAAATATTAAGAGGTTGAACCAGTGGTATCAAGAAAGGGGTTATACCCTAGCGCAGGTGGTGGGTTCCCCAGAGGTATCTGAGGATGGCACCGTCACCCTCAGGGTGGCAGAGGGTGTGATTGAAGATATCCAGGTGAATTTTATGGACGAAAAAGGGGAGCCTACCGAAGGTCGTACCCGTGATTTCATTATTACGCGCGAGTTAGAGTTGTCTCCGGGAGATGTTTTCAACCGACAGACTGCGCGGCAGGATTTACGGCGATTATTTCGTCTGGGAATATTGGAAGATGCCCGGTTTTCCTTCGAGCCTGCACAAGATCCAAGCAAAGTTATAGTCAACGCGAATGTGGTTGAGGGTCAGACTGGCTCTGTTGGCGCTGGTGCAGGATTTAGCTCCGAGACTGGGCTATTTGGCACACTTAGTTATCAAGAGCAAAACCTCGGGGGAAACGACCAAGATCTGGGCGTAGAATTTCAGCTCGGAACGCGATCGCTACTGTTTGATGTTAGCTTCACTGACCCCTGGATCGCTGGCGATCCTTTCCGTACCTCATACACTGTTGATGCCTTCCGGCGTCGATCCATTTCTCTGGTCTTTGAGGGCGGCGACAGAGAAGTTCAACTGTGTCCCGAGGACAACTGTTCCGAAAACACTCTCGAAAACACGAGCGAAGATGTACTGGAGGAGGGTGATCGCCCCCGCGTTGTGCGTACAGGCAGCGGTGTAACCTTTACTCGCCCTTTAGGACCCGATCCCTTTACAGAAGGAGAATGGCTACTCTCAGCCGGACTGGAGTATCAACGGGTGTCAACTCGGGATGGCGATGGAGATCTCTCTCCTGAAGATGCTTTGGGCAATCAGCTCGCTTTCAGTGAAGATGGCACCGATGACTTGATTACCCTAGAGTTTGACGCTACGCGCGACTTACGCAATAACCGCCTGCAACCCACCGATGGTTCCCTGCTACGGGTGGGAGTGGATCAGTCTGTGCCCATCGGTTCTGGGACTATTTTCATGAACCGTTTGCGAGGTAGCTACAGCTACTATCTTCCCACTGACTTGACTAACTTTTCTGATGGACCGGAGACATTCGCTTTTAACATTCAAGCAGGCACTGTTCTAGGCGATTTACCCCCTTATGAAGCCTTCGCTCTTGGCGGCAGTAACTCCGTGCGGGGTTACGATATAGGAGAGTTGGGCAGTGGTCGCAGCTATGTCCAAGCAACTGCTGAGTACCGCTTTCCGATTGTTGCAGTGATTGGCGGTGCTTTATTTTTGGACTATGGCAGTGACTTAGGTACAGCCGATGATGTCCTCGGCGATCCTGCAGTCGTTCGGGACAAGCCAGGAAGCGGTCTCGGCTACGGCGCTGGCGTCCGCATTCAATCTCCCCTTGGTCCGATTCGGATTGACTACGCCTTCAATGATGAAGGTGAGAGTCAACTCCACTTTGGCATTGGAGAGCGATTTTGAATGGGTCGTTGCTTGGTGTTAACAAAATACAAAATTTATGAATAGAACGATTGGGGCATCATTTGAACGCTCTGGCGTTGGACTTCACTCTGGTGTCACCACTCAGGTGCGCGTGCTACCTGCCGGAGTGGGGGAAGGACGTTACTTTGCTCGCGTTGATTTGCCCAAAGCTCCAGTTGTTCCGGCAAAGGTGGAAGGAGTCGCTCAAACAGTTGTCTCTACAGAACTGGCACAGCCAGAGGCGCAAGTGCGGACAGTAGAACACCTGCTGGCAGCACTGGCGGCAAGTGGCGTAGACAATGCCAGAATTGAAATTGATAGTGCGGAAGTCCCTTTGATGGATGGTTCGGCACAAGATTGGGTAGAGGCAGTTGCCCAGGTGGGAATTGTTGGGCAGGAGTCTTGGGAGGCAGGGGAAAGAGGACAGTGGAAGGGGACAAGGGGACAAGGGGAAAGAAGACGCGGAGAGTTTCGGGAGACACAGATCCCCGCCTCAGGAGCGAATGCGTTGCAGTCGCAGCTCCCGAAGCGAGCGAGAAAGCGACACTCCTCACTTCTTACTCCTCACTCCTCACTTTTACCAGAGCCGCTCTGGATTCAGGAAGAGGATGCCTTTGTTGGGGCGATTCCTGCTTCTGAGATTCGTTTTACCTACGGGATTGATTTCGATTTACCAGCAATTGGGAATCAATGGCATAGTTGGAGTCCTTCTCAGAGCAGTTTTGCAGCAAGTATTGCTCCGGCACGAACCTTTGGTTTAGCTGATCAAATTGAGCAGTTGCGCAGCGCAGGGTTAATTAAAGGCGGTAGCCTAGAAAATGCCCTAGTCTGTAGCGATCGCGGCTGGCTTAATCCTCCCTTAAGATTTGCCAATGAACCAGTGCGTCATAAACTCTTAGACTTAGTAGGGGATCTAAGTTTACTGGGGAGTTTTCCTAAAGCTCATTTCCTTGCTTACAAAGCTAGCCACAAGCTACACATCCAATTGGCACAAGCGCTATGCGACTCTCAAAGGCAGAAAGGATAATTCTGAATCATGAATTGAGAGTTATTCCATACTCCCGAAGAAAGGATAACTGACTAGTCTCATCGAGAAACCTCATGTCCAAATTCACCGATGTCGATAGTTCTAATCGTTCTGATTCTGTGAAGACAAATAACAATCAGCCTAATCAAGAATCATCCTCGCAAACCATTTTCACTGTCGAAGAGATTCATAAGATACTTCCCCACCGCTATCCCTTTGCACTAGTGGATCGCATCATTGAATATGTGCCTGAAGAAAAGGCAGTTGGAATCAAAAATGTTAGCTTCAACGAACCCCATTTTCAAGGGCACGTTCCAGGGCTTCCCATTATGCCTGGAGTGCTGATTGTGGAAGCGATGGCACAGGTAGGCGGAGTGGTGTTGACTCAACTGCCAGGAATGGAAGGAAGCTTCTTTGCTTTTGCCGGAATGGATAAAGTGCGCTTCCGTCGTCGAGTTGTGCCAGGCGATCAACTGATCGTGAGTGTGGAACTTTTGTCTTTCAAGCGCGGTCGTTTTGGGAAAATGCAGGGGAGTGCTACAGTTGATGGTCAATTAGCTGCAGAAGGCGAAATGATGTTTTCTCTGATTGAGTAACTATTAGTCGTTAGTCATTAGTCAAGAGTCATGTGATTACCAACAGTCACGCCTCTGTAAGCGCGATTCACTGAAGACTACTGACTAAGGACAAAGTACTGTCCCGAAGGGGCGAAGGACAAATAACTAAATCGTGCGAGATTTGCCGGAGTTGCGCGTTGAAAACACTGATTCATCCCACTGCTGTTATTCATCCCGATGCTGAGCTGCACCCCACAGTTCAAGTGGGTGCTTATGCAGTAATTGGGGAAAAAGTGAGGATTGGTTCCCAAACGACGATTGGTGCCCATGCCATTATTGAAGGACAGACCACGATTGGGGCAAACAACCAAATCTTTCCAGGTGCCGCGATTGGCTTGGAACCTCAAGACTTGAAATATCAGGGGGCAGCAAGCTGGGTAAAGATTGCTGACGGTAACTGCATTCGGGAGTATGTCACGATTAACCGTGCCACAGGCGAGGGTGAAGTAACCCAGATTGGCAACAACAATTTGCTGATGGCTTATGTTCATGTTGCCCACAACTGCGTGATCGCAGATAGTGTGGTCATTGCCAATAATGTGGCTTTAGCTGGTCATGTTCGCATCGAAACTCAGGCATGGATTGGGGGAGTTGTAGGCATTCATCAATTTGTGCAGATTGGGCGTTTGGCAATGGTGGGTGGGCTAAGTCGCATTGTCCGAGATGTGCCGCCTTATATGCTGGTTGAAGGTAATCCGGCACAAGTGCGATCACTGAATTTGACTGGTCTCAAACGCAAAGGATTTAGTTCCACAGAAATGGGAGAACTCAAAAAAGCTTTCCGGATTCTCTACCGCTCTGGCAATTCTGTTAGTGAAACCCTAGAACAGTTAGAGTTAGTTTGCGAGGGCGAACCCGTGCAGTATCTACGCCAGTTTATGCAGCTTTCTGTATCTCCAGGACGACGAGGTTTGACTTCTGGGAAGGGCAATCAGAATTCGTAATTCAGAATTCAGAATTCAGAATTGTTAATGCGTATATTCATCAGCACTGGCGAAGTTTCTGGAGATTTGCAAGGGGCAATGCTGATTGAAGCCCTCAAGCGGCAAGCAACGGCAGTTGGTGCAGAGTTAGAGATCGTTGCCTTGGGAGGCGATCACATGGCGGCAGCAGGGGCAACCCTGTTAGGAAACACCACAGGCATCGGTTCGATGGGACTTCTAGAATCGCTGCCTTTTGTCTTACCAACGATGCAAATTCAGCGTCGTGCCAAGCAATACTTGTGGCAAAATCCACCGGATTTGTTAGTCTTAATTGATTATCTTGGTCCCAATTTAGCGATTGGCAGTTACCTGCGGCAGCATCTCCCCCACGTGCCAGTGGTTTATTATATTGCGCCTCAAATTTGGGTTTGGTCCCCTCTAGCGAGTGCTAACCGGATTGCTAAGATTACTGACCGACTGTTAGCCATTTTTCCAGGGGAAGCACGTTTCTTTCAAGAGAAAGGGGTATCGGTGGGCTGGGTAGGTCATCCTTTGGTGGATCGTATGCAAACTGCCCCTAGCCGTGACAAAGCACGAGTATCCCTAGGAATAGAGTCGGACAAGCTCGCGATCGCCCTTCTGCCTGCTTCCCGCCAGCAAGAAGTTAAATATCTGTTGCCTGTCATGTTGGAAGCGGCACAGCAAATCCAAGCCAAGTTGCCGCAGGTACATTTCTGGATTCCCCTTTCCTTAACTGCCTATCGAGGCGCAATTGAGAAGGCAATTAAACGTTATGGTTTGCAGGCAACCCTACTGGAAGGTCAAACCTTAGAGGCGATCGCAGCAGCAGACTTAGCCATTACTAAATCAGGAACGGTTAACCTCGAAGCTGCTTTGCTTGATGTCCCCCAAGTGGTTCTCTATCGCGTTAACCCCATCACTGCTTGGATCGCTCGCACATTCTTAAATTTTTCCATTCCCTTTATGTCGCCGCCGAATTTGGTGGTGATGGACTCAATTGTGCCGGAGTTGCTCCAAGAGGAAGCCACACCAGCAAGAATTGTTCAGGAATCCCTGAATCTGCTGCTGAACCCACAACGGAACCAGCAACTCTTAGCAGGTTATCAGCAAGTGCGTCAAGGCTTAGGAGAGGTGGGCGTGTGCGATCGCGCTGCTGGTGAAATTCTCCAGTTGGCTGGGGGGGGGAAGTGAGGGGTGAGGAGTAATGAGGGGTGAGGAGGTTTCTGTGCAGAGGTGCGGAGGAGGCAAGTAAGGAGTGAGGGGGAAAGTAGGCTTGTTTGCTCGAAAAATTTCTTCCTATTTCCCACTCTCTCACGTCCTCACGCTCTCACTTCTTTCCTCCTGCTCCTCTGCCCCTCTGCCTCGCCTGCTCCCCCGTTCCCTGCCCCTGGAGCTCCTGGAGCTTTTCCTCACGCCCTCACGCTCTCACGTCCTCACTCCTTCAATCAGACATCACCGCATCCAACAGCGATTCTGCCCCAAAACGCACCACATCTGTACAGGGTAGTCCTGTTTGCTGTTGAACTTGGTCAATCGCCTGCTGTGGCGCTTCAGAATGCAAGGTGTTAAGTGCGATCGCTTTCACCTGCACCTGCCCAAACGCTCCACCCACGCTTGCCACTGCCTCATACAATTGGATTACCTCTGGCAAAGGTGGAATCGCCACCTGGGGAAAAGTGCGGATGTGCTGCTGTCCTGCCCGATGCACTAAAATTAATCCTGTGGGTTGGCTCCCTCGCATCAGTGGTAGCGTTGCCGTCGAACCCGGATGCAAGAAGGAACCCTGCCCTTCAATCAATAATAGGGAGCGATCGCCCGCCAGACGCATCACTGCTTGTTCCACTGCCCCGGCTGCAAAATCCACTCGCACTGCATCGAGAGGCACTCCTTCCCCGGTAATCATTAACCCTCCCTGCCCAGTTGCCAGAAACTTGGAGTTGATGCCTCGTCGCTGTCCTGCCCGATGTAGCTCCAAACTGGTTGACATTTTCCCCACAGACATATCCGTGCCCACGGTTAAAATGCGCTGGCAGGAGAGCGATCGCGCCTTCCCCGCAGCAATCCCTAACCCTTCTGGTTCCCGACGAATATCCCAAATCCACTGCCCCTCTTGCAGAGATTTCCCTGTTAAACTTTCAATCATCGGGGAGATGGGCTTATGTAAACCATTCACTACGGATAATCCTGCCGATATTGCTTCGGTGACTTCCTGCCACCAAGCCTCTGGGAGTGCCCCGCCTGAAGGAGCAATGCCAATTAGCAAAACTTCGGGTTGGTAAGGCAATGCCTCAGCCAGAGAGGGGACAATCGGTGCGGTTCTCGAAATTCCGGTTAACTCCTGCAAAGACTCCCCAGCGCACTGCTGGTCAATTACCGCTACAATCGAGGCTTCTGCGTAGCGTAAAAATGTTAGTCCCGTTTTCCCGTGTTCGCCGCGAATCCCCTCATGCAGGAAAATCGCCACTCGATTTCTCGTGGTTAGACACACTGCATTCCTTCCATAGTCCGTAGTCATTAGTAAACTTTGATAAACTTAGCACTAATGACTAATGACTAACGACTAAACTCGACTCCTAATCCTGGTAACTCCGTGGGCAGTAAACGCCCGGAACCCAAAACCGCCCCCGTGAAGGGATCGTCAACTAAATTTAAATGGCTGTCCAAATCGAGGTAATCTGCTAGCGGCGACAATTGAGTCATGGCGGTATTTGCCAAGGTGCTATCCGAATAGCAGCCATACATTACCTGCAATCCCCAGGCTTTGGCAGTATGTACCATACGCATTGCCTCTGTTAATCCCCCAGCTTTCATGATTTTGATATTAATGCCGTGGACAGAGTGTGCTAGCTGAGGAATATCGCGGCTCGTCCAACAACTTTCGTCTGCGAAAATGGGTAGGGGCGATCGCGTCGATAACTCTGCCAAATGCTCCTCTTCTCCGACTGCCAACGGCTGCTCTACATACTTTACCCCCAACCCTGCCAAGCAATTACACATCACCACCGCTTCTTCTAAATTCCACCCCCCATTCGCATCTACATATAACTCAGCAATAGGAGCAACTTCGCGTACCGCCTTCAACATCGCCTGATCTGCTGCGATTCCCTCCCGATTTCCCAATTTTACCTTGAGCCTCGGTGCCCCTATCAACTGCTGCCAGTCTCGCACGCGCTGTTTTGCTTCCTCTGGGGTACTAATGCCTACTGTCAGCGAAGTGGCCACGATTCGGCGGCAATCTAACCCCCACAAGCGCCACAGGGATAAGCCTGTCCGTTTTCCTACCCAGTCGTGCCTAGCCATGTCAATCGATGCCTGCACCGCTGAAGATGTTTGTGATTCCCTTAACACCTCCTCAATCACTTGCCCATCCCAGGGGGGATATTTTTCCAGCTTTGGGGTGATTTGTTTTAATTCCCTCAGCAAATCGTCTGTGCTTTTGCACTCTTTGCCCACAATGGAAAAAGGCGAAGCTTCTCCCCAGCCCTCAATTCCATCTTGGCTCAGACGCACCCAAATATTCGTTGTCTTGGCTGTTGTACCGCGAGAGATAGTTAAAGCGAATCGCTTGTGGACAGTGAAGGGTTGAACCGCAACTTGCATGATTGGGGTTTTCTAACTTGGCTAAATTTTACAAAAAAAGTTCTGTATAATAAGTGCGATCTTTCCAGTCAGGGTGCTATGGTTAAAATTTATCTCCATAAAATCGGCGATCGCTTAACAGTTAATCACATAAGCTTTTCAACTATAGCAATCCTAGATGATTTTAGAGATCATAGGAGGTTAGTCTCTGTAACCTGCCCATGACTCTGGAA